>PNLY01000064.1 GCA_013823325.1 Methylobacterium sp.
TCGGCGATTTCCTTGTCGTTCTTGATGCCGGCGAAGACCATCTTGGTGCCGGGGATCTTGGCCTTCGGGTCCTTGATGTACTCGGCGAACACCGCCTCGTCCCAAGTGATGTTCGCGGCCTTGTTGGCGGTCGAATAGCTGTAGCCCTCGACCGCGCCGGTATGGCGCCCGAACAGCCCGTTGAGCTGCGGGCCGACCAGATTCTTGGCGCCCTCGCCGATCTGGTGGCAGGCCCGGCACTTGTTCCATGAGCGCTCGCCGGCCGAGATGTCCTGCGCCCGGGCGCTGGTCGTGAGGAAGGCGGCGGCGAAGGCAGCAGCGACGACAGGCAGTTTCATATATGAGACCTTGATCTGTGGAGGGTTGGCACCGCCACGCGAGGCGACGGCGCGGTGAGCGGGCTTCAGCTGAACATGTCGGCGGAGATCGCCGCATACCAGCCGATGTTCTCGGCCTGGTTCTCCTTGCGCAATTCGGCGCTCTCGCGCGGCTGGGAGACGAAGGTTTCGCTTGCCGCGATCTTACCGTCCTTGGGCTCGTAGCGGCCGCCGACCTTGATGGTGTCGTCGGTCTCGATCAGCGACCAGCAGGTGTTGATGTAGCGCGCCGGGAAGGTGCGGGCGCCGGCGAGCTCGCCGCGGATCACCATCGCTGCGACCTTGGCCTGACTGTTGGCAGCGAAGGCGGACTTCGGCATGTCGCCGGCGATGCAGGCATCGCCGAGCACGAAGATGTTGGGATCGGCGGCCGACTTCATCGAGGCGGGGTCGATCGTGCAGTAGCCGCCGGCCGGCGCCAGTCCGGCGGAGCGGGCGATCTCGCCGGCCATCTGCGCCGGGACGACGTTGACGAAGGCGCAGTCCTTATAGGTCTCGAAGCCGGTGACGACGGTGTTGGTCTTGGGATCGACCGATTTGATGCCGTCATGCACCTTCGGCCCGAGCCATTCGATCATCGCACCATAATGCTTCTCCCAGCCTTCCTGGAAGACGCCCTGCTTCGAGAAACTGTCCTTCGGGTCGAGGATGAAGATCTTGCAGTCGCGCTTGCCACTCGCCTTGAGCACATGGGCGAACATCGAGGCGCGCTCATAGGGGCCGGGCGGGCAGCGATAAGGATTGGGCGGGGCGATCATCACGATCGTGCCGCCATTTGGCACCGCCTCGAGCTTCTGCCTGATCAATTGCGTCTGCCGGCCCGGCTTCCAGCCATGCGGCATCGCCTCCTCTGATTCCTTCGACCAGCCGGGGACGGAATCGTATTTCAGGTCGATCCCGGGCGAGACCACAAGGCGGTCATAAGGCAGGCGATCGCCGGTCGAGAGCACGACCTCCTTCTTGTCGCGATCGATCTGCGTGGCGCGGGCGCGGGCGAGCGTGATGCCATGGTTCTTCGCCAGCGCGTCGTAGCGATGGCTGATCTCGTCATAGCTCTTGAAGCCGCCGATGAAGAGGTTGGAGTGGAAGCAGGTCTGGTAGACCTCGTTCTCCTCGACCAGCGTCACAGCGATGGCACCGTTCGAATCCTTGGCGATGTACCGCGCCGCGGTCGCGCCGCCGGCTCCGCCGCCGATCACCACGACGCGCGGCTTGCCCTGGCCGAGCACGGCAGGCGAGGCGATGGCGAAGCTGCCGGCGGCGGCAAGGCCCGACAGGAATCTGCGGCGGCTGGTCGACATGGTTCCCTCTCCCCTTCCCATGATTGGCGGCAGGCCTTCTGCGGGCCCTATCCGACCTTCAGATAGGCGAAGCCCTTGGCTTGCATCGCGGCGACGGCCGCGACGCCCGATGGCACGAAGCCGACGAACTCGGCCTTGCGCGCCTTGCTCTTGTCGATCTTGAGGCGGGAGAAGGTGATCTCGCACAGATGGACCTTCAGCCCGTTCTTGGCGACGTCCTCGACGCGCTCGAAGATCTTCGGGACCGTGGCGGCTTCCTCGCTCCAGCTCGTGCCGTCGAGGTTTTCCAGGAAGAACTTCACGCCGGCGCCATGCGCGACGATGGCGAGCTGCAGCGCGAACGGGTCGGCGCCATAGGCGGAATAGTGGTTGGCGATGTTCTGCAGCATCTGGATGAAGCGCTGCGGCTCGCCGAAATCGCAATGGTAGAGGCAGGCGACGTCGGCCTCCTTCTTGAGGTCGGCGAGCGCCGTCTGCCGCGGTGCGGCGAGGACGGGCGTGGCGGCCGCGACGACACCGCTGGCCGCCGCCAGCATCAGTGCCCGGCGCGAAGCCTGTTGGGTTTCCTCCGACATCATGTCCTCCTCGGCTCGGGCCATATGCCCGGCTATGGATTGGGTTTGAGGCTCTCGTAATAGGCCGCCAGCGCCGCGATCTCCTCGCTGGAGAGCTTAGCGGCGATCGCCTGCATCACCTGATTGTCGCGCTGACGCCCACGATAGGCGTTCATCAGCGCGACGAACTGCTCGGCCGGATGGCCGATGATCGCCGGGATGCCGCCGACCTGCCTGCCGCTGCTCTGGTGGCAGCTGGTGCATTCCGACGAGAGATACTCCCCCAGCGCCCTGTCCCCGGCGGCGTTCGCCGGTGCGCAGGCCAGGACGAAGCCGAGCACCGCGAGACGGACGGCGCCGGCTCCGCGCATCAGTCGACCTTTGGCGCCGTCTTTGAATCCGGCGTCACGTCGAGGATCACCGCCCGTCCGGTGATCTTCACCTCAGGCTTGCAGTTGGTCATGCACG
The DNA here is from genome assembly GCA_013823325.1 of Methylobacterium sp. Lineage (GTDB taxonomy): Bacteria > Pseudomonadota > Alphaproteobacteria > Rhizobiales > Beijerinckiaceae > Allobosea > Allobosea vestrisii. The sequence continues at coordinate 2,701 of PNLY01000064.1, forward strand.
GCTCCTTGCCCCAGAAGGCCTTCTCCGTAGTTTCGCGATCGTCATCGTAGAAGGCGGCCGCGTTCGGCAGCTTCACAGAGGTAAAGTTCTTATCGGACAGTTCGAAGTCCTCGTCCTTCACGATGTCGTTCAGATAGAGCAGATAGGCGGTGACGGCGTAGAGCTCGTCCGGCGAGAGCGACTGGGCGTTGCCATAGGGCATGGCGCGGCGGACATAGTCGAACACGGTCGAGAGATCAGGCCAGAACGAGCCGATCGTTTTCTCGGGCCGGTCGGATTTGAGCGAGCCCATGCCACCGGCCAGCACCGGCCAGCGACCATTGCCCTGGCCGAACTCGCCATGGCAGCTGGCGCATTGCGCCTGGAAGATCTCGTCGCCTTGTTTGACCGTGCCCTTGCCGGGCGGAAGGCCCTTGCCGTCGGGCCGCACCGAGATGTCCCAGGCCTTGATCTCCTCGGGCAGCGCCTCGCGGCCGAGGCCGAGCTTGGCGGCCGGTGCGGGAGCAGGCGCGGTCTTGGCGGGCGGATGCGCCTGTGCGTGCTTGGCCGCCGGCTTGGTCTGGGCGATCAGCGGCGCGGCCGCCAGGACGGCCATCGCCGCGAGCCCGGCGAGCAGGACAGGATTAACCGATCTCGACATTTTCGGTCTCCCCGTTCGCCTTCACATGCCAAGTCTGGATGCCGTTGTTGTGGTAGATCGAGTTGGTGCCGCGGATCTTGCGCAGCTCCTCCTTGGTCGGCTGGAGATAGCCGGTCGAATCCATGGCTCGCGACTGGATCAAGAGATCCTGCCCGTTCCAGTCGAAATCGACATAGAAGCGGGTCAGCGACTTATCGAGCACCGGCCCGTCGATCCTGGCGTGCTGCCAGTTCCTGCCGCCGTCGAGGGTGACGTCGACGCGTTTGATCGTCCCGCGACCCGACCAGGCGAGTCCGGAGAGGACATTGCGGCCCTTCTGCTTCAGCGGCGCCTGCGGCGACGGGTTCGTCACTACCGATTTGGCGTCCATGAAGAAGGTGAAGCGGCGCGAGCGCCCATCGGCCAGCAGGTCGGTGTATTTCGAGGTCTCCTCGCGCGCCTGCCAGGGCATGTCGCCGACTTCGATGCGCCGGAGCCATTTGACCCAGAGATTGCCCTCCCAGCCTGGGATGACGGCGCGCAGCGGATAGCCCTGCTCGGGCCGCAGCGCCTCGCCGTTCATGGCGAAGGCGATGAGCACGTCGTCGAGCGCCTTCTCGATCGGCAGCGAGCGGTTCATGCCGGAGGAATCGGCACCTTCCAGCAGCAGCCATTTCGCATTGGCCTTCACCCCCGCCTCGGCCAGCAGCAGCTTCAGCGGCACGCCGGTATACATGACGTTGTGGACCATGCCGTGGGTGAACTGGCAGCCATTGAGCTGCGCGCCGCGCCACTCCATGCCGGAATTCGCGGCGCATTCGAGGAAGTGGATGCGGTTCTGCCGCGGCATCCGCCTGATGTCTTCCATGGTGAAGACCAGCGGCTTGTCGACGAGGCCGTGGATCATCAGGCGGTGATTGGCCGGGTCGATGTCGGCGATCCCACCATGATGGCGCTCGAAGCACAGGCCCGAGGGGGTGATGATCCCGTCGAGCTCGTGCAGCGGCGTGAAGTTGACCGAGGATTCCGGCGAGGCCGTCAGCCAGGAGACGTCGCGGCGGATGACGTTCTTCTCGAAGCGCGACGGCGTGCCATAGGGCCGCTTGTCGACGCCCTCGCCGAGATAGCGGCTCCAGTCCTGGACCTCGGTGATCAGCGGATCGGGCTTGCCGGCTTCGGCGCGGACGGCACCTGCGCCGGCGAGGCCGGCTCCGGCAACCGCCGCCCCGCCGAGGAAGCGGCGGCGGCTGAGCGCATCGGGTTTTGCGGGAGAGGTCATGCCTCGTCTCCTTGGCTTTCGACGACCGTCATGGCGGAGGCGCTCATGCCCCACTCACCTTCACGGCGTCGTTCGGCTTGATGGTGATGGTCTTGGCCGCGGCGACGTGGTCGCGCACCACGTCCCAGATCGGCGGCCCCTGCGTGCCCTCGTTGACGCTGGCCCAGCCGGCGACGACGTATTTGCGGGAGGCATCGATCGGTTTGCCGGATTTGAGGTGGGTGAGGCCGGAGATGCGGCTGCCCATCGGCTTGCCGACATCGATGGCGTAGCCCATGCCGCCGATCCGGACCATGTCGCCGCCGCCCTGGAAATAGGGGTCGGGGTGGAAGATGTTGTCGGCGACGTCCTCGAGGATCTCCTTGAGCTGCGCGCCGGTCATCTCCATCCGGTAGCAGTTCGGATAAGTGATCGCGGTCGCGTTGGTGATCGCCTCCCAGGTGATCGCCTCGCCCGGCAGCAGCGAGCCGCCCCAGCGGAAGCCGGGCGAGAGCGCGATCTCGGCGTCGCGCTGCGACAGCATGGCGTCGCAGATCAAATCGTCGAAGCTGCCGTTGAAATTGCCGCGCCGGTAGAGCAGCGACTCGGTGCGGCCGATCTCCTTCGCCAGTTCGGCGGCATAAGGCGCGCGCAGCTTGGTCACCAGCGTCGCCATCTCCTGATCGGGCGCGATCGCATCGGCGAAGACCGGCATCAGCTTGAAGCGGATATCGGCGACCTTGCCGTCCTTCACCGCGATGTCGAGGCGCGAGACAAACTTGCCGTGCGAGCCGGAGGCGACGAGCGCGGTCTGCCCGACCCGGATCAGGCCCGGCATGGCGTCATGGGTATGGGCGGTCAGGATGACGTCGATGCCCTTGACCCGGCTCGCCAGCTTGCGGTCGACATCGAAGCCGTCATGCGAGAGCAGCACGACGATCGCCGCGCCTTCCGCGCGAGCTTCCTCGACCTGCTTCTGGATTTCCTCCTCGCGGATGCCGAATTCCCAGTCCGGGAACATCCAGCGCGGATTGGCGACGGCGGTGCGCGGCAGCGCCTGGCCGATCACCGCGACCTTGACGCCGCCCTTCTCGAAGACCTTTCGGGGCGGAAAGACCGGCTCGTTCCATTCCTTGTCGCGGATGTTCTGAGCGAGGAAGGCGAAGGGCGCAGCCTCGACGATCTCCTTGACGCGCTCGGCGCCGAGGGTGAACTCCCAATGCGAGGTCATGGCGTCGAGCTTCAGCGCCGACATCACCTCGACCATGTCCTGGCCCTTGGTCTGGAGCGCGCTCCAGCTGCCCTGCCAGGTGTCGCCGCCGTCGAGCAGCAGGACCTTGTCGTCGCCGCGCTCGGCCCGAACCGCCTGGACCAGCGTCGCGATCCGGTCGAGCCCGCCCATCCGGCCGTAATTACGAGCGAGCGCGACGAAGTCGTCCGAAGTCAGCGCGAAGGCGTCGGCCGAGCCGGCGGCGATCTTGAAATGCTCGCGGAAGGCCGCGTCGGTCAGATGCGGCGGCAGGCCCTTGACCTCGCCGACGCCGAGATTGACCGCCGGCTCGCGGAATTGCAGGGGCATCAGCTGGGCGTGGATATCGGCCACATGCAGGATGGTGACCTGGCCCTGCGGCTCGAAGCGCAGGATATCGGCCTGCGACAGCTTCTGCTGGGCGGCAGCGCGCCCGAGCGGGCCGAGGCCGGAACCGGCCGTCAGAGCCGCGGCGACCGCCGTCGCCTGCAGGAAGTCTCGTCTTGAGATCATGACTCATCCTTTGGATGCGCGCACATCGCGATCCAGGGAATACGAAACGGAGACGCCGCCGAAGCCGGCGGCGATACGATGCCTTAAAGCTCAGCCGACCGTCAGCTTGTTCTTGGCGGTGTATTCGGAGCCGTTGTCATCCTTCCAGGTGAAAGTGAATTCACCTGATTCCGTCGCCTTGAAGAAGAAGGACTGGTAGGGGTTGGCCGAGATCGCCGGGAACCAGTCGGCCGAGAACACCGGCTTGCCGTTGAAGCTCGCCGAGAACTTGTTGATGATCTGGCGCGGGATGGTCTTGCCCTCGGCGTCCTTGCGCTGGCCGGATTCCATCTCGTGCGAGATCAGCGTCTTGATCTCGATCATCTCGCCGGCGGCGGCCTTGGCCGGAACGCGCACGCGGGGCGTGGGCTTGGTGGTCATGGATGCTTCCTCGCCTTGTTCTGTTCGATGACGATGCCGGGCGTCAGCCGCCGCAGCCGCCGATCGTGACCTTGATGTTGGCCTTGGCCGTGTGCAGCGCGCCGTTCGACATCTCGGCGACGCAGATGATGTCCTGCGTCTGGGCCAGGCGCATGCGCGTCGCGGCCGAAGCCTTTCCGCAGGCCGGGGTGAACTGGTAGCTGACAACGCCCGGCTGCGGATTGCCCTCGGCGAAGACGTGCACGGCCTTGACGTAGTCGGCCTCGGTCATCGGGCTCTCGATCTCGACATTGATCGGCACGACCAGACCGTTCTCGGCGATCTCGGGCACGTCGAGCTTGATCTTGCCGGAGGCCATTGGCTTGTCGCCATAGAGCTTCTTGATCTCGGCGGCGACGGTCTTCTCGTCGGCGAAGGCGAGCTTCGGCGCAATCGCGGCCGCGGCGAGAGCCCAGGCCGCGGCCTTCACCGCATCGCGGCGCGACAGCGTCGACGGTTGGATCTGCATGCGGGGCTCCTCCCTGGAATTCGTCTCGTTTTAACGCTTGACGGCGCCGCGCCGGGTCGCCAATCATTTGCACGTATCGTGATATTGTTTTTTGTGAATGTAAAGCCCCCGACAGGGCCGGCATCGAGGATCGCAGGATAAGCGGTCCAGAAGAAAAGGGGGAGACCGTTTGATCGACCGCTTGCCCTGCAAGCGATCCGAACGGGCTCCGGGAAACGAAAGGGCTAGGGATGAAGCTTCCGATCCTCGGAGCGGCTGCATTGGCGGCCGTCATGACACTGGCGGCCGGACCGCTGACCGCGCAGTCGCCGCCGCAGGACGACAGCGAGAAGGAGATCGAGCGCTATCGCCAGATGCTCTCCGATCCGTTCTCGAATCCGGGATTCCTCGCGGTCGATCGTGGCGAGGCGCTGTGGGCCGAGAAGCGCGGAACCAAGGGCGTGTCGCTTGAAGGCTGCGATCTCGGCGAGGGGCCAGGCAAGCTCGAAGGCGCCTTCGCCAAGCTGCCGCGCTATTTCGCCGACGCCGACAAGGTGATGGACACCGAGCAGCGCCTGCTCTGGTGCATGGACAAGCTGCAGGGGCTCGACACCAAGGAAGTCGTGCTGCGCCGCTTCTCGGGCCCGGCCCGGGCCTCGGACATGGAAGACCTCGTCGCCTTCATCGCCAACAAGTCGAGCGATATGAAGATCCAGCCGCAGCTCTCCCATCCCAAGGAGAAGGAGATGGCGGCGGTCGGCGAGGCCCTGTTCTACACCCGCGGCGGCGTCAACGACTTCTCCTGCGCCACCTGCCATGCCGAGGAAGGCAAGCGCATCCGCCTGCAGGGCCTGCCCAACCTCTCGGTCAAGGGCAAGACCGCGCAGGAGACGATGGGCTCCTGGCCGACCTACCGGGTCTCGCAGAGCGCGCTCCGGACGATGCAGCACCGGCTCTGGGACTGCTATCGCCAGCAGCGCTGGCCGGTGCCGGAATACGGCTCGGAAGCCCTGACCGCGCTCACCGTCTTCCTGCAGAAGCAGGCCGAAGGCGGCGAGATCAAGGTTCCGTCGATCAAGCGCTGAGGGGAAACGTGATGATCAGGACATTCATGCCCCTGGCGGCCCTGCTGCTCGCTGCGGGCTCGGCCACCGCCCAGGACCGCCCGCCGCAGGCTGTCATCGACACCTACATCAAGTCGACCTTCGGCAAGGCCTCGGCCGAATGGCAGGCCAGGATCAAGCCGGACGAGTCGCTCGCCGTCTGCAACACGACGCGCAACAACCCGTCCTCGGCCGAATCCGAGGCGATGCTGAAGCGCGAGAGCGCCCGCGTCGTCTATCCCGCCGACGGCAAGTTCCTCGGCGACTGGAAGAAGGGCTATCAGGTCGCCAATAACGGCCGCGGCGGCCAGTTTTCCGATCCGCCCGGCACGGTCGCCGGCGGCAACTGCTTCGCCTGCCATCAGCTCGATCCGAAGGAGGTCAGCTACGGCACGCTCGGCCCGAGCCTGTCCGCCTATGGCAAGGATCGCAAATACGATCCCGAGACGATCAAGGACGCCTACACCAAGATCTACAATTCGATGGCGGTGGTGCCCTGCTCGAACATGCCGCGCTTCGGCGTCAACAAGGTTCTGGACGAGCAGCAGATCAAGGACGTGATGGCCTATCTGTTCGATCCGGAATCGCCGGTGAACAAGTAGGTCTCGGAGCGCTCCATGCTGACGCGCCGCCTGTTCCTAACCGCCGGCGCCTGCGCCCTGGCCTCACCGGCCCTGGCGCAGGTCGTGGCGACGCTCGGCTCCGGCGAGGAGACGCTGACCGTCCTCAGCGACGGCAGCTTCGAATTGCCGCTCTCCATGCTGGCGCGCGACATTCCTCAGGCCGAACTCGCCGCCGAGGCGAAGCAGGCCGGGCCGACGCGCTCGGTCCTCAACGTCACCTGCCTGAGGCGCGGCAAGGACGTCATCCTGTTCGATTGCGGCTCCGGCGCGAACTTCCTGGCTGGCTCCGGCAAGCTCGCCGAGAGTCTGAAGACGGCCGGGATCGAGCCCGATGCGGTGACGCATGTGCTGTTCACCCATCTCCATCCCGACCATTTCTGGGGCGCGCTCGACGAATTCGACAGCCCGCTCTTTGCCAATGCCCGCTGGCTGGTGGCCGCGCCCGAGATCGGCTTCTGGACCGACCCCAAGGTCTATGCGGGACTGCCCGAGGACCGGCACGCCTTCGCCGCCGGGGCGCAGCGCATCGCCAAGGAGCTCGGCGACAAGCTCGAGCGGCTGGAACCCGGTCGCGAGTGGCTGCCCGGCATCGAGGCGGTGGCGACGCCCGGCCACACGCCCGGCCATGTCTCCTTCGCCATCGAGGCGGCCGGCGGTCCGGTCATGGTACTGGGCGATGCGCTGACGCATCCGCTGATCTCGTTCGCCCGCCCGGACTGGCGGCCGGCCTCCGACCATGATGCCGATCTCGCCGTCGCGACGCGGCGCAAGCTGCTCGACCGGCTTGCCCAGGACAAGACGCAGATCATCGGCTACCACCTGCCCGGCGCCGTCGGCCGCGTCGAGCGGCAGGGCACGGCCTACCGCTTCGTCGCCACCTGACGAGCCTGTCAGAGCGTGTTCAGCGGGACCCTGAGGAAGCGCTTGCCGCTCTCGTCCGGCTGCGGCAGTTCGCCGGCCTTCATGTTCACCTGCAGCGAGGGGATGATCAGCCTGGGCATGGCGAGCGTTGCATCGCGCGCCTCGCGCATCGCGACGAACTCGTCCTCGCCGATGCCGTCGCGGACATGGATGTTGTGCTCGTGCTGCTCGGCGACCGTCGTCTCCCAGCGGATCTCACGGCCGTTTGGGCCATAATCATGGCACATGAACAGGCGGGTCTGCGGCGGCAGCGCCAGCACCCGCTGGATCGAGCGGTAGAGCGTGCGTGCATCGCCGCCCGGAAAGTCGGCCCGGGCCGAGCCACCATCCGGCATGAACAGCGTGTCGCCGACAAAGGCGGCGTCTCCGACCACATGAGTCATGCAGGCCGGGGTATGGCCCGGCGTATGCATGGCGAAGGCCTTCAGGCCGCCGATCAAATAGCTGTCGCCATCGGCGAACAGGCGGTCGAACTGGCTGCCGTCGCGCTGGAACGCGGTGCCTTCGTTGAAGACCTTGCCGAAGGTCTCCTGCACGACCGTGATGCGCTCGCCGATGCCGATCTTGCCGCCCAGCTTGCCCTGGAGATACGGAGCGCCGGACAGGTGATCGGCATGGACATGGGTTTCGATCAGCCATTCGACCGCGAGTTCGTGTTCATGGACGTAGGCGATGATCTTGTCGGCTGAATCATAGGTGATGCGGCCGGCGGCGTAGTCGATGTCCATCACCGAATCGACGATGGCGCAGATGTTCGAACCGGGGTCCTTCACGACGTAGCTGACTGTGTTGGTTTGCCCGTCGAAGAAGGCGGTGACCTCAGGCTTGGTCGACGGGTCGACCAGGTGCGGGATCGCGCTCATGATTCTCTCCTGAGCTCGACCGGAGCGATGGAAACGGCGGTCGCCGCGGCGAGCCGGCGGGCGAGCGCCATGCCGGCGAGCATCGCCGCCAGGAAGATCAGCGCCGGCACGCCGCCGGTCAGGGCGGCGGTCAGCGCCGGGCCGGGGCAGAAACCCGCGAGCCCCCAGCCGATGCCAAACAGTGCAGCACCCGTCACCAGCCGCGTATCGGGCCTGCTGGCGCCCGGCAGCGCGAAGCGCGCCGCCAGCAGCGGGCGCTCGCGCCGGAAGGCGAGCCGGTAGCCGAGCATGGTGACGGCGATGCCGCCGGCCATGACGAAGATCAGGCTGGCGTCCCAGCGCCCGGCGGGGATGGCGGCGAGGTCGAGGAAGTTCAGCACCTTCGCCGGGTTCGCCATGCCGGCTAGGATCAGCCCTAGGCCGAAGATCAGTCCGACGGCGAATTGCACGAGGATCGACATGGACGGCCTCAGAGCAGGTGCCGGACGACGAAGACGGTCGCGATGGCGCTCGCCATGAAGGTCGCGACGGCGATCAGCGAGCGCAGCGACAGGCGCGACAGGCCGCAAATGCCATGGCCGGAGGTGCACCCATTGCCCCAGACCGAGCCGAAGCCGACCAGCAGGCCGGCGACGACGAGCACCGGGATCGTCGCCGCGATCTGCGGAACCGGCCACGCCGATCCCGCAGCATAGGCGACGAGCGGGGCGAGCACGAGGCCGGCGACAAAGGCCAGCCGGCCTGCCGTCTCTCCATCTACCTCCGGCGGCAGCAGGCGCGAGACGATGCCGCTGATCCCGGCGATCCGCCCCTGGAACAGCATCAGCAGGACGGCCGCGAGGCCGATCAGGGCGCCGCCGGCGAGCGACGCGATGGGCGTGAACGCCGTCTCGATCATCTCAGCGCCGCTCCGCCGGGCAGGTCCGGATGCCGAGCAGGGTGTAGGCCGGGCAGACGCGAAACGTGGCCGTGAGCAGCATGACCGCGCCCCAGGCCGTGAGCGCGTATTTCCAGGCGCCGAGCGGCGCGACCCAGCCGGAGAGCGGCGGCAGGAAGGCAGTTGCGACCAGCACTGCGCCGAAAATGAAGCGAAGCGCCCGATCGAGAGAACCGACATTGACCATGGCCGACTCCAGCGTTATTGAATTGTAAATATCATATATATAGAAAAAGATATATGTCAACCGGCATTCTGTTCCGCACCGAAGCATCCGCTGGCCCGCCAATCGAAGAGGCGGCCGCGCTTCTCGCCGCCATGGCGAGCCCGCGTCGGCTCGCCATCCTCTGCAGGCTGGTAGAGGGCGAGGCCGGCGCCGCCGAACTCGCCGGGGTCACCGGTCTCAGCCCGGGGGGTGTCGCATCGCATCTAGCACAGCTGCGCAGGCTCGGGTTGATCGCCGCGCAGCGCCGCGGCGTCGCGGTCGTCTTCTCGCTCGCGAGCGATGAGGCGAAGGCGGTGCTGGAGACGCTGCACGCGCTCTATTGCGCGCCGGCGCAGGCCGTCAGCCGCGCTGCCACAGCCCCCTGATCGAGCCTTCCACCAGAAAGGCGATGCCGATGCGCGCGCCGATCATCATGCCGGCGATCGCCAGCGGCCAGGACAGCGCCAGCATCGAGCCGGCCGAGATGCCCTGCCCGATCGTGCAGCCGCCGGCGAGCACGCCGCCGCCGCCCATCAGCACGGCGCCGAGCAGGTGGCGGCGCATCTCGCGGTCGTCGTCGAAGGCCTCCCAGCGGAACTCCCGGTCGTAGAGCGCCGACAGGAACGAGCCGAGCGTCACGCCCGCAAGCGTGCCGATGCCGAATTCGAGCAGGGCGGAGGGCACGCTGAGCACGGCATAGAGCGCCCGGCCGACCGGCGAGACGAAGGTCAGGCTCTGCGCCCGCGGGACCGTGTCGAAGGCATCGACCGCCACGCCCGTCACCCACCAGCCCGCGACGACGGCGAGGCCGAGCGTCGCGCCGGCGAGCAGCAGCCGCGGCGAACGGCGCAGGCGCGGATCGATGGCGACGATCGCGATCAGGACCAGCGCACCGGCAGCGGTAATCAGGACACGTGCAGCCGGGGCACCGAGATAGGTCAGGATGCCGGCGAGGTCGCCCTTGAGGCCGCCGGGCAGTGGCCAGTAGACCTTCTCCAGCACCTCGATCCGGATCGGGGCGAACATGCCGCGCAACGTCGCATAGGCGACCGCGCCGAAGACCATCATCACGATCAGGCTGCGCAGGTCGCCCGCGCCGAGCCGGATCAGCGAGCCGAAGCCGCAGGTGCCGACCAGCGCCATGCCGAGGCCGAACAGCGTGCTGCCGACCGCAATCGACAGCCAGGGCAGCGCCGGCTGGACATAGGTCGAGTTGGCTGGATCGAGCAGATGCAGCCCGATCAGCGCCTGCGTGCCGATCAGTGCGATCGCCAAAGCGAGGCCGAAGATCCGCAGGCGCCGGGTGTCGCCCCCCATCCAGGCATCCTCGACCGCGCCGAAGGAGCACAGCCGCGCCCGGCGGACGGTGAAGCCGCAGGCCGCGCCGACGCCGACACCCGCCAATGCCGCGCCCCAGGCCGGCAGTTCGATCATGGCAGGCGCCGCTGGCGGCTATCGTTGCTCACGATTGCCCGGCTTCGGGTCCGGGCGGATTGCAGAAGATGTCGTAGATCACGGCGATGACGCGCCGGACATCGTCGCTGGCGAGGCTGTAATAGATCGCCTTGCCGTCGCGGCGGGTGGTGACGAGCTGGTCGAGGCGCAGGCGCGCGAGCTGCTGCGAGACCATGGGCTGGCGCAGCGAGAGCAGGTTCTCGAGCTCGGTGACGGTGCGCTCCCGCTCGGCCAGCAGGCAGAGCAGCAGCAGCCGGTTCTCATGCGAGAGGGCTTTGAGGAAATCGCTGGCCTTGCGGGCCTTGCGCATCAGCTGGTCGAGCTCGGGCGAGAACTCGGCGCCGTCGCGCAGTTCGGTTTCAAGCGCTTTCGAGACGATCGCGGTCATTGGGTCCGTGTGCCTGATCGTTGAACCTGGTCGGGTGACTCAATGACAGCAACCAGCCGTCCGAGCAAACCCCAGAACATGTCGTCGTTGAGATAGCCGGTGATGCGGCCGACTTCCTTGTCGTTGTCCATCAGCACGAAGGTGGGCGTCGCGGTAACGGGCTCCAGCAGGCCTTCGCTGCGGACGCCGCCGGCCGGCAGCTCGATCCGCCGAAGCGGCGCGGCCTTGCCCTCCGGCGTTTTCGCGTAGACCGGCGCGACCTCGCGCTCGAAGCGGACGCAGAAGGGGCAGCCATTGCGCGTGTACATCACGAGCTCGGCGGCGAAGGCCGGCAGCGACAGCAGTAGCGGCAACGTGAACGCCACCACCAGCCCCGCGCGATATCGGCCGCTTGCAATCATTGGCCGAACATAGTCGTATTCATATGTTTATACCAGAGCCCGCTGAGGCTCGGTGCGGAGGCGACGCCATGATCACACGACGCGGCATGCTGGCGAGCACGATCGTGGCCATGGCGGCATCGCCGGCCCTGGCCAAGGCGAAGCTCGGCGAGGACGGGCTCTACCAGGAGGACTGGTATCTCGAAAGCTTCCTCGATCTCGCCGACGACCTGACCAATGCGAGCCAAGGCGGCAAGCGCTTCGTCATCCTCTGGGGCCTGCGCAATTGCCCGGCCTGCCGACGCATGCACGAGGTCCATCTCGCCGACCCGGCGATCGAAAGCTATATCCGCGACAATTTCGCGGTGCTGCATCTCAACATCCTCGGCGCCCGCGAGGTCACCGATTTCGATGGCGGCAAGCTGACCGAGAAGGCGCTGGCGAAGCACTACGGCATCGAGGGCACCCCGGCGATCCAGTTCTTCCCGACCAGCGCCACCGGGCTGGCCGCGAAGCCGCCCAAGGAGCGCGAGGTCGCGCGCATGGCCTCGCTGCCCGAGCCGCAGGCCTTCCTCGCCCAGTTCCGCGCCGTCCGGAACGGCGTGTGAGGTCGACGCCGGTGCGGCAAGGTCGGAAAGACGCTTGACCTTACCACCGTTGGAAGGTGCAGGGTGCGGCCATCGTCACGCGAAGGACCGTGCAGCCATGTGCTCCTGCCAGCAGCATTCGACCACCACCTCGGCCGTAACGCCCGCCCCCGGCAGGGCGATCAGCTTTCGCGTCGAGGACATGGCCTGCGGCCACTGCGGCGGCGCGATCAAGCAGGCGGTCGAGAGCAAGGTCCCCGGCACCTGCGTCAGCGCCGATCCCGGCTCGAAACTGGTCAGCGTGCAGGGCAGCACCGATGTCGCCGCGATCAGGTCAGCCATCACCTCCGCCGGTTATACGCCGGGCGAGGAACTGGTCGCTTGAGGCTGAGCATGGCGAACGAATTCACCCTCTCCCGCCGCGCGCTGCTTTTCGGCGCCGCCGCATGCGGGCTGCCGCGACCCGCTGATGCCGCCGAGAGCTTGCCCAAGATGATCGTGACGCGCGATCCGAACTGCGGCTGCTGCGGCAATTGGGTCAAGCATGCGCAGGCGGCCGGCTTTGCGGTCGAGGTGATCGAGGTTGCGGACGTCGCACCGCTCAAGCTGAGGCTCGGAGTGCCCGATGCGCTCGCCTCCTGCCACACCGCCGAAATCGGCGGCTATGTGCTGGAAGGCCATGTTCCGACGCAGGCTATCAAGCGCCTGCTGACCGAGCGGCCGAAAGTGATCGGCCTCGCTGTCGCCGGCATGCCAGTCGGCTCGCCCGGCATGGAAGTGCCGGGCCAGGCGCCGGACACTTATGACGTCGTGGTCTTCTCGGCCGGCCGGCAGAACGTCTTCGCGCGCTATCGCGGGGCACAGCCGATCTGACGACCCTCGCCTGCAGCGAACGGGCAGCCTTAGCCGCCAGGGTCGACTCGTTGCCGATTGCGGAACAGCTCCAGGATGACCTCCCGCGCCCAGCGCAGCATGGCGTTCTGGGCATGACGCCGGCTCCAGTGCAGCGCGACACTGAAATCGCGCTGCGGCAGCGCCGGTTCGAGCAGCGCGAAGGCGCCGATCGGCTCGAGGTGCAGGCCGATCTGGCGCGGCATCAGCACGGCGAGGTCGGTGGCGCGGATGATCGGCGGCAGCGCCATGAAGCTTGAAACGACCAGCCGGATGCGCGGATCGAGATGCAGCATCTCCAGCATCCGCTGCGTTTGGACATGCGAGCGCACGGCGACGAAATCCAGCTTCGCGATCGCCTCAGCACTCAAGGCGCCGTCGACGGCCTGGCGCGTCACCGGATGGTCGGCGCGCACGAAGATCTGGTAGCGGTCGCTCAGCATCTCGGCATGGGCGGTGCCGCCGACGGTCGGGAGGAAGCCGAGCGCGAAATGCAACTGGCCATTGTCGAGCGCCTCGGAGATCGCCTCATGCGTCCAGGCGCGCGCGGTGATGCGCAGGTTCGGCGCGATCTCGCGGAAAGTGGTCATCAGCGGCGGCAGGAAGCGGCCTTCGCCGATATCGCTGAGATGCAGGCGCAGCTCGGCCTCCGTCGTGGCGGGGTCGAAGCGCTCACCCTCGTTCAAGCCGGCTTCCAGCAGAGCCAGCCCCGCCTGGACCGAATGCGCCAGCCGTTCGGAGCGGGCGGTCGGCCTGACGCCCCCGGCGACGCGCTCGAACAGCGGATCGCGCAGCAGCAGGCGCAGGCGCGTCAGAGCCTGGCTCGTCGCCGGCTGCGACAGGCCGAGTTCCTCGGCGGCGCGGCTGACATTGCGGGTGCGGTAGACCGCGTCGAACAGCCTCAGCAGGTTCAGGTCGATCGTGTCGATATTCGCCATGCGAATAATACTTAGTCGCTTCATCTAATTGAGCAATGGCCAATGTGCCGCCACAGTGCCTGCGATCCGAGGGACGCGCATGCCAGCCGACACCACATCCTCCCCTTCCCGTCCGAGCGTCCGCGACGCCGTGCTCGACCTGCTGCGCCAGCTCGGGATCGATACGGTGTTCGGCAATCCCGGCTCGACCGAACTGCCGATGTTCCGGGAGTACCCGGAAGATTTCCGCTATGTGCTCGGCCTGCAGGAAGCGGTCGTGGTCGGTATGGCCGACGGCTATGCCCAGGCGACGCGCAATGCCGCGCTGGTCAACCTGCACTCGGCCGCCGGCGTCGGCCACGCCATGGGCAATATCTTCACGGCGTTCAAGAACCAGACGCCGCTGCTGATCACCGCCGGCCAGCAGGCGCGCTCGATCCTGCCCTTCGACCCGTTCCTCGCCTCGGTGCAGGCGACCGAACTGCCGAAGCCTTACGTCAAATGGGCGATCGAGCCGGCGCGCGGCGCCGACCTGCCGCTCGCTTTGGCGCGCGCCTATCACATCGCGATGCAGCCGCCGCGCGGCCCGGTCTTCATCTCGATCCCGGCCGATGACTGGGACCAGCCGGGCGAACTCGTCCTGCCGCGCCATGTCAGCCAGGCGATCGCGCCGGCGCCGGACGCGATCGCCGCGATCGCCAAACGCCTCAACGCCAGCAAGCGGCCGGCCTTCGTCGTCGGCGCCGGCGTCGCACGCGATCAGGCCGTCGCCGATGTCGTTGCGCTGGCCGAGCGTCATCAGGCCTCGGTCTATGTCCCGCCGATGTGTGCGCGCTGCGGCTTCCCCGAACGCCATCCCCAATTCTGCGGCTTCCTGCCGGCAATGCGCGAGAAGATCGTCGAGCGCCTCGCGCCGCACGATTTCATCCTCGTCCTCGGTGCGCCGGCCTTCACCTATCATGTCGAGGGCAACGGCCCGCATGTCCCCCCGGGTGCGCAGCTCGCGCAGATCGTCGACGATCCGCAGCAGGCGGCCTGGGCGCCGGTCGGCGACAGCGTCGTCGCCAGCCTCGACCTCGGCGTGCGGGCGCTGCTCGCCGCGAGCGCCCCCGGCGCCGGGCGCGAGGCGGCGCTGTCCCGTCCAATCCCGCCGGTGCCGGAGCCCGGCGTACCGATGTCAGCCGCCTATGCGCTCTCGGTGATCGACCGCGAACGCCATGCCGACGATGTCGTGGTCGAGGAGGCGCCGAGCACCCGCTCGACCATCCAGACCTATCTGCCGATGAAGGGCGCCGACAGCTTCTACACCATGGCGAGCGGCGGGCTCGGCCACAGCATGCCGGCGGCGGTCGGCATCGCGCTGGCTCGTCAACGGATGAAGCTGCCGGGCCGCGTGATCGCGCTGATCGGCGACGGCTCCAGCCTCTATTCGATCCAGGCGCTCTACAGCGCGGCGCAGCTCGACCTGCCGATGACCTTCCTGATCCTCAACAACCGCCGTTATGCGGCGCTGCAGGATTTCGCGCCGGTCTTTGGCTACGCGCCGAACGACAAGCCGGCCGGGACCGAATTGCCCGGCATCCACTTCACGCAACTGGCGGGTGGACAGGGCGTGCCGGGCGAGCGGGTCGAGCGGCCCGAGGATCTCGCCCCGTGCCTGCGCGCCGCCTTCGCGGCCTCCGGCCCGAACCTGATCGACATCGTGATCGCCTGAGCGTCGAGGATCGAATGATGACCAGCACCGAGACCATCAATCTCCTGATCGGCGGCAAGGCGGTCGCGGCGACCGGCGGGCGCGTCTTCGAGCGCCGCAATCCGCTCGACGGCTCGGTCGCCAGCCGCGCCGCCGCGGCGACGCCGGACGATGCCCGCGCTGCGGTCGAGGCCGCGGCGCGCGCCTTCCCGGCCTGGTCGCAGACGCCGCCGGCGAAGCGCCGCGAATTGCTGGTCAAGGGCGCGCATGCGCTGGAAGCCCGCGCTGCCGATTTCACCGCCGCGATGTCGGCCGAGACGGGCGCGTCGGCGATCTGGGCCGGCTTCAACGTCCATCTCGCCGCCGACATGCTGATCGAGGCGGCGGCGCTGACGACGCAGATCAGCGGCGAGGTCATCCCCTCCAATGTGCCGGGCAGCCTCGCCATGGCGGTGCGCCAGCCGGCCGGCGTCGTGCTCGGCATGGCGCCGTGGAATGCGCCGGTCATCCTCGCGACGCGTGCCATCGCGGTGCCGCTCGCCTGCGGCAACACCGTCGTGCTGAAGGGTTCCGAGCTCTGCCCGCGCACGCATGGGCTGATCATCGCGGCGCTGCAGGAAGCCGGTCTTCCGGAAGGCGTCGTCAACTTCGTCACCAATGCGCCGGAGGACGCCGCCGAGGTCGTCGCTGCGATGGTCGGCCATCCCGCGGTTCGCCGGGTCAACTTCACCGGCTCCACCCATGTCGGCCGGATCATCGCCAAGCTCTGCGCCGAGCATCTGAAGCCGGTGGTGCTGGAACTCGGCGGCAAGGCCCCGGCCCTCGTCCTCGACGATGCCGATCTCGACGCGGCCGTGGCCGGCATCGCCTTCGGCGCCTTCGCCAATTCCGGCCAGATCTGCATGTCGACCGAGCGCATCGTGGTCGACGGCAAGATCGCCGACGATTTCGTCGCGCGGCTCGCCGCGAAAGCAACGAGCCTGCCGCTCGGCGATCCCCGCAAGGGGCCGGTGGTGCTCGGCTCGGTCGTCGACATGAAGGCGACCCAGCGCTGCAATGCCCTGATCGACGACGCGCTCGCCAAGGGCGCGACCTTGGTCTGCGGCGGCAAGTCCGAGACGACGCTTTTCCCGGCGACGCTGCTCGACCACGTCACCCCGGCGATGCGCATCTATGGCGAGGAGAGCTTCGGCCCGGTCAAGGCGATCGTGCGCGTCGACGGCGAGGAGGCGGCGATCGCCTGCGCCAACGACAATCCCTATGGGCTCTCGGCCGCCGTCTTCACCGGCGACACCGCGCGCGGCTGGCGCGTCGCGGCCCGGATCGAATCCGGCATCTGCCATGTCAACGGCCCGACCGTGCATGACGAGGCGCAGATGCCGTTCGGCGGCGTCAAGAACAGCGGCTATGGCCGCTTCGGCGGGCGCGCCGGCATCGAGGCCTTCACCGAACTGCGCTGGCTGACGCTGCAGACCACGCCGCGCCACTACCCGTTCTAGGCGAGACGATGAGCGCCCTGCGCATCTCCATTCTGGGCGCCGGCGCGATGGGCTCGCTGTTCGGCGGGCTCCTGGCCGAGGCGGGCCATGTGGTCGAGCTCATCGACGTCAATCCGGTCCAGATCGCCGCGGTCCGCGAGCATGGCCTGCTGATCCGCAATGATGCCGGCGAGCGGCGGCTCACGCTTGCGATCATGCCGCCGCAGGAGGCGACGACACAGCCGGACTGGCTGATCGTCTTCACCAAGGCGATGCATACGCAAGGCGCGCTGGAATCCGCGCGGCATCTCATCGGGCCGCAGACCCGCCTGCTCAGCCTGCAGAACGGCCTCGGCAATGCCGAGAAGCTCATGACCTTCGCCGATGCCTCGCGCATCGCCATCGGCATGACCACTGTCCCGGCCGATCTGGTCGCGCCCGGCGAGGTGCTTTCGCATGGGCAGAGCAAGACCCGCGCCGTCATGCTCGATGGCAGCAGGGATGCCGCACTCGATGCGCTCGCGGCGGCGCTGAATGCCGCCGGGCTGCCCTGCACGGTCGATCCCGATGCGGTCGTCGCGATCTGGGAGAAGGTCGCCTTCAATGTCGCGCTGAACAGTTTGTGCGGGGTGACGCAACGCACGGTCGGCGGCCTCGGCAGTGCAGCCGAGGGGCGCCGGCTCGCCCATGCGGTCGCAAGCGAGGTCCTCGCGGTGGCGCAGGCGGAAGGGCTCGCGGTCCTGCCCGAGCGGACGCATGCGACGATCGACCATGCGCTCGACCATCATGGCGGGCACAAACCCTCGATGCTGCAGGACCTGCTGGCGAAGCGCCCGACCGAGATCGAGACGCTGAACGGCGCGGTCGTCCGTATCGCCGAAAAGCACGGCATCGCGGTGGCGCGGACCGAGGCGCTCTACGCCCTCGTGAAAATCGCGGAGCAGAGCGCATGAGCGGCTTTCGGATCATCCGCCAGGAAGGTGCCCATGCGGTCCGTCCGCCGTTCAATTTTCCAGTTGCATGTTATTTAACATGTGAAATAATTTTCGCGGAGCCGGACGAAGAGGGATCGCCCGGCTGACAGGCGCGCAAGGGAACAGGCTCCGGCCTCGTTTCCATGCGAAGCATCACAGCGGCGGAGCGATCCGCCTGGCTGTCGGAACGCGCGGAAGCAAGCGCGCCGACGGCGGACAAGGGAGGAAGGCCGATGCAGGAACCCGTGCCGGGCGTGCCGGCGAACGATCCGATCATCTTCGGGCCGTCGGGGCGCGTGCTGCTGGCGGTCGCCAAGGTACTGGCGATCATCGGCGGGCTGCTCTTCGTCGGCCTCGTCGTGATGTCGATCGTCTCGATAGTCGGCCGCAAGCTGCTCTCGGCACCCGTTCCCGGCGATGTCGAGCTCCTGCAGATGATCGCGGCCGCGGCCTCCGCCGCCTTCTTCGCCTATTGCCATCTCAACCATGGCGACGTGAAGGTCGACTTCTTCACCGCCGCCGCCCCGCCCTGGGTCAACCATGCGCTCGACGCCTTCGGCTCGCTGCTGGTCGGGCTGGCCGGGGCCGTGCTGACCTGGCGCGTCTATGTCGGGGCGATCGGGACGCAGGAATCGGGCGAGACCTCGGCGATCCTCGACATCCCCGTCTGGTGGGCGCAGATCGCCATGGTGCCGGGCTTCGCGATGCTAGCGCTGGCCGGCTTCTACATGGCGGCGCGCCATGTCCAGGAAGCGGGACGCCGCGGGGAGGCCCGTCGATGAGCGGGATCTCGGTCGGCTTCACCATCTTCGCCTGCCTGCTTGCGCTGATGGCCTTTCGCGTCCCGATCGGCATCGCGATGTTCGTCGCCGGCTCCGGCGGCTATGTCTACCTGATGGGCGGCAACTGGACGCCCTGGCTCAACATCCTGAAATCCATCCCCTATGCCCGCCTGTCGAATTACGACCTGACGGTGATCCCGCTCTTCCTGCTGATGGGCCAGTTCGCCACCCATGGCGGCCTGTCGGCGAGCCTGTTCCGCTGTGTCAGCGCCTTCATCGGCCATCGCCGCGGCGGCGTCGCCATGGCGGCGATCGGCGCCTGCGCCGGCTTCGGTGCGATCTGCGGCTCCTCGCTCGCCACCGCGGCGACGATGGGCCAGGTCGCCCTGCCGGAGCTGCGCCGCTACCGCTATTCCGGCAGCCTCGCCACCGGCGCGCTCGCGGCCGGCGGCACGCTCGGCATCATGATCCCGCCCTCGGTGCCGCTGGTGATCTATGCGATCCTGACCCAGGAATCGATCGGCAAGCTGTTCATGGCCGCCGTCCTGCCCGGGCTGATCGCGATGTTCGGCTACATGTTCGTGGTGCAGCTGATCGTGCGGCGCAATCCCGATGCCGGCCCGGCCGGCCCGCGCGTGCCCTGGCCGGAGCGGCTCAAGGTCCTCGCCGGGGTGCTGCCGGTGATCTTCGTGTTCGTCCTCGTCATCGTCGGCATCTATGGCGGCTGGGCGACCCCGACCGAGGCGGCGGCGATCGGTGCGGCTGCCTGCGGCGCGATCGCGGTGATCAGCGGCGGCATGCGCTGGCGCGGGCTGATCGACAGCGCGCTCGGCACGGCGCAGGCGACGGCGATGATCCTGCTCGTCCTGCTCGGCGCCGACATGCTGAACACGGCGCTCGCCTTGTCGCAGATGCCGGCAGAGCTCGCGGCCTGGGTCAAGGACAGCGGCCTCGCCCCGCTCTTCGTGCTGGCGATGATCCTCCTGATCTACATCCTGCTCGGCTGCGTCATGGACTCGCTGGCGATGATCCTGCTGACGATCCCGATCTTCTATCCGATGATCATCGGGCTCGATTTCTACGGCATGTCGGTCGAGGACAAGTCGATCTGGTTCGGCATCCTGGCGCTGATGGTGGTCGAGATCGGCCTGGTGCATCCGCCGGTCGGCATGAACGTCTACATCATCAACCGCCTCGCCAAGGACGTGCCGCTGGTCGAGACCTTCAAGGGCGTGATGCCCTTCCTGGCCTCGGACCTCGTCCGCATCATCGCCCTCGTCGCCTTTCCCTCCGTCTCGCTCGTCCTGGTCAAGACGTTCGGCGCGCTGTGAGGCATTCACCCGATCAACAAGCAAACGCGCAGGCAGACAACGCACAGGGAGGTGCAGCATGAGCAAGCAGCAGACATCGATCCTCAACCGGCTCTGCGCCGGTCTCGTCCTCGGCGGGCTGGCGAGTTTCGCCGGCATCTCGCAGGCGGCGGCGCAGCAGGTCATCCTGCGCGTCCACCATTTCCTGCCCTCGACCTCGAGCGCGCAGGTCAAGCTGATCCAGCCCTGGTGCGACAAGATCAACAAGGAGTCCGGCGACAAGCTGAAATGCCAGATCTATCCGGCGATGCAGCTCGGCGGCACGCCCGCGCAGCTCTTCGACCAGGTACGCGACGGCGTCGTCGACGTGATCTGGACCGTGCCGACCTATGCCGCCGGCCGCTTCGCCAAGTCCGAGGTCTTCGAGCTGCCCTGGATGGTGGTGACAGCCAAGGCCGGCAGCCGCGCCTTCTGGGACTATGCCCAGAAGAACGCGCAGGACGAATACAAGGGCGTGAAGCCGCTGTTCATGCATGTGCATGACGGCGCGCTCTTCCACTTCACCAGCAAGCAACCCAAGACGCTCGCCGACATGAAAGGCCTGAAGATCCGGGCAGCGACGCGCGCCAATTCGAAGATGCTCGCGGCGCTCGGCGCGACGCCGGTGCAGATGCCGCTGCCGGCCGTGCCGGAATCGCTGGCCAAGGGCGTCGTCGACGGCGCGGCGGTGCCGTGGGAGGGCTCGCCGTCGATCAAGCTCGCCGAGATCGCCAAATACCATCTCAACGTGCCGGCGGGAGCGCCGCGCATCTCGAACACGATCTTCCTGTTCGGGATGAACCAGGCGAAATACGACGGCCTGCCGGCCGATCTGAAGAAGGTGATCGATGCCAATAGCGGCCCGGAGACCTCGGCCTGGGCCGGCGAGACCGGCTTCGACGCGGTGGTCGAGACCTATAAGAAGCAGGCGGCGGATCTCGGCGGCGTCTTCTACGACCTGCCGCAGGACGAGTACAAGCGCTGGGTCGACGCCACCGCCGCGGTCGAGGAGGAGTGGGTCAAGGAGGTCGGCGCCAAGGGTGCCGACGGCAAGAAGCTGCTCGCCGAGGCCCGCGCGCTGATCCAGCAATACGGCAAGTGAGCCGCGGCCCTGCAGCCGCGGCCCTGCCATGATCAAAGCCGGCGCCGATATCGGCGCCGGCGATGACGAGGATGTATCGGCGCAGACGGGTCAATACGCCCGCTCCGTCGCGCCAGACTCGATCTCGACCCGCGAGCCGCCGCCCTCACTCATCCTCTCTGCGAAGTGGACGGGCGCCCTCCGAGAACAGCCCGCGCAGATAGCCGCGCGAGACCGAGCGATCGGCATCGGCGAGCAATACGAGGAAGTCGTGCGCCAGTGCCCGCAGCGCCGCGAATTCCGAGCCGTGCTCCTCGAGCAATTCGGCGATCATCCCGGTGATTTCAGCATCAAGGGACGCGTCCTCGACCCGCTGGTCGGCTGGCAGCGCTGACATCGTTCTCGCTCTCGATTGTGAGAACATAATAAGAACATCTGGGCTGGAAGAGTCAACCCGATCGGAGGTTGAGTCGGTCCGATGGCGCTCGCAGGCGTGCCTGCGTGCCAGATCGCAGGAACATGCTGCCAACGGCGTGCGTTCGTTTCCGAGGAAGTGGAGCCGTTCATGAGACAGTTCTCTATAGCCCTGGCCGTGGCGGTTGGGTTGGCGGGCGCAGCGAGCGCGCAGAGTGTCCACCCGCCCACCAGAGAAGGTTTTGGGGCAAAGCAGGATTCACCGGAAACAAGACGCCAGCGCACGCCCGAAGCGCTAGGCCCCCACCGTCCCGAAGCCCGGGGCGGTGCGGATTCCCAGATGAATCGCGAATACGGTCGAAAGACGGAACCCGACGGGAAGTCGCTGACGGACGGCCGGCCGCAGCCAATGCGCTAACGAAAAGGCCCTGCCGGCGCGAGCCGACGGGGCCGAGAAGATGAGCGGGCTGGGGCGCAACATCCAGCTTGCGAGCGGAGGCCGATATGTCAGCACGTCCGGAATCTCGGCTTGGCAAAACAGCCACCGCGAGCGCAACCTAGCTGACCCTTCGTACAACCGGAATGTGCTCGACGACATTATCAACAGGCGCACCGCACCATTCCGCGGGCATTCGAAGGCCCCGCCGCGTTCGCCGACGGGGCTCTCACCAAGATGCCCGAGCTCGTAGAAGTGCCAGAGCGCCGGCGGCAGCGTTCGCTGCCGTCTCAATATCGCGTCGAACTATCTCAAAGATTGCGGCGCGCTACAGCGACGCGCTCCACTGATATCATTAGCGAATTTGTCGCCAAGAACTCTTAGCGGTGGCTGGGGCGCCAGGATTCGAACCTGGGAATGGCGGTACCAAAAACCGCTGCCTTACCGCTTGGCGACGCCCCAATCTGCGCTGCCTTCTAGAGCGCGTCGCAGCCGCACGCAACAGCGGATCGTCCTGCCCCGGGGGCCGACATCGACAGCGCGCTGCACTGACCGGGGCTCGCGGTTGGGGCCTGGCCGAAAAAGATCGCGCACCCCCTGTCCTTGGCTGTTGCGCTGCGGCGAGCGGCTGGCTATAAGCCGGCCACCAGTTGATCGGAGTGTGGCTCAGCCTGGTAGAGCACCTCGTTCGGGACGAGGGGGTCGCAGGTTCAAATCCTGCCACTCCGACCAAAATTTCCCGAGATCGCCCAAGACCGAGCGAAAACAGCCCTTCGGGGCTTTTTTCGTTTCCGGACAGATTGGCCGACAGTTTCGACGAGCCCGCCGGGCGTTGGCCACTCCTGCACCAGCCGCGTCCGGCTCCCATGGCCGCTGCGCGCCAGCAGGCTGACCCGCCTTCAAGCCGCCCGGATCCGGCCGAGGAAATCGGCGACCTCGCTGTCGAGATCGGCTGACTGCCGCGACAGCACATCGGCGGAATCCGCCACGTGATTCGCCGCCTCGCCGGTCTCCTCGGCGACACGGCTGACGATGTCGATATGCCCGCCGGCCGTGACCGTCTCGTCCGCGGCGCGCCTGACGTTCTCGGCGATTCCCGCCGTCGCCACGTTCTGCTTTTCCACCACCGCCGCGACCGCGACCGAGATCTGGTTGAGCGTGTCGATCGTCGCCGTCATCGCGTCGATCGCGGTGATCGCGTCGGCGCCGGAGAGGCCGATCGCGTCGATCTGGTTCTGGATCTGCTCGGTCGCGCGCCAGGTCTCGTCGGCGAGCCCCTTGATCTCATGCGCGACCACCGCGAAGCCGCCGCCCATATTGCCGATCCTGGCGGCCTCGATCGAGGCGTTCAGCGCCAGGAGATTGGTGTGCCGGGCGATGGTCGAGATGACATGGGTGACGTTGCCGATCTCATCCACCTTGCGCGACAGCTCGCCGACCCGGTCGAGCACGGTCAGCGCCTGCTGCGTGGTGTCCCCGACGAGCCGGGCCGCCTCGTTCACCTGGCGGTCGACCTCGGTGAACGAGTGGGCGAGCTCCGCGGTCGCCGCGGTGATGGCGACGACGTTCGACGAGGAGGAGCGCGACGCCTGCGATGCGGCGACGGAACGCTGCGAGACCTCCTCGGCGCCGGTCCGCATCTGCTCGGACGCGGCCCTGAGCGAGGCGATCGAGGCGATCACGGCCCGGGCGATGCCGGCGATCTTGCGCTCGAATTCGTTGGCGAGGTCGTGCAGGATGCGGCGGCGCTCATGCGCGGCGCGCGCGGTCGTCTCGGCGACGTCCCGGCGCGCCTCGTCGGCGATCGTCCGCGCCGCCTGCGCTTCGCTGCGCTCCCGCTCGGACGCCTCCACCGCCTGCCGCAGCGACCAGACGATCCAGCTCAGCGCCCCGGCCTGGACGGCCACGATGGCGCCATGCAGGAAAGCCCGCTTGATGTCGCTGCCGCCGGGAAACACGCCGATTGAGTTGAAGGTGCTCAGCGCGAGATGATGGACGGTGATGGCGAGCGTCGCCGGCGGGAAGATGCGCCAATCCAGCCAGCCGGCCAGCACCGCCAGCATGGCGAAAAAATACATGTGCAGGTCGGCCTGGTAGGGATGCCCGGCGAAGGCATAGACCAGCAGCATGACCTGGCCGACGAGCGCGACGCTGGTGACCTGGCGCGTGACCCAGTCGATCCGGTCGATGCGCCAGGCGAGCGTGCTCAGGATCGCCAGCGCCGCGCCCATCGCGGTGAGATTGGACGGGGCCGCCCCGCCGGATGGCGTCCCGACCAGGAGCAACCCGACATTGACCCACAGGATCGCGACCAGCAGCCTGGCGAATCGCGTGCGGAGCCGCTCGACTTCACCCATTTGCGAGGCTCCTGGCCTGGCGGATGCAGGATTGCGCCAACGAACCGTCGATGACGAGCCAGGCGCCGGCCCGGTAGAGGGAGGCGGCATAGTCGCGGCCGTCGCTGACGCTGATCGCGACGGCGGCAGCGGCATCGAGCTGGAGGATGCTGCCGCCTGCCTCCGCGACGGCGCGCGCCATCTCCGGCTGCGAAGTGCCTGTCGGAAAGAAGGCAGCGATCGGCTGCCCCGGAACTGGCCAGGCAGCGACCAAGAACGCGACCAAGGCCATGGCCAGAGCGAACATCAGGCCGAAGCCGATTTCACGCATCGCGTGCCCCCCGGCATTCGATCCGCAGATAAAAACTGTTCAAAAGAGTGCAGCTGCTGAGCTTTACAACCGGTAAACGGCAGCGATTACTGTGAACAGGGATTCAAGTTCTCGCCAGATCTGATGTGTACGAACAATTGCCCCCGACCGCAGGACCTTGCCTGCAGCCATGGGTAGAATCGGAGAACCCCCGGTTCCGCCGCGCTGTCGCGCGAGCAGCCCGTGCCGCGCAGTGGCGCGCGGCCGGCCGCTTCGCTATGCTCGCGCCGCAATCTGGAGCCGCGCTCGCATGACATCCGCCTTCCGCCTCATCGCCGTCCTCGGCATCACCATGCTGCTCGCCGGCTGCGACCGCTGCGGCAACATGATGGAGCTCGACATGTTCCTGCAGCCGGTGAAGAAGGCCTGCACCGACCAGAAGCCGGCAGGCTGAGCCTTACCGGGCGAGAGCGCAGGCAATAAAAAAGCCGGGGCAGAGCCCCGGCTTTCTGATTCTGTGCTGGTCGTCCGACTCAGCCGCGGCGCTTCAGCACCGACCAGCCCGCGCCGACGAGGCTCGCGGCCAGTGCCGCCTTGATCAGGTCGCCGAGCAGGAAGGGCTGCACGCCGGCGGCCCAGGCCTTGGCGAAGCCGATCCCGGTCGCTCCGCTCGCCATCTGCGCGCCAAGCGCCAGCCAGCCGAAGCCGAAAGCCATCAGCACGATCTCGGCCAGCACCACGCCGCCGGCAAGGCGCCAGAGCGAAGCACCACGCGAGCCGGCCCAGCCGGCGATCGCCGCCGCGGCAACGAAGCCGATCAGGAAGCCGCCTGTCGGGCCGAGCAGATAGAGCGGGCCGGCGGCGACCGGCGGTGTGTTGGTGAAGACCGGCAGACCGAACAGGCCGTAGGCGATGTAGAGCGCGACGGTCGCAGCGCCGAGGCGCGCGCCATAAGCGGCGCCGAGACCGAGCACGGCCAGCGTCTGCAGCGTCATCGGCACCGGCCAGAACGGCACCTTGACCTTGGCGGCGGCGATGATCAGCAGGCTGCCGACGACGGCGAGCGCGACATTGCGCAGGACCTGGCTGCGCGGGGCCGGCAGGGCCGCGTTGACCATGGAGGTGGCGGGCAGTGGCAGCGTCTCGGCCATCGGATCTCGTCCTTCTTCTTCGGGCGCCGTCGACGCCCGGCTCGTTCGTCTATAGGAAATGGCCCGCCGGCCGACAAGCCGGAGATCATGCCGCTTCCGGATGTGCAGATGACCAGCCCTACTCCCGAGACCGACGAGCCGCTCGATTTCGACCGCGACCCCGGCGCAGCCTCGGGCGAACTGGTGCAGCTCTCGCCTCTGGTGCGCCGCCTGATCGCCGGCAATGGCGGGCCGATGACCTTCACCGGCACCTGCAGCTATATCGTCGGGCGCGGCAAGATAGCGATCATCGATCCCGGTCCGGACGACCCCGGCCATGTCGAGCGACTGCTGGCGTCGATCGCCGGTGAGACCGTCACCGACATCGTCATCACCCACACCCATCGCGACCATTCCCCGGCAGCGCGGGCGCTGAAAGCGGCGACCGGCGCCCGCATCGTCGGCTGCGGTCTGCACCGGCCGGCGCGCGAGCTGGTGCTCGGCGAGATCAACCCGCTCGACGCCGCCGCCGACAGGGGCTACGCGCCCGACCTGATCATGGCCGAGGGCGACGCGGTTTCCGGCCCGGGCTGGACGCTTGAGGCGCTGGAAACGCCCGGCCACACCGCCAACCATCTCGCCCTCGCCCTGCCGGAGGAGAGCACCCTGTTTTCGGGCGATCATGTCATGGCCTGGTCGACCACGATCGTCGCCCCGCCTGATGGCTCGATGGTCGCCTATATGGCCTCGATCGAGAAATTGCGCGGCCGCGAGGACCGGCTCTACTGGCCGGGCCATGGCGGCCCGGTGCGCGAGCCGCAGCGCTTCCTGCGCGGGCTGGTCCAGCACCGGCGCTTGCGCGAGGCCGCCATCCTCAGCCGTCTGCAGGCCGGCGACGAAACGATCGCCGAGATGGTGCCGCCGATCTATCAGGAACTGCCGCCTCGCCTCATCGGCGCGGCCTCGCTCTCGGTGCTGGCGCAGCTCGAGGACCTGGTCGAACGCGGCGTCGTCATCTGCGACGACGGCGCGCCGCTGCTGGCGAGCCGCTACCGGCTGGCCTGAGGCTCAGCGCAACTCGACAAGGAGCTTCACCTCTTCCTCGAAGGCGGCGATGCGCTTGGCGTTGGCGCCGAAATCGAAGCCGCCGAGCCGCGAGGCCGAGCGGATGTCGATGCGGCTGCCATCGGCCCGGGGCCGGATGCGGATGGTGATGTCGTCGACGAGGCGCAGCACGCGCGATCGCGCCACCGCATCGAGCCGCCCCGCCCCGCTGCGCCCGCCCGGCGCAGCGCCCTCCAGAACCTGCCAGCCGAGCGTGACGCAGGCCTTGCGGGCGATGTCGTAGGCGACCTCGGCCGGCAGTTCGAGCACGATCGGCAGCGCCTTCGGATAGCCCTGGCGCTGTGCTCGCCGCCGCTCGGCCGGGACATCGGGCGGCACCCGTCCCTCGCGCGCCGTCAGCGCGACGCGCGAGCGGCTGAAGGCAGGCGGCTCGTCGATATCGGTCGAGACGTCGGCGATGAGCGGCAAGGTCGCGAGCTGGAATCCGCCATAGGCGACCGGCGCCAGCAGCAGCAGGCAGAGCAGGAAGGCCTGCACGGCGATGCCGATGCCGCGATGCCCCTCCTGCCAGATCCTGACGAAGGCTGCGAGCGCCAGCAGGAAGGCCAGCAGCACGAAGATATAGGCGCCGGCGATCGGCGCCAGCCGCTCGACCGAGGGCTGGCCGAAGCGGAAGATCAGCACGGCGAGGGCGACGACCGTCAGCCCGAACAGCGCCAGCCGCCGGCTCCAGATCGCCGCGCGCGAGATTGGCTCTTCGAAAACGAGGCGCCGGTGCATCTCTCTTAGGTGCTTGAGCCTCGGCCAGAAAACAAGGGATCGCTTGAAACGGACCCTGTCGTGCGGGCGACCGCAGGGAGGCCCGGGATGACCTTGTGATTACGTCAACGCACGACGATCGGCGCAGTCGCCTCGACGACGCCGGGCACGGCCCGCAGCGTCTCGATCAGATCGAGCACCTCGTCCGGCTGCAAGATCGCCGCATCGTCGCTCGCGCTCGGCGCCGCCTTGAGCCAGCGCTGGCGCAGCGCCGCCGGGAGCTCGGCCTCAGTTCCGAAGCAGGCGAACAGGTTCTCGAAGGCGGCGTCGAGCACGATGTCGCCCAACCCGAAATCATAGGGGTAGGACTGGCCGCCGGCGCGCAGCACGCTCTTGCCGGCCTCGCCACGCACCGGCAGCACGACCGAGGCGGTGCCGTCCGAATCCAGAACCCAGCAATACAGTTTCGTGCCCGCCTTGCCCTCGATGCGCACATCGAGCCGCCTCCCCTTTGCGAAGGGCGAAGCTGCCGGCAGCAGAGCGAGCCGTGCCCGGTCAGAGCCGGCGGTGGCGGCGACATGCTCGAGGAAGGGCCTGACGGCCGGATCGCAGCCCAGGCCCTCGACGGGGATGCGATTGCGCCCGGTCGGTGCCAACACGGCATCGCCGCGGCGGAATTCGAGCTCCATCCAGCTCTGACCATTGCGGTCCTGCTCGAAACGCCCGCGCGTCGTCACCGCGTCGCTGGAAGCCGCACATTGTCCTGGCGCCGCCTTGCGGATCTCCAGCGGCCGAGCGCGCAGGATGCGATCGTCCGAGCGCGACTCCGCGTCAAGCGCCAGCGTTAGCCGCTCTCCCAGCGCGGCGCTGCAGGCGCTGTAACCGCTCGCGGCGGCAAAGGGGCAGATGTCGACCCGCCTGAGATCGGGCGCGGCGCGCACGAGGTTCTCGACCGCCTTGCTCATCACCTGATCGACATCGACCACGCCGGGCTTGGTCCGGATCGCGATCTCGATCGGCTCGCTCGTCGCCTTGCAGTCGCCCGCCTTGGCGATGGCTTGCAGGCGGAAGCTCGCTTTCTCCTCCTGCCGTGCCGGCTGCGTGAAGAACACGCTGGCATCGCCGTCGAACGCCCACCGAATCTGCGCCTCGGCCTCGCCGGGCTTCTGCAGATTGAGGCTGTCGCGCAGCGCCTTGATGCGCACGACATCGGCGCTCGCCGCCAGCCTGATCCGGCCCTCGCTCTGCAGCCGGCTCTCGATCGCCAGCCTGACCTCGTCGGCCTGCGTGCCCGACAATACCTGCTGGCCGGCCTCGAAGCCGACCACGGCGAGCGAGAGATCGCGCTTGCCGGCGCAAGCGGCGACAGTGTCGAGCCAGGCCGACAGGGCATCGGCGCGCGCGGCGCTGCTCCCGGCGATGAGCAGGCCGGCGACGAAAAGGCTACGCAGCAAACCGCTCACGGCTCGGCCTAGTGCTCCTGTTCCAGCGACCGCGCATAGACATCGAGCGCCCGGACGAAGACGGGGTTGAAGCGCCCGTCGATCGCGCCGCTGTAATGATCGGCCTTCTGGGCGGCGCGTTGCAAGGCCCGCACCGTCTCCGGCTTCAGCTTCTGCTCGGAGACGTCGCTGGCCGAGATCGCCGCCGCCCCGGCTTCGCCCTTTTCCAGCGCCTTCATCAGCATCTGCAGCGAATTCGTGCCGGGAAAGAACGAGCCGAAGCCATTGTCGATCAGCGTCGCCATCGAGACCATCGCAATCGGGTCGCCCTTGTCGGCGGCCTGGCGGAACAGGTCAAAACCCTTCTGCGGGTTCTTCGGGAAGCCCGGCCGCCCTTCGAGATAGGCCGGCACCAGCTTGGCGATCGAGAAGGCGTCGCCCGCCTCCGCCGCCTTCTGGTACCAGCGCAGCGACGCCGCCTCGTCGCGCGGCCGGCCGCGGCCATACTGCAGCATGCGCCCGACATTGCTCATCGCGATGGCGTTACCGATACCGGCGGCCTGCTCATAGAGCGAAAAAGCCTTCTGCAGGTCGACCTTGCTGCCCTGGCCGTTCTCGTAGAGCGCGCCGAGATTGTTCATCGCCGCGGCGCTGCCGGCATCGGCCGCCTTGTCATAGGCCGCGAGCGCATCCTTGTAGCGCTCGGCTTTGTCATGGGCGCGGCCAAGCTGGTAGGCGAGCCGCCTGATCTGCGGCTGCGACTCCACCGCCTGCTTGCAGGCCGCGATCGCGGCGCGGGCATCAATCCGCGCGAATTTCACGCCCTTGACGCCCTCGCGCCGGTCGGGATCGGCGGGGTCGCCGGCAAGCTCGTCGCATTCCTGCACGCGCGGATCACGCGAGGCATCGGTGCGGCCGAGATAGCCCTCGGCCAGCGAGCGATAGGCGCAGACCGTGCCGCAGCCCTTGAGATAGTCCTCATAGCGCCCGGAGCCGCCGAGCCTGATCCAGTTCTGTTCGTCGCTCGCGGCCTCGCCGCTGCGGCGCTTGTCAAGCAGCAGCGCCATCGCCGCCTCGCGATAGCCGCAGGTCTCACCGCAGCGTGCGACATACCCCTCGAGCGCGCTGCGCTCGCCTGCCGCCTTGGCCCGCTGCCAATTGGCCTCGTCCCGCGCCGATGCGACCGCCCGCGCCACAGCCGGCACCGGCTGCGCCACCGGCAGGGCGATCGCGGCGAGGTCGATCTCCGGCGCCTGCTCGCGGCCGCTGTCCCGCCGTGCCGCGGCTTCGACGCTGCCCTTCAGGTAACGCTGCAGATCGGACCAGGCGAGCGGACCGGTCTCGGGCGCGCCGGCCGGCCGCGCCAGCCCGGCGGCGCCCATCAGGAAGCGGCTGGTGAACAGGCCGAGCTTCTGGGTCTCGTCCCAATTCGCCGGCGTCGTACCGGAGGTCGCGACCAGCTTGACGATGCCGCCGCCGGTGCGCGGCTTGGCCGGGGTGAAGCCCGGCGCCGAGACGGCGAGCAGGCTCTCGCCCTTGCGCCCGGTCTCGCCGGTGAAGCAGGCGTCGATCATCACGATCAATTGCCGCTGCG
>PNLY01000065.1 GCA_013823325.1 Methylobacterium sp.
TACGACACCTCGGACCGGCTCTATTTCGAGCCGCTGACCGCCGAGGACGTGCTCGAGATCCTCGAGACCGAGAAGCAGAACGGCACGCTGCACGGCGTCATCGTCCAGTTCGGCGGCCAGACCCCACTGAAGCTGGCGCATGCCTTGGAGCAGGCCGGCATCCCGATCCTCGGCACTTCGCCCGACGCGATCGATCTCGCCGAGGACCGCGACCGCTTCAAGCGTCTGCTCGACAAGCTGCAGCTCAAGCAGCCGAAGAACGGCATCGCCTATTCGGTCGAGCAGTCGCGCCTGATCGCGGCCGAGCTCGGCCTGCCCTTCGTGGTGCGCCCGTCCTATGTGCTCGGCGGCCGCGCCATGGCCATCATCCGCGACGAGGTGATGTTCGAGGACTACCTGCTCGGCACCCTGCCCTCGCTGATCCCCTCCGAGGTCAAGGCCAAGTACCCGAACGACAAGACGGGGCAGATCAACACCGTCCTCGGCAAGAACCCGCTGCTGTTCGACCGCTATCTCTCGGATGCGATCGAGGTCGACGTCGACTGCCTCTGCGACGGCAAGGACGCCTTCATCGCAGGGATCATGGAGCATATCGAGGAGGCCGGCATCCACTCCGGCGATTCGGCCTGCTCGCTGCCGCCGCGCTCACTCTCGCCGGAGCTGATCGCCGAGCTGGAGCGCCAGAGCAAGGCGATGGCGCTCGCCCTCGACGTCGGCGGCCTGATGAACGTGCAGTACGCCATCAAGGACGGCGAGATCTACGTGCTCGAGGTCAATCCGCGGGCCTCGCGCACCGTGCCCTTCGTCGCCAAGGTGATCGGCCAGCCGATCGCCAAGATCGCGGCGCGGCTGATGGCCGGCGAGAAGCTCGCGAGCTTCAACCTGAAGCAGGAGAAGCTCCAGCATGTCGGCGTGAAGGAGGCGGTGTTCCCCTTCGCCCGCTTCCCCGGCGTCGACGTGCTGCTCGGGCCGGAGATGCGCTCGACCGGCGAGGTCATCGGCCTCGACCGCTCCTTCGACGTCGCCTTCGCCAAGAGCCAGCTCGGTGCCGGCTCCAAGGTCCCGGTCAAGGGCACGGTCTTCGTCTCGGTCCGCGACGAGGACAAGCCGCGCATCCTGCCCTCGATCGCGGTCCTCGCGGAGCTCGGCTTCCAGATCGTCGCGACCGGCGGGACGCTGCGCCTGCTCCAGGAGAACGGCATCCGCGCCAGCAAGATCAACAAGGTGCTGGAAGGCCGCCCGCACGTCGTCGATGCGATCAAGAACGGCGAGATCCAGCTCGTGTTCAACACCACCGACGGTCCCCAGGCGCTGGCGGACTCGCGCTCGCTGCGCCGCGCGGCCCTCTTGCACAAGGTGCCCTATTATACCACCTTGGCCGGAGCGATCGCCGCGGCGGAGGGCATCAAGGCCTATTGCAGCGGGGATCTCGAAGTGAGGTCGCTGCAATCCTATTTCGCCCGCGCCGCCTGACCGGCTGCGCGGCGAAGTAGTTTTCTGACGATCGGGAGCGATTCGGGCGCGTCGGCCTCAAGCTGGCGCGGGACCGATCGCTTTTCATAACTGGGACGGAACGATGGACAAGGTTCCCATGACGGCCGGCGGTTTCGCCGCCCTGGAAGTCGAGTTGAAGCAGCGCCAGCAGGTCGAGCGCCCGCGC
The DNA here is from genome assembly GCA_013823325.1 of Methylobacterium sp. GTDB lineage: Bacteria > Pseudomonadota > Alphaproteobacteria > Rhizobiales > Beijerinckiaceae > Allobosea > Allobosea vestrisii. The sequence continues at coordinate 1,661 of PNLY01000065.1, forward strand.
ATCATCACGGCGATCGCCGAGGCGCGCGCGCTGGGCGATCTCTCGGAGAATGCCGAATATCACGCTGCCAAGGAGGCCCAGTCGTTGAACGAGGGCCGCATCATGGAGTTGGAATCGCTGATCGGCCGCGCCGACATCATCGATGTCAGCAAGCTCGGCGGCGACACCATCAAGTTCGGCGCCACCGTCAAGCTGATCGACGACGATACCGAGGAAGAGAAGCTCTACCAGATCGTCGGCGAGCCGGAATCGGATGTGAAGTCCGGCAAGGTCTCGATCGGCTCGCCGATCGCACGCGCCCTGATCGGCAAGAAGGTCGGCGACTCCGTCCAGGTCAACACGCCCGGCGGCGGCAAGTCCTACGAGGTCGTCAGCGTCGCCTTCCGCTGAGCAGGTCGACTTGGCCAGCCCGGCGGCAGCCCCTACATTGAGGGTCTGACTGCCGCCGGAGACCACGCCATGACCACGCGTCGCGCATTTATCACCGGGTCCGCCGCGCTCGCTGCCGGCGGGCTCGTTTCGCTTCCGGCCTCGGCGCAGCCTGTCTCGATCGGCGCGATCAAGGTCGATGCCCGCAATCTCGGCCCGCTCGGCTGGGGCGAGAACGCTCCCCGCATCGCCCGGGCCTTTGAAAGCCGGCTCGCCAGCGAGCTCCTGCCCTTGCGCCGCCGCGGCGCCCCAACCCTGCACGTCACCGTGCTCTGGCTCTGGCTCGGCGCGGGGGCTGGCGGCGGCATGCCCGGCGACGGCAGCGGCGGCAGCGACGACAACATGCTGAGCGTCATCGAGCTGGCCGATCGTGGCGGCCCGCCGGTCAGCCGCGAGATCCGCTCGATGCTGCCGTCCACGTCCGGCGGCGCCTGGTACCGCCCCGATGTCGATCAGCGCCGCATCGCGGCCTTGCTCGAAAACAATGCCCAGTGGATCCGGCACTATCTCAGCGCCTGAGAGCATGTTCGCCCGCCGCACCATCCTGACCGGCTTCGCCGCCGCCCTGCTGGCCGGCTGCCAGACCACGGCGCAGACCGCCTCCCCCGTCGCAATCAGCGCGATTCGCATCGACACCGGGCCGCTCGCAGCGAAGGGACAGAGCGCGACCGCAGCCGCGATCAGGCCGATGCTGGAGCGCGAGCTCGCGGGGCTGCGCACGGCCGGGCGCGGCGCGACCCTCCACGTCACCGTCACCGGGCTTTACCTGACGAGCTATGCCGGCGGGCAGGCGGTCACGCTCGGCAACGACACGCTCGAAAGCGAGGCCCGGCTGATCGGCGCCGATGGCCGCGAGATCGCCCGCTATCCGATCCTCGCCATCATGGCGCCGAGCTATGGCGGGGCCTGGTACCGCCGGGATGTCGACCAGCGCCGGATCGAGGCGCTGGTCGCGAGCAACGCACAATGGATCAGGCGGGCGGTCGGGGGATAGCGCCAGCCGTCATTCTCGGGCTTGCCCCGAGAATCTTCTGACGAGAAAGCGCTTGTGGAGCCTTTTTTGGCCCGAGCATGACGCTAATCTACAACGGCGCGATCGGCGCGTCCTTGACCCGGTCGAGCGCCAGCGCCGTGCGGACATTGCGGACGTTCGGCAGCGCCGTCAGGTCGGCGACGAAATCCTGGAAGGCCTTCAGGTCGGTCGCGACGCATTTCAGGATGAAGTCGATGTCGCCCGAGAGCGTCCAGCATTCGCGCACCAGCGACCAGTTCCGGATGCGCTCCTGGAAGGTGGCGAGGTCGGCCTCGGCCTGGCTGGCGAGATGGACGAAGGCGAAGCAGACCACCTCGATACCGAGCTTGCGCTCGTCGAGCAGCGCGCGATAGCCGGTGATCACGCCGGCCTCCTCCAGCGCGCGGACGCGCCGCAGGCAAGGCGGCGGCGAGATGCCGACCCGGCTCGCGAGCTCGACATTGGTCATGCGCCCGTCGCTCTGCAGCTCCGTCAGAATGCGGAGATCGATCTCGTCGAGTTTGGCGCGCACAAATCCTCCTGAAAAATGGCCGCGCAGGTGTAGACGGGCCATCGACGCGTTACAAGGCGTCGATCCCTGCCAATCCCGGGCCAAACCGCCGTGCCGACAGAAAAGATGCCGACCCTCTGGGTGCTGACCGACGGCAAGGCCGGCGACGAGGTGCAATGCCTCGGCGTCGCCGAGCGCATGGGCGTCGTCCCTGAGGTCCGCCGGATCAATCCCGGCAAGCCCTGGAGCTGGCTGATGCCGCGCGGGCCGATCGATCCGCGCGAGGCGCCCGACCGGCCGGGCAGCCCGATCCGCCCGCCCTTTCCCGACATCGCCATCGCCTCCGGCCGGCGCGCCGTCGCCTATCTGCGCGCGGTCAAGAAGGCCTCGAACGGCGCGACCTTCACCGTCTTCCTCAAGGACCCGCGCACCGGCACCGGGGCCGCCGATCTGATCTGGGTCTCCGAGCATGACCGCCTGCGGGGAGACAACGTGCTGGTGACGATCACCTCGCCGCACCGGCTCGCCCCGCAAGCGCTGGCCGCGGCCCGGGCCGCGCCCTTGCCGCAGATCGCCGACCTGCCCTCGCCCCGCGCCGCCGTGCTCGCCGGCGGCGACAGCCGGCATCATACCTTCCGCCCGGACGACATCGAGCGCTTCGCCCGCGAGCTCGATGCCCTCGCGGCCTCCGGCGTTGCCCTGATGGGCTCGCGCTCGCGCCGCACCCCGCCGGCACTCGACGCCGCGATCGGCGAAGTCTTCCGTCGCCATGGCGGCTGGTGGTGGGACGGCTCCGGCCCGAACCCCTATGTGCCGCTACTCGCCAATGCCGACGCCATCGTCGCCACCGCCGATTCCACCAACATGATCGGCGAGGCTGCGGCGACCGGCGCGCCGATCCTCGTCTTCGAGCCGCATGGCGGCCATGGCAAGCTGGCGAAGTTCCTGGAGGCGCTGAAGCGCTACGGCGCTGTGCACCATTTCCAGGGCAAGCTTGAAGGCCGCCCTTACGACCCGCTAGACTCGACCGGAACGATCGCCGCCGCCATCGACGAGGGCTGGCGGCGTCACCAGGCCGCGATGGGGCTGGCGTGAAGCCGGCCTGATACCAATATGTCCGGCTTGTGCCGGCCCAGGAAATAAAGACATGGCTCATATCCACGCCAAGGTGATGATCATCGGCTCCGGCCCGGCCGGCTATACCGCCGCGATCTATGCCGCCCGCGCCATGCTCGAACCGGTGCTGATCTCCGGACTGCAGGCCGGCGGCCAGCTCATGATCACCACCGATGTCGAGAACTATCCCGGCTTCGCCGACGTGATCCAGGGCCCCTGGCTGATGGAGCAGATGCAGGCCCAGGCGCAGCACATGGGCACGAAGATGGTCTCCGACCACATCGCCCGCGTCGACCTCTCGCAGCGCCCGTTCCGGCTCTGGGGCGATGGCGGCGACACCTATTCCTGCGACGCGCTGATCGTCTCGACCGGCGCCCAGGCCAAATGGCTTGGCCTGCCCTCCGAGCAGGCCTTCCAGGGCTTCGGCGTCTCGGCCTGCGCCACCTGCGACGGCTTCTTCTTCCGCAACAAGCAGGTCGTCGTGGTCGGCGGCGGCAACACCGCGGTCGAGGAGGCGCTCTATCTCGCCAATCTCGCGAGCAAGGTCACGCTGGTGCACCGGCGCGATTCGCTGCGGGCCGAAAAGGTGATGCAGGAGCGCCTGTTCAAGCATCCCAAGATCGAGGTGATCTGGGATTCGGAGGTCGCGGAGATCCTCGGCGGCACGCAGCCGCCCTCCGTCACCCATGTGCGCCTGCGCAACCTGAAGAGCGGCGCCATGCAGGACCTGCCGACCGACGGCGTCTTCGTCGCCATCGGCCACAAGCCGGCGACCGAGCTGTTCGTGGGCCAGCTCGCCATGCGCGATTCCGGCTATCTCGAAGTCGCGCCTGGCACGACTCAGACCAATGTGCCCGGCGTCTTCGCCGCCGGCGATGTCACCGATGAGCATTACCGCCAGGCCGTGACCGCGGCCGGCCTCGGCTGCATGGCAGCGCTGGACGCCGAGCGCTGGCTGATGGCGCAGGAACTGGGCGTGCGCGAGGCCGCGGAATAACCGGACGGCTCACCCATCACTGGAATTGATCAATTCCAGCACGATATTAAGGGCTAAAATCAACGGTCCCGGCAAAGGAGTCGTTGACCGGACAACTCGATCCCCCCATCATGCGTTGAACGCATAACACGGGGGGAAAGCGGTGGATTGGGACCGCATCCGAATCTTCTACACGGTTGCTGAATCGGGAAGCTTCACCAAGGCCGGAGACGGTCTGGGGCTGAGCCAATCGGCCGTCAGCCGCCAGATCGGCGCGCTGGAGCGCGAACTGCGCGCGCCGCTGTTCCACCGGCACACGCGCGGCCTCATTCTCACCGAGCAGGGCGAACTGCTCTGGCGCGCCGCGCGTGAGATGACGCAGCGCCTGGAACGCACGCGTGCCCAGCTTTCGGAAACGCGCGAGCATCCCTCCGGCGAGCTCAAGGTCACTGCGACGCGCGGCCTTGGCGGCCATTGGCTGACGCCCCGCCTCGCCGAATTCCTCGATCTCTATCCCGACATCAAGGTCGAGCTCATCCTCACCGGCGAGGAACTCGACCTCTCGATGCGCGAGGCCGACATCGCGATTCGCCTGCGCCAGCCGCAGCAGCCCGACCTGATCCAGCGCCGGCTCTTCACCGTGCACTTCCACGTCTACGGGGCGCCGGCCTATATCAAGCGCTTCGGCGAGCCGAAGAGCTTCGAGGATCTCGACAACCACCGGCTGCTCTCCTTCGGCGCCTCCTCGCCGTCCTATCTGACGGCAGTGCACTGGCTCGGCACGCTCGGGCGCGACCAGCGCAACCCGCGCGCCATCCATCTCACCGTCAACAACATCACGGCGATGAAGCGCGCCGTCGATTCGGGCGCCGGCATCGCCATCCTGCCCGACTATCTGATCGAGGCCGGGTCGCCGCTCGTCCAGTTGATGCGCGAGACCGAGATGCCGCAGCTCGAAAGCTATCTGGTCTATCCGGAGGAGATGAAATCGGTCGCCCGCGTGCAGGTCTTCCGCGATTTCCTGATCCAGAAGGCACAGCGCTGGACCTATTGAAAAACGGGCAGGCGCTGCCGCAAATCCCGGCAGCGCCATGCCTCATACCGGCTGCGCATGCGTGCCACGCGCGGTCTCCTCGCAATTGTGACGAATTCTAGTAATGAGTCATGTTGCCAGCGCATAACCGACCCGCCCAATGCTGCATTGCGAAAAGGCAGGGAGTGCCCGATATTTGACTCACGGTTGTTCGGAACGGGCTCCGCATCTCCTCCCGGCGTTGAGTTCGTTCCAGCCGTTCCCCTCTGAGATGTTTGGCGCTTTGCGCTGGATGTTTCAAACTTCTAGGCCGGCTCCTTCGGGACGCCGGCCTTTTTTCTTGCCGTCTTTGATGACGTCTTGCCGACACATGGTCGCAGCACTCCGGAATGTTGAAGTGCACCATAGGTCTGGGCTCAGGCCCAGCACCTGCCACGGAATGACGGCAAAGATGGAGCAGGTAAGGCCGAGGCCTATTTCGCCGTCCTGACCTCGCTGCGGAACAGCGTGATCCAGTCGTCCGAGCCGATGCCGCGGCATTCGCCCATCATCATGAACTCGGTCAGGATGAAGCTCGCGCCGGTCCAAGCGTAACCGCCGGCGGCGCCGCAATCGCCGATGCCACGTCCCTTGGCGAAATAGCTGATGCGGCCCGACTTCGGCTCGAATTCGCCATTGGTCAGCATGTTCTTCGCATCACCACCGTTCTGCGGAAAGCTGACGGATTTCGCCGCCGCCACCGCGTTGCCTTCGACGATCCAGAATGCGCTTGTGGCGTTGTAGGCGCCGAGCGAGCAGGTCAGCGCGACGAGGCTGCGCTTGCCGTCGAGGGGCCAGACCCGATCTGGGACCGCCGAAACCTCCGCATCGCTGCACAGGTCGGGCTCTCGCTGCGTGACATATTTGCGCAGCGCTGCGGCAAGGGCTTTCCCGTCCTTCTCCGACAACGTGCCGCTCGCAGGCTTCGCCATGATCACCGGCATGGCCGGAGCAGCGGGAACGGTCCCGGCATCGCCCTTGCGGATCAGGGCCGAGGGCGTGTTGAGGCGGCCCTGCTGCTCGTCGATCCAGAGCAGTGCCGCAACGGCGCCGGAGAGCGAGACCTCCGCCTTTACGCCGGGAGCGGCGATGGAGAGCTTCGTCGCCTTGCGCGCCGCTTCGATGAACGCGGCCATCTCGGCCGGCTGGAAGATCACCGTCGCCAGATCGCCGGCGGTGGAGACCGGCATGGACTTGCCGCCGGCCGGGAAAGCCGCGCCGTCGAGCTTGAGGTCGACGGACAAGGGTGGCTTCTGCCATTCGCCGCTCAGGCGCATGATCAGCTTGGCAGCCCCCTCCGGCCCGGCCGGACGCTCCAGGCGCAGATAGGCGATCGTGTCGATGCCGTCGGAGGGGACGGAGAGCGCCGCGCAGGTCCTGAGATTGTCGCAGCCGGCCATCCAGTCGCGGAAGCCTTTCGGCTCCGGCATCGCGGCCAAAGCGAGCGCCGGCAGCATGGCCAGCGCGCTCCCCGCAACGAGCGATCTCACCCGATCAGGATATCTGTTCCCAGCGCTGTGCCGCATCGTCGTCATCCGCCTTGGCTTCGACCCAGCCGCCGAGCGTGCCGTCGGCGAGATGCTCGCGCTTCCAGAACGGGGCGCGGGTCTTGAGATAGTCCATCAGGAAATCGGCGGCCTCGAAAGCCTCGCGCCGATGGCTCGACGCGGCGATGACCAGCACGATCTGCTCGCTCGGCCTGATCAGGCCAAAGCGATGGATGGCGAGCAGGCCGGAGAGCGGCCAGCGCCCGGCAGCCTCGGCAGCGACGCGCCCGATCTCTGCCTCGGCCATCCCTGGATAGTGTTCGAGCTCGAGCGCCGCGAGCCGGCCGCTCTCGTCGCGGCAGAGGCCGGCGAAGGAGACTACGGCGCCGATATTGGCGTTGCCGCGGGTCAGCGCCGCGATCTCGGCGCCGATGTCGAAATCCTCGCGCTGGATGCGGACGAGCGGCGTCATGGCGCCGGCTCAGCCGCCGGTCATCGGCGGGAAGAAGGCGATCTCGCGGGCACCTGTGATCGCCGCCGCGGGCTTGGCATGGGTCTGGTCGATGGCGGCGCGCACGACCGCCTCGTTCTCGAAGGCGAGCTCATAGCCCTCGCCACGCGTCTTCAGCCAGCGCACGAGATCGGCGATGGTCGCGGTACCGGCCGGCGGCGTGACGGTTTCCTCGGTGAGGCCGACACGCTCGCGCACCCAGGCGAAATAGACCAGCCGCAGGCTGGCAGGTTCGACAGTGGCCGTGCTCATGACGCGCGCTCGTCCTCCTCGACGAGATGGCGGATGCCGGAATTCAGGTAGTCCCAGCCGGTATAGATCGTCAGCAGCGCTGCGATCCACAGCATCACAAGTCCGATCTGGGTATTGTGCGGCAGGACCTTGTCCCCGGCGGGGCCGGCGACGAGGAAGCCGAGCGCGAACAGCTGCGCCGTGGTCTTGTACTTGGCGACCTTGCTGACGGGCACGCTGACCTTCAGCTCGGCCAGGAACTCGCGCAGGCCCGAGACCAGGATCTCGCGGCAGAGGATGACGATCGCCGCCCAGATCGCCCAGCCCTTGATCGTCTCGGTGTGGACCAGCATCAGCAGCAGCGCGCAGACAAGGAGCTTGTCTGCGATCGGGTCGAGCATGCGCCCGATCGCCGATTGTTGGCCCCAGCTGCGGGCGAGCCAGCCGTCGAGATAATCGGTGACGGCAGCGACGACGTAGATTCCCAGCGCCGTCCAGCGGGCCCAGTCGTCCCAAGGCCAGAACAGCAGCGCCACCAGCGCCGGAATCGCGATGATCCGGCCATAGGTGAGCAGGTTCGGCAGGGACCAAGGTCCCCGGCGGCGGATGGCTTCGTTGAGACTCGTCACGACACCCACCAAAACAGCGCCTTCATGACAGCGTCAACACGCAAGAGTGTGACCCCGCCATTCCGATCAATGCTCATGGAAATGGGCATGGACCGCCTTGGCGGTGGCGGCGTTGACGCCGGGCGTCTTCATCAGGTCGTCGAGCTTGGCGCGCTGGATCGCCTTCACCGTGCCGAAATGCAGCAATAGCGCCCGTTTGCGCGAGGGGCCGATACCCGGAATCTCGTCGAGTGGATTGGTCTTGATGTCGCGCTTGCGCTTGGCGCGGTGGGTGCCGATGGCGAAGCGGTGGGCCTCGTCGCGCAGGCGCTGGATGAAGAACAGGGCCGGATCGCGCGGCGGCAGCTTGAACGGCTCCTTGCCGACCATGAAGAAGGTCTCGCGCATGGCGTTGCGGTCCTCGCCCTTGGCGATCGCAACCAGCGCGATGTCGGTGACGCCGCATTCGGCCATGATCTTGCGGGCGGCCTCGAACTGCCCCTTGCCGCCGTCGACGATGACGAGATCGGGGCGGGAGGGGAAGGCTGAGTCGTCTTCGGGCAAGTCCGGGCCCGCCCCGGCGACCTCTGCGGCAGTGATGGTAGCGGGAGAAGGACTCGCCCCCCCGAGATCTTCCGCAACAGTATCAGGCTGGTCGCTGAACTCCGCTTGAGCCAGCCCGGGTGCCTCGGCCGCCGCTCCACTCTCCTTCGCCAGCCTTGAGAACCGCCGCTTCAGCACCTCGCGCATCATGCCGAAATCGTCGCCGGCGATGGTGTCGGCCGAGATGTTGAAGGTGCGGTAATGGCTCTTCATGAAGCCGTCCCGCCCGGCGACGATCATGCCGCCGACGGCGTTGGTGCCCATGATGTGCGAGTTGTCGTAGACCTCGACCCGGCGCGGCGCCTTCTCCAGGCCGAATGCCTGCCCCAGCGCGTTGAGCAGGCTCTGCTGGCCGGCGCTGTCGGCAAGCTTGCGGGCGAGCGCCTCATGCGCGTTCTTCTGGGCATGGGCGACGAGGTCGCGCCGCTCGCCGCGCTTGGGCGTCGCCAGCTCGACCTTGCGGCCGGCGCGCTCGCAAAGCGCCTGCGCGATCAGCTCGCTCTCCGCCAACTCATGCGAGAGCAGGACGAGCCTTGGCGGCGGCTTGTCGTCGTAGAACTGGGTGACGACGGAAGCGAGCACTTCGGCCGGCGTCAGGCTCTTGTCGGCGCGCGGGAAGAGCGCACGATTGCCCCAGTTCTGCTTGTTGCGGAAGAAGAAGATCTCGACGCAGAATTGCCCGGCCTGCTCGTCGATGGCGAAGACGTCGGCCTCCTCGACTCCTTGCGTGTTGATGTCCTGCCCGGCCTGCACGGCCGAGAGCGCCGCCAGCCGGTCGCGATAGCGCGCCGCCTTCTCGAATTCGAGCTCCTCGGCCGCCGCCTGCATGCGCTCGGAGAGCAGCTGCTTCACCGCCGAGGAGCGGCCGGAGAGGAAGGCGCGCGCCTGGTCGGCGAGGCCCTGATAGTCGCTATGCGAGATCTCGCCGGTGCAGGGGCCGGAGCAGCGCTTGATCTGGAAGAGCAGGCAGGGACGCGTCCGGTTCTCGTAATAGCTGTCCGAGCAGGAGCGCAGCAGGAACGCCTTCTGCAGGGCGTCGATGGTGCGCTCCACCGCCCAGACCGAGGCGAAGGGGCCGAAATAATCGCCCTTGCGCTGGCGCGAGCCCCTGTGCTTGGCGATCTGCGGCGCCGGATGATCGCCGGAGAGAAAGATGTAGGGGAAGGATTTGTCGTCGCGCAGCAGGACGTTGTAGCGCGGCCGCAGCTGCTTGATCAGGTTCGATTCGAGCAGCAGCGCCTCGGTCTCGGTGCCGGTGGTGACGAACTCCATGTTGGCGGTTTCGGCGATCATCCGCGCCACGGCGTTGGTATGCGCCATGCCGCGGGCATAGGCCGTCACCCGGTTCTTCAGGCTCTTGGCCTTGCCGACATAGAGCACCTCGCCGGCGCGATCGAACATCCGGTAGACGCCCGGCCGATTCGGCAGGTGCCTGGCGAAGTCGGCGATCACCTCGACGCCGGCCTTGAGCGCGCCGGGGGCAGCCTCGCGGAGATCGAGCGCAGGCTCGGGCGTGGAAGACAGCTCCTCCTCGTCCTCGAACTCTTCTTCCGGCAATTCGTCTGGGCGTTCGCGATTCATGACCTGCATGTAGGATGCCGCAGCCGCTTCGTCATGTCAGGAGTGGTCGGGCGAATGGCTTGGATGACGCATCACCGATGACGATCTTTGGATGGCCCCTTTTTGCAATCCTCGTGCTTGCTCTTACCGGTTGCGGCGAGAGCGTAGTCAGGGAAGTTGCCGTTGCGCTGCCCTATCCGGGTACGACTGCTCATTTCGAGATTTGGTCGGATGGTGTTGAAGGCCGTTACGAACTGTCGGTCAAAAATGACCGCGGCGAGGCCAGGACCAAGATGTGGACGGACTGGGGACCCGCCACCCATGCAAATCTGTATGTAACCCCCGAAAATTTTGTCATCGTGATCGGTGGAGGCGGCTGCTGCTCTGCAGTGGAAGTCCGGGAAGCTACGCCACCCCGGTTAGCCGAATTCGCAGAGTATCGTCACTTCGACTCCTCCAAATGGACCTATCTTGGTGCAGTCGGCATGGATCGGGAGGGCAAATACCGATTCTATAGCCCCGTCGAACGTCGGGAATGCATCTCCAATTTCGGCGCTGGCGGAGGTCCGTATCGCGCCGAGTTTCAAGTTCCCAGAGAATGCCCTGGGTAAGCGATGTGCCTTATTGCTGAGATGAAGGCGCTACTCATGTCAGGAGCGCCGTTATGAGCAGTGACCGTATTTCAGGCCGCGGCGATGCAGTCGATCTCGATGTCGAAAGGTCCGAACCAGACCGGCACGCAGAGAAAAATGCGGGCTGGCGGGTCCTTGGGGAAATAGCGGGCATAGACAGCGTTGACGGCGGCGAACTTGTCCGGGGACGTGCAATAGACATTGCATTTCAGCACATTCGCCAGCGATGAGCCGGCGGTTTCGAGACAGAGCTTCATCTGCTCCAGCACGAGCTCCGTCTGGCGATCGATCGGCGCCTGGACGATCTCGCCGGTTGCGGGATCGAAGGGGGGCATGCCCGAGACGTAAAGGGTGTCGCCATGGCGGACCATCGGCGAGAACGGCACTTTCAGGCGCTCGCCCCAGGTCGAGAACGGCTCGACGCGAATGATCTCTCGCTTCATCGGATTCTCCTGCTTTGCAGGCCGCAGGTTATCAGGCGGTTTGAGCAGGCCAGAGCACGCACGCTACGGTTCCGACCGAAGGATTCCGCGCTGCATTGCGCCAGGAATCGGGCAAGGAATCCTTTGCCATCCCGGGAGGCTGCGCTTCGGGCGACCTGCAAGGCGCGGTAGAAGGCTTCTTCGCTTCGTCCGAGATCACGCCATGGCTGTCGATTGGCTTGTGAAGGCCGCATTGTTCATTCCGGCCTTCATGGCCGTAACCGCTCTATGCGTCTGCTTCCAGCGCCGGCGGGCATCGCGGCATGGCGAATGGCGCTGCCTGACGCCAGGGCCCTATGTCTGGCTCGCTCTGTTCTCGGGCCTGCTGATCACTGCCGTGGCGACGCTGGTGGTCTGGGGCGAGCGCGTGGATCGAACCTCGGGACTGCTGTTCACCAGCGCCTTCGCCGGCCTGACCCTGTTTCTTGCCGCCAGCGCCCTGATCGAGCATGTGCGCTGGAACCGCGAGCGCATCGAACGCCGGACGATCTCAGGGCGGTTGATCTCAATGAGCTGGCATGAACTCGCCCGCGTCGGCGTCGAATGGACCGGCTATCTCTGGATATCTTCCTTCGAGGGGCCGCGCCTGCGCTTTTCACCGTATGACAATGGCTTCGAAGAACTCGTCATGACGATCAATCACCACCTGCCGACGGACCTGCCGCCAGCTTCGCCGGAACTGGACGGCGAGCCGCTGCTCGCAGAGGCTCAGGTACGCGGCCGCGCCTAAGCGCGGCTCTCTGACCTCTTGACCCGGGCACCGCGCGCCCTGCATCACCGCAGTGCGCAATCCGGACCCCTCGCCCATGCCCGTCTTCGCCCTCCCCTTTCCGGTGATTGATCCCGTCGCGCTGCAGCTCGGCCCGCTCTCGATCAAATGGTACGGGCTTGCCTATGTCGTCGGCCTGCTCGGCGGCTGGTGGTATGCGCGCAAGCTCGCGGCGACCGAGGCACTTTGGGGCGGACGCAGGCGGCCGGAGGTCGATTCGCTCGACGATTTCCTGCTGTTCGCCGCGCTCGGCGTCGTCATCGGCGGCCGGCTCGGCTTCGTGCTGTTCTATAATCTGCCCGAATATCTCGCCAATCCGCTGGAGATCTTCGCGGTCTGGAAGGGCGGCATGTCCTTCCATGGCGGACTCGTCGGCGCCGCGATGGGCCTGTGGGTCTTCGCCATCAGGCGCGGCTATCCGCCGCTCTCGGCCCTCGATCTCGGCGCCGCGGTGGCGCCGATCGGCCTGTTCCTCGGCCGCATCGCCAATTTCGTCAATGGCGAGCTCTGGGGCCGGCCGGCGCCGGATGTGCCCTGGGCGATCGTCTTCCCGCATGGCGGCCCGGTGCCGCGCCATCCGAGCCAGCTTTATGAAGCGTTCAGCGAGGGGCTGCTCCTGCTGGTGCTGCTGATGATCCTGGTGCGCCTGGGCGGGCTGAAGCGGCCGGGCCTCGTCGCCGGCCTGTTCGGCATGGGCTACGCCATCGCCCGCACCACCTGCGAGTTCTTCCGCGAGCCCGATCCGCAGCTCGGCTTCCTGTTCGGGACGGGCTGGCTGACCATGGGCATGGTGCTGTCGGCGCCGCTGTTCCTCGCCGGTCTCGTCCTCGTCCTGCGGCGCAAGGAGCCGGCTGCAGCGTGAGCCTCCTGGCGCAGGAACTCGCGGAGCTGATCCGCCAGGACGGGCCGCTCAGCGTCTCGCGCTACATGGCGCTCTGCCTCGGCCATCCCCGGCATGGCTACTACATGAAGCAGGACCCGTTCGGCACCGACGGAGACTTCACCACCGCCCCCGAGATCAGCCAGGTCTTCGGCGAATTGATCGGGCTCTGGGCCGCGAGCGTCTGGCAGGCGATGGGCGCGCCGGCGTCCATCCGCCTCGTCGAACTCGGCCCGGGACGCGGCACGCTGATGCAGGACATGCTGCGAGCGGCCCGGGCCTTGCCCGGTTTTCGCGAAGCGCTGTCGGTCCATCTGGTCGAGATGAGCCCGGTGCTGCGCGAGCGGCAGAGACAGACGCTGGCCGCGAGCGGTGCGACGCCACATTGGCATGACCGGATCGACCAGGCGCTTGAAGGCCCAGCGATCATCGTCGCCAACGAGTTCCTCGACGCGCTGCCGCTCGACCAGTTCGTGCGCACACCGGAAGGCTGGCGCGAGCGGCTGGTGGGATTGGATGACGAGGGCCGGCTCGCTTTCGGCTTGGCTCCACATGCTCCCTCTCCCCTTGCGGGAGAGGGCTGGGGTGAGGGGTCGCGCGACGCTGCTCGTATCACGATTGAAAAAGCCGCCAACGATTTCAACCTGAGCGACCCCTCATCCGGCCCTTCGGGCCACCTTCTCCCACAAGGGGAGAAGGGAGACGCGTCCCCTGTCGGCACCGTATTTGAACGGCCCACTGCCGCGCTGGAAGTGATCGCGGCCATCGCCCGCCATGTCGCGGCCGAGGGTGGCGCCGGCTTGTTCATCGATTACGGCCCGGCCGGCTCCGGCTTCGGCGAGACGCTCCAGGCACTGAAGCGTCACGTTTTTGTCGATGTGCTGGCCGAACCCGGCGATGCCGACCTCACCGTCCATGTCGATTTCGCCCGGATGGCGCAGGCAGGGCTCTCCGCAGGGGCTGCGGCGCATGGCCCTGTCACCCAGCGCGATTTCTTGCTGGCGCTGGGGCTGCAGCAGCGGTTCGAGGCCCTCTCCCGCCGCGCCACGCCGGCACAGGCGGAGAGTCTTGCCGGCGGGGTCCAGCGCCTGATCGAGACCGGACCGACGGCGATGGGCGAGCTCTTCAAGGTGCTGGCCGTTGCCGACCGGAACCTGCCGCTCCTGCCTGGATTTGACCTACATCGCCTGCCAGAGCAGGGCTGACTTGCAGAACGGACGCGCCGCCATGTTCATCACCTCCCCCGACCTCGCCCACGAACCCGGCATCCGCCACGCCTTCTTCACCCGCGAAGGCGGCGTCTCCGGCGGGATCTACGCCTCGCTGAACGGCGGGCTCGGCTCGAACGACGACCAGAGCCATATCGCCGAGAACCGCGCCCGCATGGCCCAGCACATGGGCGTCGAGCGCGACCAGCTGGTCAGCGTCCACCAGGTCCATTCGCCGGATGTCGCCGTGGTCACCGGTCCCTGGCCGGCGGAACGGCCCAAGGCCGACGCGATGGTCACGATCGCGCATGGCGTCGCGCTCGGCGTCTCGACCGCCGATTGCGGCCCGATTCTGTTCGCCGATTCCGAAGCCGGCGTGATCGGCGCGGCCCATGCCGGCTGGAAGGGCGCCTTCACCGGCGTGATCGGCGCGACCGTGACCGAGATGGAGAAGCTCGGCGCCAGGCGCGAGCGGATCATCGCCGTGCTGGGCCCGACGATCAGCGCCGCCGCCTATGAGGTCGGCCCTGAGTTCATCGAGCGCTTCAAGGGCGAGAACGTCACCTTCTCACGCTTCTTCCATGCCTCCGAGCGGCCCGCCCATGCGATGTTCGACCTGCCGGCCTTCATTACCCATCGCGCGCAGGAGGCCGGCATCGGCCGCTTCTACGATCTCGGCCTGTGCACCTATGGCGACGAGGCGCGCTTTTACAGCTATCGGCGTACGACTCACCGGCAGGAGGCCGATTACGGGCGGTTGATCTCGGCGATCGCGCTCGGCTGAATCCCGCTCGAACCGGCCGACACGGTAAAACGCGTGACGATTCCGGTGGTTAACTCCGCGCAACGTCGCGTTGCAGTTCCGGCTTCAGTCGATGTCGAGTTGCGTACATTTTGACGCAGGCGCATCCTCTCTCCGCCATCCACCTTGGCTGAGGGATTGAACATGGAACAAATCCTGATGAACCTGGTCGCAGGCGCGATCGGTGGCAATGCGGCAGGCAAAGCCTCGCCGACTTTCGACATAGGTACCATAGGCAACACCATCGCAGGCCTGGTCGGCGGCGGCGTACTCGGTCAGCTCATTCCCATCGTGTTGCCGGCGATCTCGGCTGCGGCGATGGGCGGCAATCTCAGCGTCGGCGGTATCCTCACCAACCTCATCAGCGGCGGCGCCGGTGGGGCGATCCTCACCGCGATCATCGGCGCCATCAAGAACAAGGCGGCTGCCTGATCCTTCGGCAACGGCGCTGCCGCTCCGGCGGCGGCGCGATCCTCCTGATCGGAACGATCACGACAATTGACGGCGGGTTGGCTTGCGGGAGTGCGCCGCCAGCGGCAGGCTGCGGCCGCTGCTTGCCTGAGGTCTCCGATGTCCCGCCCGATCGACTATTATTTCACGCTGCTTTCGCCCTGGACCTATCTCGGCCACGGCGCCTTCATCGAGCTGGCAGAAAAGCACGCTCTCACTGTCCGCTATCGACCGACGCCGCTGCGCTCGGTCTTCGACGAGACCGGCGGCCTGCCGCTGCCGAAACGCCATCCGGTGCGGCAACGTTATCGCCTGCTCGAGCTGCAGCGCTGGCGCGCCAGACGCGGCCTGCCGCTGACGCTGTTCCCGAAATTCTTCCCCTATGACGTGTCGCTGGCAGACAGGATCGTTCTGGCGATCGTCGCGCGCGGCAAAGACCCGGCGGGCTTCATCGGCGAGGTGCTGGCCGATGTCTGGGCGCGCGAGCAGGACATGTCGCGGCCGGAACTGGTGCTCGCAGCGACAGAGAGAGCCGGGCTCGATGCCACGGGCCTGATCGAGGCAGCCGGAAGCGAAGCGATCGGGCAGGCCTATCAGGCAGCGATCGCGGAGGCGGTCGAGGCGGGCGTCTTCGGCGCCCCGAGCTATGTGCTGGACGGCGAGATCTTCTGGGGCCAGGACCGGCTCGACCTCCTGGCCGATGCGCTCGCCAGCGGCCGGGCGGCCTATCGCAGCGACGCGACGGCCTGAGCCAGTCTCAATCGACGATGTCGGGGGTGCGCCAGGCGATGTGCTGGCCGGCGTCGACCGCGATCATCTGGCCGGTGATCGCCCTGGCTCGCGCCAGATAGAGCACCGCCTCGGCGATGTCGCCGGCCTCGACCTTGCGGCCGAGCGGCGTGCCGCCTGCTTCGGCCGCCAGCAGCGTCTCGCCGTCATGCGGGTTGGCGAAGGTCGGACCCGGGCCGACGGCATTGACCCGGATGCGCGGCGCCAGCGCCTGCGCCATCGTCGTCGTCGCCGTCAGCAACGCTGCCTTGGTCAGCGTGTAGGAGTAATATTGCGGCGTCAGCTTCCAGACGCGCTGATCGACGATGTTGACGATCGCACCCTGGCGATCCGCCGGCAGGCGATTCGCCATCGCCCCGGCGAGCACCGAGGGCGCCCGCAGGTTGATCGAGAACTGGCGGTTCCAGGTCGGCACGTCCAGTGCCATCAGGTCGTCGACCAGGAAGCTCGAGGCGCTGTTGACGAGCAGGCTGACCGGCCCCAGCGCGGCCTCGGCCTCCGGCACGATCCGCTCGACGGCGGCAGGATCGACCAGGTCGGCGACGACGACATGGGCCTGCCCACCCGCCGCGCCGATCTCGTCCGCCAAGGCGAGCGCTTCGGTGCGCGAGCTGTTGCAGTGGATCGCGACCGCGTAGCCCGCCTCGGCCAGGCGCTGGACGATGGCGCGGCCGATGCGCCGCGCGCCGCCGGTGACGAGGGCGACCTCAGCCACCGTGCCGATCGCCGTTGGTGCGGGCGCTGCGGCGCCGGAGCCGGCGCTCCCAGTGCTTGGCGACGCGCAGATAGCGATAGAAGGCGTAGTTCATCGCGGTCATGAAGCCGTAGACTCCGCGCAGCATGTGACGCCGCCCGATATAGGCCTTGATGAAGTTCGCCGGAAACTCGGCGACGAGGCGGAAGACCGAGAGAGTCTCGCCGCGCGCGTCGAGGTCGTCGGCCTGCGCATCGCTATAGGCGTTGAGCTTGGCCATCTGCTCGCCGAGCGAGCGCACCGAATAATGATGGATCGTGCCCTTGAGCTTGCCGACGCGCGCATCCGGCGCAAGGTCGACACGGTCATGCACCGGCGACGGCGAGTAGCGCCCCTTGTCGGCGCGGTAGAGACGAACCGGCGAGAGCGCATAAGCGAAGCGGTGCGGCGCGCCCTCCCCCGGGAATATCTCGGCGATGCGCAGCCGATAGGCGTCGCAAGCCGGCTCCCCCTTGGCGAACAGCCCGGCGATCTCGGCGACAAGTTCGGGCGGCGTCACCTCGTCTGCATCGAGATTGAGCAACCAGGGATGGCGGCACTGCTCCTCGGCAAAGCGCTTCTGCGGGCCGTAGCCCGGCCAGCCGCGTTCGATCACGCGCGCGCCGAGATTCATGGCGACGTCCTGAGTGCCGTCGGTCGAGCCGGAATCGATCACGACGATGTCATCGCTGAGCGCACGGACAGCGGCTATGGTCCGTCCGATGCGGTCGGCTTCGTCGCGCGCGATGATGAAGATCGAAAGCGGTGGCACGCAGGTCTCGACGGGAAAGGCGGGGCCAGTCGGCTAAAGCACGCGTCGCCGCGGCCTGCAAGCAGCCGGCGCATGACGGAACTGCACCGGCGAGGGAACCAAAAGCCGATCCAGGCGATTATGTGGTCGCGGTCCGTAGTCGCTGCCGTTGCGTTAGTATTCGGTTAGGCAATTCACACTGTCTTAACAAAGGCTAACCGGAATTGACCAATATGCCTTGCTTGTTCCGGATCGTGCCGCAATTTCGCCTCGGTCTGACCTGCAGATGTGTTCTTGCCGCAACAGACACGGCCCGCAACCTGCCTTATAACGAGGCTACTGGGATCACCCGCCGGCCAGCGCCGGGAAATACGATGACTAAGGAGTTTGTCATGAAGAAGTATCTGCTTTCGGGCGTTGCGGCCCTCGGCCTCATCGCTGCCGGCGCTGCCTCCGCTGCCGACCTGCCGAGCCGTAAGGGCCCGGTCGTTGCTCCGGTTTACGTTCCGGCCTTCACCTGGACCGGCTTCTACGTCGGTGCCAACGCCGGCTGGGGCTTCGGCAACATGAAGTCGCGTGGCGTCAACGCCTTCGGCGATCTCGACGGCTTCGTCGGTGGTGGCCAGATCGGCTACAACTACCAGCTCGGCCAGGTCGTCCTCGGCGTTGAAGCCGACTTCCAGGGCGCTGACCTGAAGGCTGGCCCGAGCTTTGCTGGCCTGGGCATCGTCAGCGAAGGCAAGACCGAGTGGTTCGGCACCGTCCGCGGCCGCGTCGGCTTCGCCTTCGACCGGTTCCTGCCCTACGTCACCGGCGGTCTCGCTTACGGCAGCGTCAAGACCACCCTCGCCCCCGGCGTGACCATCAACGGCCTGAACTCGGACGACAACACCCACACCGGCTGGACCGTCGGCGGCGGCGTCGAGTACGCCATCACCAACAACCTGGTGGCTGGTGTCGAGTACCTCTACGTCGACCTCGGCGACAAGAAGGTCTTCAACGGCGCCGACAAGGTCAGCACGGACTTCTCGCTGGTCCGCGCCCGCCTCAGCTACAAGTTCTGATTTTCTCCTCTCGGAGACAGAACGGACCCGGTGGCTTCGGCCACCGGGTTTTTTGTTGTCTTTCAGGTTGAAGGCCGGCTCCGACGAGCTGCGCACTCTTTGCGAATCCGCCAGTCGAGCCCGATCGAGCGGGCGCTTACCCCTTGAAGCGCGTCGCTTCGAAGGCCGGCACCTTGTCCGCGAAACCGTCGAGCCAGGCGACGAGGGCCGGATGATCGGCGCGCCATGCCCCGTCGAACCGCAAATCGAGATAGCCGAGAGCGCAGGCGAGCGCGATCTCGCCGATGCGCGGGCGGTCATAGGCCGGCGGTGCGGCTTCGAGCGCCGCCAGGGCACGAGCGATCTTGCCGGCTTGGTTCTCCGTCCAGACCGGGCTGCGCATCTCGGGAGCCCGCAAGCGAACCTCATAGACCTGCAGCAACCCGGCATCGCAGATGCCGTCGGCTAGCGCCTGCAAACGCAACTGTGCGAAGCGCGCCTCCGCTGCCGGGAAGAGCCGGCCGCCGCCGGCGAGATGGTCGAGATATTCGACGATCACCCGCGAATCGAACAGGGTCGAGCCATCCTCGAACACCAGGGTCGGAACCTTGCCGAGCGGATTCTGGCGGCGCAGCGATTCCGTGGGGTCATTGGTGTCGGCCGGCACCACCTCGATCCGTTCCTCCAGCCCGAGCTCGGCGATGGCGATCCTGACCTTGCGGCCGAAGGGCGAGGTTGGGGAGGAGCGCAGGATCAGCATCGGTGCAGCCTTCGGATTGACGGAATGAGCAATCAGCCGTCGGGGCGGATCGCCTCGCAGCGATAGCGCGGGCGCGGCCCCTGGGCGAGCCGCTCGCACAGGGCCGGCAGCAGGATTTCGGCCTCCTGGGCCAGCAGCCAGGGCGGATTGACGAGGAGCATCCCGGTCGCGCTCAGGCCACCGGCGGCATCGGGGCGATCGACGTCGATCTCCAGCCGGAGCAGCCGACCGATGCCGGCATCGAGAATCGAATCGAGCAGGGCTGCCACTGCCCGCTCGTCCTTGATCGGATACCAGAGAGCGTAAATCCCCGTCGGCCATTTGCGGTGCGCGGCGATGAACTCGGCAGCGAGCGTCGCGAACTCGTCCTTCTCTTCGAAGGGCGGGTCGATCAGGACGAGGCCGCGGCGTTCCTTGGGTGGGACATTGGCGCGCAGCGCCGTCCAGCCGTCGATTTCGAGCGCCTTGCAACGCTCATCGCGGCCGAGCGACTGTGCAAGCTTGCGATAGGTGTTCTCGTGCAGCTCGGCGGCGATCAACCGGTCGTTCGCCCGCATCGCATGGCGGCAGAGCCAGGGCGAGCCGGGATAGGTCTCGCTGCCATGACGGCTGCGGGCGGCGACCAGCGCCTCGCGCCAGGGTTTCAGCAGGTCCTCGACCTGCGGCGCGAGCGGCGCCTGTTCGAGCCGCGCAACGCCGTCGCGCCATTCATGGGTCTTCAGCGCCTCCTCGGAGCCGAGATCGTAGCGGCCGGCGCCGGCATGAGTGTCGATCACGCGCCAGGGCTTGTCCTTGGCGTTGAGATGCGTGAGCACGCGCATCAGCACGACATGCTTGAGCACATCGGCAAAGTTGCCGGCGTGGAAACCGTGGCGGTAGTTCATCGGCTTGCGGCGTTTCCGCGTTTCCCTGAAACGCGGAAACGCCCGATCTCTTTATTTTGACGCATTTTTTTCACGCGAGCCGGTGTCCACTTCGCTCGAAAATGCTCTAGCGGATCGCGTTGACGCGGAAATCGCGCGCGCGGCAGCCTGACCGGTCGACCTCGCCGCAGCTGCGGAAGCCGCGCAGATCCTTGCTGAAGCAGATGCGCACCTCCTCCAGCACGCCGCGCCGGCAGGAGACCGACATCATGTCGGTGCGCAAGCCGGGATTGGCATCGACGAAGGCGCGCTCGAGGTCGAGCGCGGTCCAGCTGCGCTCGCTGTCGACGCTCGCCAGCGCCGGCGGAATCTTGATCTTCTCGCGGGCACGGCGGACGTCGGCGAAATAGTCGGCCGGGCTCGAGCCGGAGCAGCTGCCATGCTTGCGCCACTGGTAGCGGGCGAGGCCCTCGGACGGGAACAGGCCCGCGGCCTGGTCCATCGCCATGCGCGTCGGGCTGCGGCCCGACGGGCCGCAATCGCTCGGAAAGCCGCGCTCATATTGCGGCCAGAGCCCATGCACGACGAAGCCGAGATTGGCGCCGGGCGCGCATTGCTCGCGATTGCGCCGGTCGCCCTCGATCTCGCAGAAGCCGGGCGACCAGGAGAGCGCGAGCACGTAGAAATCGAACTCGCCCGGCGTGCCGCCGCGATCATAGCGCCCCTGCGCCGAAGCTACGCCGCCGAGTGCGCAGAAGGCCAACAGGCCGGCAGCGATTCGCTTCAGTCGCATGGCCACGCCCGGTTCAGGGGCGGGCCATCTTGCAATCAGGCGCGTAGGAACGGTGACGGTCGAGCCCCGAGACGCACCAATTGACGTTCCAAGTGTAGCCGAACAGGCCGAGATTCTCGCGCACCGAATAGTCGACCCGCCGCAGCACGCCGTCATTGGTCAGCACGCGGGCCGTGCAGAAGCGGCGCGGGATGAAATCCTCGCCCCACGGGCGCCAGGCGATCGGCTGGACACGGTCGAAGCTGACCGCCTGCAGCGGCCCCCAGAAACTGGCCTCGCGCGAATTGAAGCGGCTGGTGATCGCGCCGAGCACGGCCGGATCCTCGCAGGCCGGCAGGTTGCCGTACATCGGGATGATGCGCTCTTCCGCCTTGTCGACGGGATTGACGTAGCGCCCGCCCGCCGCCTGGGCGGAGAGGCCGGTCAGGCAGATCGCGGTTGCGAGGGCGGGCAGAAGGGAAACGCGGCGCATGGGGGCCTCGTGCGGGGAGGAGTCAGCTGCCGTCACGATGGCGACGGGGCCGGCCACGGTCAAGGCGGCAGAGCGCTCGCCGATCTGTCGAGCCGCCTCTGTGGCATTTCGATCGTGCTGCGCGGCCCGGCTTTCGGACCAAGCGATTTGCCGTCATCCCGGACGACCAAAGGCCGCTTCGGGATGACGGGCGTAGCAAGTTTGACTAGGCCGCGGCCCTGGCCCCCTGCCGGACCTCGTCCGAATAGTCCTCCATGATCACCTTGCCCATATTGCCGGTAGTGAACTTGTAGGGACCGATTTCGGAGACCAGCGTCACCTCGGCGGCCGAGCCGGTGATGAAGCACTCGCTGAAGCCTGCCATCTCCTCCGGCCGGATGCGGCGCTCGACCACCTCGAAGCCGCGCTTCTTGCACAGGTCGATCACCGACTGGCGGGTGATGCCGTTGAGGAAGCGGTCGGCCAGCGGGGTGTGGATCACGCCGTCCTTGATGAAGAAGATGTTGGCGCCGGTGCATTCGGCGACATTGCCTTCCCAGTCGAGCATCATCGCATCGGCATAGCCGGCGCGCTCCGCCTTGTGCTTGGAGAGCGAGCAGATCATGTAGAGTCCCGCCGCCTTGGCGTGGACCGGCGCGCAGGCCGGGTCGGGCCGGCGATACTCGGCGAGGTCGAGGCGCACGCCCTTCAGCTTCTGCGCCATGTCGAACATGCTCGGCCACTCCCACACCGCGATCGCCGTGTGGATGGTATTGTTCATGCCCGAGACCGCCATCATCTCCGAGCCGCGCCAGGCGACCGGGCGGACATAGGCGTCCTTCAGGCCGTTTTCCTTGAGGCAGAGATATTTCGCGGCGTCGATCTCGGCGACCGAATAGGGGATCGTGAAATCCATGATCTCGGCCGATTTGTGCAGGCGCTGCGAGTGCTCGGTGCACTTGTAGATCACGCCGTCATAGGCCCGCTCGCCCTCGAAGATGCAGGAGCCGTAATGCAGGCCGTGGGTGAGTACGTGCACCTTGGCCTCCTTCCACGGCACGAGCTTGCCGTCGAACCAGATGACGCCGTCGCGCTGGTCGAAAGGAATGACAGACATGGTACAGTCCTCCAGATGCTCTTCTTGCCAGCACTCCGCCACAGGCCGGAAGGGCGTGCAAGCGCGGTATCTATGCTGCGCCGGAAGCGGCGCCTGCGACATAATCGGTCGCCCCGCGTGCTTGACCGGTAATCTTACGTCTGAGATATGTCAACAAGGCTGACATAAAAAATGAGCGTGACGTTGAGCACACCCGTATTGCAACCAGCGCCTGCCGCCCCGCCCGAGGGCGCACACGCCGACGTGCCCTACGAGCTGATCGAGCTGTTCTTCTTCGCCTATCGCGATTTCGTCGGCGATCCCGACCGCATCCTCGCCGATTACGGCTTCGGCCGTGCCCATCACCGCGTGCTGCATTTCGTCCAGCGCCGGCCGGGGCTGACCATCGCCGAATTGCTCGACATCCTGCAGATCACCAAGCAGAGCCTGAACCGGGTGCTGAAGGAGCTGGTCGAGACCGGCTTCGTCGAGTCCCGCACCGGCACGCAGGACAAGCGCCAGCGCCACCTCCACGCGACCTCGGCCGGCCGCGAGCTCGCGGTGCGGCTGGCGCAGCTGCAGGGCAAGCGCATCAACGGCGCGCTAGCCCAGGTCGGGCCCGAAGCGGGAGCGATCGTCGCACGCTACCTCTCGGGCTTGATCGACCCGTCCGAGCGCAAGAAGGTGCAGGACGCACTCGCCGGACCGCGGTGAGATTTCCGACGACGACACAGGACGACGATGCACAAGGTTCTCTTCGGCTTCGCCGCCGCCATCGGCTTCATGACCGCGGCTGCGGCACAGGATGTCACCGGCAGCCTCAAGGGCCCCGCCGCCGAGAGCGTCGCCCGCTATCTCAAGCAGACCCGCATCCCCTGCTACACGCAGAAGGGCGAGGAGAAGTGCCCGATCATCGACACGGCCAGCCATGCCAGCCTGTTCCATGGCAGCTTCAGCAATGATCCGACGCCTCATGCCGTCGCCTTCGTCAGCTACCAATACGACCAGACCGGCAATGCGATGAGCCAGATGGCGATCGTCTTCAAGGAAGCCGGAGGCCGCTGGACGCCGGTCGGCCGCGCCGACGAGACGGTCGGCTCCGATCCGCGCCAGGTCCAGTTCGGCCAGGGTATCATCACCTATGTCGGCACTGTCCTCGGTCCGAATGATTCCCGTGCCAATCCGACCGGCCGCGGCCGCTTCAGCCTCAAGGTCACCGATCGAGGCGTCACCTTCAGCAAGGCAACCCGTTGAGCATTGAAGTCGTGCACTCGGCCGTTGGCGTTGCAGACCGTTAGACAATGTTATCGGTGGCCGGGCGCAGCGCGCGCCTGTGGCCGAACCGGCTGTGCTATCCTCCCCGGGAGGCAGCGGCGCGCCGGCCCGCGCCGAGGGCAGAACCGAGGAGTCTAGATGGCGGCCAGCGTGCTCAAGCCAGTGCCCGACGAGGCCCCCCATATCCTGGTGGTCGATGACGACCGCCGCCTGCGCGATCTGCTGGCGCGCTTCCTCGGCGACCATGGCTACCGCGTCACCACCGCCGCCAATGCCGACGATGCCGACACTCGGCTCGGCCATCTCGTCTTCGACGCCATGGTGCTCGACGTGATGATGCCGGGCGAGAACGGCTTCGACTTCGCCCGCCGCCTGCGCCAGAGCTCGCAGGTGCCGATCCTGATGCTGACCGCCCGCGCCGATCCGAGCGACCGCATCAACGGCCTGGAGATCGGCGTCGACGACTATCTCGCCAAGCCCTTCGAGCCACGCGAATTGCTGCTTCGTCTCGGCAATGTGCTGAAGCGCAACGCCCAGCCCGAGGCGCCGACCGCGCCGATGCGGCCGGATTATGTCCGCTTCGGACCGTTCATCTACGGCCTCGCCCGCGGCGAATTGCGCCAGGGCGAGGAGTCGATCCGCCTGACCGAACGCGAGCGCGAGATCCTGACGACCCTGGCCGAGCGCGCCGGCGAACATGTCCCGCGCGAGCAGCTCGCCGCCCAGGGCTCGGCCGTCAACGACCGCACCATCGACGTGCAGATCAACCGCCTGCGCCGCAAGATCGAGCGCGATCCGGCCGATCCGCTCTATCTCCAGACCGTGCGCGGCATCGGCTACCGCCTCGTCGTCGACAGGACCTGACCGGAATGGCCGACGCTTCGCTCAGGCGTCGCCTCGTCCCGCGCGCAACGCGGGCTCTGGCGAAACTGCGCGTGGCTTTCAGCAAGGCCATGTCGGCGCTCTCCGCCGCGATCACGCCGCTTCGGCGCCTGCCCGACCGCTGGCTGCGCCCGGTCGCGCGGATCATGCCCAAGGGGCTCTATCCGCGCGCGCTCGTCATCGTCATCGCGCCGGTCGTGCTGCTGCAATCGGTCATCGCCTATGTCTTCATGGAGCGGCACTGGCAGACGGTGACGCAGCGCCTCTCCTCGGCCGTCTCTTCCGAGATCGCGACGCTGATCGACGTCTACGAGAGCTATCCGCAGGACGACCAGGCAACGGTGCTCGGCCGCATTGCCGAGGAGCGGCTCGGCATGGATGTCGAGATCCTGCCCGACACCGACCTGCCGGCCCCGGGCACCCGCCCCTTCTTCTCGCTGCTCGACAGCGCGCTCTCGGCCGAGCTCGCCCAGCAAGTCAAGCGGCCCTTCTGGCTCGACACGGTCGGTCGCTCCAGCCTAATCGAGATCAGGATCAAGCTCGGCAAGGACGTGATGCGGGTGCTCACCCGGCGCAGCCAGGCCTATGCCTCGAACAGCCACATCTTCCTGCTCTGGATGATCGGCACCTCGCTGATCCTGCTTACCATCGCGGTGCTGTTCCTGCGCAACCAGATCCGCCCGATCCTGCGCCTCGCCGATGCCGCCGAGGCCTTCGGCAAGGGCCGCGACGCCGATTTCCGGCCGCGCGGTGCGCGCGAGGTCCGCCGCGCCGGCAACGCCTTCATCGAGATGAAGCGCCGCGTCGAGCGCTCGATCGGCGAACGCACCATGATGCTGAACGGGGTCAGCCACGACCTGCGCACCATCCTGACCCGCTTCAAGCTCTCTCTGGCTTTGCTCGAACGCTCGCCCGACCTCGAGGCGCTCGAGAAGGATGTCGACGAGATGAGCCGCATGCTGGAGGACTATCTCGCCTTCGCGCGCGGCGACGCCGGCGAAGCGCCGGTCGAGACCGATATCCGTGCGCTGCTGGAGACGCTGAAGGCCGACGCGGAGCGGCAGGATCACCAGACCGAGCTCACCGTCGTCGGCGACCCGCTGGTGGTCGTCCGTCCCGACGCGATCCGGCGCCTGCTCACCAATCTCGTCTCGAATGCCGCGCGCTTCGGCGACCGCATCGCCATCCGCGCCACGCATGACGCACGCTATCTGATCGTCATGGTCGATGATGACGGACCCGGCATCCCGGCGGAGCTGCGCGAGGACGTGTTCAAGCCGTTCTTCCGGGTCGACGAGGCCCGCAATGTCGACGGCGGCGGCACGGGCCTGGGCCTCGCCATCGCCCGCAACATCGCCCGCTCGCATGGCGGCGACATCATCCTGGGCGAGTCGCCGCTCGGCGGGCTGCGCGCGACGGTCCGGCTGCCGGTCTGAATCTCTTTCGCCTCGCACAACTGCAAGTCGCCCCGGGCGAAGCGAAGCGCAGACCCGGGGCCCATACCTGAGCCTCCCGAAGAAGGTTCAGGTATGGGCCCCGGATCGGCGCGGCTTTGCCGCTTGTCCGGGACGACTGGGGTATAGAGGACGAAAAAGCTCAGTGCTGCCAGAGGGCCTTGCGAGCGCTGTCGTTCACCCGCTCGACGTCGCTGCGCGACAGGGCGATGTCGTGGAGCGCCGCATCGTCCATGCGATAGAGCGCCCGGGCGCTGGCCCGCGCCGTCAGCCAATCCTCGAAACGGAGGAACAGCCCGGCGAGCCCGCGAGCCTGGTGAGCGGTGGAGAGCGAAAGATTTACTGTGGTGGTCCCGGCCGGCATCACGGCCTCCTTTGATCCAGTTTCTACCAGCGAATTTGGGGCTTGCTGACCCTGGAAGCAAATGAGAACTTCTTTGCCTCAGCCCAAGCAAAACTTGGCCACGCAATGTCTCGCCGCCACCTGCCCCCCTGACCTCGCTGCGCGCCTTCGAGGCTGCGTCACGGCATCTCAACTACGAGCGGGCGGGCGACGAGCTCGCCGTCACCGCCAGCGCCGTCGGCCAGCAGGTCAAGACCCTCGAGGCCTGGCTCCAGCGCCCGCTCTTCACCCGGCTGCCGAGCAAGGGCATCGCGCTGACTCCGCTCGGCCAGCGCTACGCCGCCGCGATCTCGCAGGTCCTCGACCAACTCGATGAGGCCACTGCCCGAGCGCTGCGGCCGGACACGGCCAACATCCTGACGGTCAGCACCATGCCGAGCTTCGCGCTGAGCTGGCTGATTCCACGGCTCGGTGCGCTCAAGCAGCGCCACCCCGAGCTGGAGGTGCGCATCTCGGTCTCATTGCATCTCACCGATTTCGCCCGCGAGGATGTCGACATCGCGGTCCGCTATGGCGAGGGCGCTTATACCGGCCTGCATTCCGAGCTGCTGATGACCGAGACCTTCTTTCCGGTCTGCAACGCCTCGCTCCTGAACGATCCCGAGCGGCCGCTGCGCGAGCCCTCCGACTTGCGCCATCACACCTTGCTGCACGAGCTGGCCGAGGGCATCCCGAAATACGTGACCTGGCCGCAATGGCTCGCTTTTGCTGGCGTCGACGACATCGACGCCTCGCATGGCGCGCGCTTCTCGCACACCTTCCTTGCCTTGCAGGCGGCATCCTCGGGCCAGGGAATCGCACTCGCGACCAGCGCCCTGATCGGCGACTATCTCGACGCCGGGCGCCTGGTGCGCCCGTTCCCGCAGCAATTGCCCGGCGCCTATCAGTATTACGTCGTCTGCCCCGAGACCGTGGCGGAGCGGCCGGCGATCGCGGCCTTTCGCCGCTGGATCCACGAGGAAGCCGCCCGGCACGCCGATCTCCGCTGATCCCGCTCAGTGCTCCGGCTTGATCACCGGCAGCTGCTGCAGCCTGCCGGCGGCGAAGTCGAGGAAGGCCCGGACCTTGGGCTGGAGATGCTGCCCGCTCGGCACGACGAGCTGGACCGGCGAGGCCGGCGGCTCCCACTCCCGCATCACCCGGACCAGCGTGCCGGCGTCCAGGTCCGGCGCGACCTGATAGGACAGCGCCCGCGCCAGTCCGCGGCCGGAGCGCGTCGCGATCAGCACGGACTCGATCTCGTTGACGATCAGGCGCGGCGCCACCTGCACGGTCGCGTTGCGCGCATCGCCGGCGAAGCGCCAGACCAGGCTCTGGCCTGCGGCGATGCTGACGATGGTGTCGTGGCCGGCGAGATCGGCCGGTCGCTGCGGCGTGCCGCGGCGCTCCAGATAGGCCGGCGCCGCGACCAGCACTCGCCTGACCTCTCCAACCTTTCGTGCGACCAATCGCGAACTCGGCAACGGGCCAATGCGAACTGCCAGATGCAGGCCCTCCTCGATCAGGTCGAGATTGCGGTCGGCCAGCACCAGCTCGATCTGGATTTCAGGATGCAGGTCGAGAAATTCGGCGACGACCGGCGTGACATGGCGCCGGCCGAAGGCTGTCGGCGCGGTGATTCTGATCAGGCCGCGCATCGGCGCCGCGGTGACGCCGGAGAGCGAGGCCTCGTATTCGGCGAGGATATTGCGGGCGGAGGCAGCCAGTTCTCGCCCCGCTTCGGTTGCCATGAGCTGACGCGTGGTGCGCGCGATCAGCCGGACGCCGGCGCGCTCCTCCAGCGCCGCCAGCGCCCGCGTCACCGCCGGACGAGAACGCCGGAGCTGGCGCGCCGCGCCGGCAAGGCTGCCGGTATCGATGATCGCGACGAAGATGGCGAGCTCGTCGAGCCGGTCCATGATCATTTCACCGTTCGGAATTCTGATTTGCCAGCCTACCAGCTTTCGCCATTCGGCTGAAACAATCAGATTTCCGCGACATCACCGCGAGGCCCCGATGACCCAAGCCAAGATCACGCTCCACGGCACGCCCCTGTCGGGCCATACCCACCGCGTCGAATTGCTGCTGCGTGCGCTCGGGCTCGCCTTCGACTTCGTGCCCGCCCCAGCCGATGTGCGCCGCAGTGAGGCGTTCCGGAGCAAGCTCAACCCGCTCGGCCAGATTCCGGTGTTGCAGGACGGCGATCTCACTTTGGCCGACAGCAACGCCATCCTGGTCTATCTGGCCCGGCGCTACGCTCCGGACAGCGACTGGCTGCCGCAGGAGCCGGTCGCAGCCGCGCAGGTCCAGCGCTGGCTCTCGATCGCCGCCGGCGAGGTCATGCACGGGCCGGCGATCGCCCGCATGATCGCCCAGTTCAACTACGAGGACGACCCGGTCAGGGCCGAACGTGTCGCGGCCCGGCTGCTTCCCTTCATGGATGGGCATCTCACTGGCCGCAGCTTCCTCGCCGCCGAGCATCCGACGCTCGCCGACCTCGCCTGCTATTCCTATGTCGCGCATGCCCCCGAAGGCGGCATCCCGCTCGACGCCTATCCGGCGGTGCGGGCCTGGCTCAGGCGCGTCGAGGCCCTGCCCTTCTTCACGCCGATCCCGCCCTCGCCCATTCCCGTGAAGGGCTGAGATCATGGACGCCTCGCCCTTCCATCAAGGCGAGCTGGAGGCGCAGGCGCTCGCCGGCGAGAGTTCGCGCGGCGCCGGCATCCGCAGCTTCATGCCGGACCAGCACCGCGATTTCTTCGCCCTGCTGCCCTATCTCTTCGTGGCCGGGCGCGATGCGCAGGGCAAGCCGATCGCGACAGTCCTTGCCGGCCCGGAAGGCTTCGTCACCAGCCCGACGCCGAATGCCCTCAATATCGCCGCCCTGCCCGCTCCGGGCGATCCAGCCGATAGCGCCTTGCGCGCCGGCATGCCGATCGGCCTGCTCGGGCTCGACCTGCGTACCCGAAGACGCAACCGCGCCAATGGTGTCATCAGCGAGCGCGACGGCAGCGGCCTGAAGGTCGCGGTAAGCCAGAGCTTCGGCAATTGCGCCAAGTATATCCAGCTGCGGCAGCACGAGATCATGCCAAGCGCGGCGACTGCCGCCACCGAAGAACTCGGCAATCTCGACGCGGCGGCCAGCGCGCTGATCGCGGAAACCGATACGCTCTTCATCGCCAGCGGCTCGGAGAGCGGGCTCGACATCTCGCATCGCGGTGGCAGGCCGGGCTTCGTCCGGGTCGAAGGCGGCCGGCTGAGCGTGCCGGACTTCGCCGGCAACAGCTATTTCAACACCTTCGGCAACCTGCTGCGCGAGCCGGCGACATCCCTGCTCTTCATCGACTTCGCCAAAGGCGACGTATTGCAATTGCAGGGCGTCGCCGAGCTCATCTGGGACGGCCCGGAGCTGGCTGATATCGACGGCGCCAGGCGCCTGCTGAAGGTCGAGGTGACGCGGGCCTGCCGGCGCAAGGCCGCCTTGCCCTTGCGCTGGGGCGAACCGGAACCGGCGCCGACGACGCTCGCGACGGGAAGCTGGCGGCAGGATCGCGCCGCCTGATCCACTATCTCAGTAAAGCCGCCCACCCATCGGCACCTCGAGCGACGGGCCGATCAGCACGACCTCGCCATCGGCATCCGGCACACCGAGGGTCAACACCTCCGACATGAACTTGCCGATCTGGCGCGGCGGGAAGTTGACCACCGCCAGCACCTGCCGGCCTGGGAGGTCCTCGGGCCGGTAGTGCTTGGTGATCTGCGCCGAGGATTTCTTGCGGCCGATCGTGCCGCCGAAATCGATCACCAGCTTGATCGCCGGCTTGCGCGCTTCGGGGAACGGAGCGGCTTCGACGATGGTGCCGACACGGATGTCGACCTTGAGGAAATCGTCGAAGCCGATCTGCGCGGCGATCTCGCTAGGCGTGCTCAAAATTCCTCCCAGCCGCGATCGCCGCCATTGGCGGCCTTGCGCGCGGCGCTGCCATGGTTCGAAGCGGGCGCGGCGGCGCGCGCCGGGCGCGGCGCAGGCGCCGCAGCCTGCGCCATTTTGCCCGCCATCGTCCTCAAGGCAACCACATCGCCGCCGAGACGGAAGCGCCCGACCAGCGCCGCCAGCCTGTCGGCTTCCTGGGCGAGGGCCTGCGAGGCAGCGGTCGACTGCTCGGCCATGGCGGCGTTCTGCTGCGT
>PNLY01000066.1 GCA_013823325.1 Methylobacterium sp.
CTTGCCCACGACTTGCAGAGCCCATCGAAGGGTTGCGACTAGAACTTCACCGCCGGCGGCCGCTCCGCCCCCGCCGTCGCGGAGAAACTCTCCATCGGCTTGGAGCCCCAGAACAGCTTCGCCCAGATCACGCCCGGGAAGGTGCGGATCTCCGTGTTGAAGGCCTGCACCGCCTGGATGTAGTCGCGCCGGGCGACCGTGACCCGGTTCTCGGTGCCCTCGAGCTGCGATTGCAGCGCCAGGAAGTTCTGGTTCGACTTGAGGTCGGGATAGCGCTCGACGGTCACCATCAGGCGCCCGAGCGCGCCACTGAGCTGGTTCTGTGCGTCCTGGTATTCCTTGAACTTGGCGGGATCGGTGATGGTGGAGGCATCGACCTTGACCTGCGTCGCCTTGGCGCGCGCCTCGATCACCTGGGTCAGCACCTCGCGCTCCTGCTGGGCATAGCCCTTCACCGTCTCGACCAGGTTGGGGATCAGGTCCGCTCTGCGCTGGTACTGGTTCTGCACCTCGCCCCAGGCCGCTTTGGCCTTCTCCTCCAGCGTCGGCACGTTGTTGTAGCCGCAACCCGCCAGAACCAGGCCGAACAGCCCGACCAGCAGCATGACGAGGGGCCGGCGAAAGGCCGGAGACTGCGCGAGCACCATGACGAACCCCTTCGGCTTGGCAGAACAAACTTGGCAGGACAAATCAGGCCCCGACCATAGCCGCGCCGCCCGGCAGATCAAACCAGCGCCGCAAGCATGGCGCGCAAGCCGGCAAGCGCGCTAGTCTGCGCGGCAATCGAAGAGGACCGGACCATGCCGCATCGATCGTCCGCATTCGGTAGCCGCTCAGCCATTGCCTTCAGCCTGTGGCTCGCCGCCACAGCAATAGCCCCGGCCCAGACCATGGCGCCCGCGCCCGAAGCTGCAACCGGCCGCACCGCCAAGACACTAGGCACGGCGCAGCGCTATATGGCCGCCGCCGCCAACCCGCTCGCCGCCGCGGCCGGCCGCGAGATGCTGCGCGCCGGCGGCAGCGCCACCGACGCAGCGATCGCCATTCAGCTCGTGCTCAATCTGGTCGAGCCGCAGAGTTCCGGCATCGGCGGCGGCGCCTTCTTCGTCTACTGGGACGAGGCCGGCCGCCAGCTGACGACGCTCGACGGGCGCGAGACCGCGCCGAAGGCGGCCAAGCCCGAGCGCTTCCTCGGCGCCGACGGCAGGCCGATGAAATTCGTCGACGCCGTCGTCGGTGGTCGCTCGGTCGGGGTGCCTGGCACGGTCCGGCTGATGGAAGAGGCGCATAAGCGCTGGGGCAAATTGCCCTGGACCGAGGTCTTCGCCCCGGCGATCAAGCTGGCCGAGGAGGGCTTTGCCATCTCGCCGCGCCTCAACGGCCTGCTGGCGCAGGAACAGAGCCTCGGCAAGGACGCCCGCGCCGCCGCCTATTTCTACGAGGCTGACGGCAAGCCCAAGCCGGTCGGCGCCATCCTGAAGAACCCGGCCTTCGCCGCGACGCTCCGCGCCATCGCCGGGCGCGGTGCCGATGCCTTCTACGAAGGCGCGATCGCCGAAGACATCGTCGCGACGGTGACCGGTCACGCCACCAATCCCGGCGACATCACGCTCGACGACCTCGCTGGCTATAAGGTCGAGGAACGCGCCCCGCTCTGCGGCCGCTACCGCGCCTATACCCTCTGCGGCATGGGGCCGCCGAGCTCGGGCGCCGTCGCCGTGCAGCAAATCCTCGGGATGCTTGAGACGAAGGATATCGCCCGCCTCGGCCCCGGAGCGGAGGCCGCGCATATGTTCGCCGAGGCCGGCAAGCTCGCCTTCGCCGACCGGGCGCTCTATCTCGGCGATCCCGCCTTCGTCAGCGTCCCGACCTCCGGCCTGATCGACGAGGACTATATCCGCGAGCGCGCCAGGCTGATCAGCCCGGACAAGGCGATGGCCAAGGCCAGCGCCGGCACCCCACCGAACAAGCGCGCCTTCCTGTTCGCCCCGTCCGAGGGCGTCGAGAACGGCACCAGCCATATCTCGGTGATCGACGCCGCCGGCAACGCCGTCTCGATGACCACGACGATCGAGGACGGTTTCGGCTCGCGCCTGATGACCAGGGGCGGCTTCCTGCTCAACAACGAATTGACCGACTTCTCCTTCGCTCCGTCGGAGGACGGCAAGCCGGTCGCCAACCGGGTCGAGCCCGGCAAGCGGCCGCGCTCCTCGATGGCGCCGACCATCGTCTTCGACGCCTTCGGCCGGCTCTATGCCGTCACCGGCTCGCCCGGCGGCAGCCAGATCATCGGCTATGTCGCCAAGACGCTGGTCGCCCTGCTCGACTGGAAGATGGACCCGCAGCGCGCCGTCGATCTCGCCAATTTCGGCAACCGCAACGGTCCGACCGAGCTGGAGAAGAGTAGCGAGGCCGAAGCCTGGAAAGCCGCGCTGGAGGCCAAGGGCCACGAGGTCAGGCTGATCGACATGACCTCGGGCATCCAGGCGATCGTCAAGACGCCGGAAGGCTATCTCGGTGGCGCGGATGGCAGGCGCGAGGGCGTGGCGATCGGGGATTGACGGTCGTCATTCTCGGGCGAAGCGAAGCGTAGACCCGAGAATATCATGACGAGAAGGCCATGATTGGAGCCTTCTTCGGCCTGAGATGCTCGGGTCCAGCCCGAGCATGACGAAGTAGATCAGGCCTGCCGCTCGGGCGCTTTCGGCTCCCCGCCCGCCCCGCGCCCGGCGATCAGCCAGTAGACGAAGCCGGTGGCGGCCCCGACCAGGAAGAGCGCCGCCACGACCTGCATCTCGCCGGCGCGCGGCGCCCTGGCCATGCCGAGCATGGCGAGCGGCAGGATCGCCGCCAAGAGGCCGGTGAGGCCGCTCTGGATCAGGCCGCTGCGGAATCGGAAGAGTTCGGACGTGATCGCGACCAGTACCACCGGCAGGACCAGGATGGCGAAGCCGAGCCGGCCGAGCAGGGAAAACGCCGCCTCCGCCGTCGGGCCGGGGTCGAAACCGCGCTCGGCCTGGTCGAACAGCGCCCCGATCAGTCGATCGAAGCCGCCGCCGATCAGCAGGCCGAGATCGGGCGAGGCGACGCCGGCGATCAGCAGGGCGACCAGCCCGGAGCCGATCGCGAACAGCAGAGCGAACGGGATCAGCAGCAGCCAGCGCAGCATGTCAGTGCGCGGCCGCCGCAGCGTCGACTTCGCCCTGCTCCAGCATCAGCCGGGCTCGGGCCGAGAGTTTTTCGGTCTCGCTCTTGAGCTGGCCGCAGGCCGCGAGGATGTCGCGACCGCGCGGCGTGCGGACCGGCGAGGCATAGCCTGCCTTGAACACGATCTCGGAGAAGCGCTCAATCCGCTCCCAGTCCGAGCACTCGTATTTCGTGCCGGGCCAGGGATTGAACGGGATCAAATTGATCTTGGCCGGGATGCCCTTGAGCAGGCGCACCAGCTCACGCGCCTCGGCGTCGCTGTCGTTGACGCCCTTGAGCATCACATACTCGAAGGTGATGCGCTTCGCGTTCGACAAGCCGGGATAGTTTCGGCAGGCGTCGAGCAGATCCTTGATCGGATACTTCTTGTTGAGCGGCACCAGCTCGTTGCGCAGATCGTCGCGCACCGCATGCAGCGAGATCGCCAGCATCGTGCCCATCTCGTCGCCGAGCGGGCCGATCTGCGGCACCACGCCCGAGGTCGAGACGGTGATGCGCCGGCGGCCGAGCGACAGGCCCTGATCGTCGGTGATCACGCCGATCGCATCGCGCACGCCGTCGAAATTATAGAGCGGCTCGCCCATGCCCATGAACACGATGTTCGAGACGAAGCGTCCGCCATCATTGGGAACGAAGGCGCCCTCGGGGGCGCTGCGGTTGGGAAAATCGCCGAGCCGGTCGCGTGCGACCATCAACTGCGTGACGATCTCTTCGGTCGTCAGGTTGCGGACGAGCCGCTGCGTGCCGGTATGGCAGAAGGTGCAGGTCAGCGTGCAGCCGACCTGGCTGGAGACGCAGAGCGTGCCGCGGTCGACCTCGGGGATGTAGACGCACTCGATCTCGGCGCCGCGATCGCGCCGGCCTGTCGGCGCCATGCGCAGCAGCCATTTGCGGGTGCCGTCGCTGGAAACCTGCTCGGCCGTGACCTCGGGCAGGTCGAGCGAGAAATGCTCGGCAAGCTGCGCGCGCAGACCCTTGCCGATCGTCGTCATCTCCTGGAAGTCGCGGACACCGTAATGGTAGATCCAGTTCCAGAGCTGGCCGACGCGCATGCGCCGCTCCTTCTCGGGAACGCCGATCTCGGCCAGGGCCGCATCAAGGCCGGCGCGCGTGCGCCCAGCCAGCGAGGGCCGCCGCACAACAGGTTCGGCCGCCAAAGGGGCGGCGTCAGCAACAGAGAGATTCATCGGAACTCGGCTCGCAACGGGCGATATCACCCGGAATTGGCCGCCTCATAGCATGAGCACAGCCAATCGCGAAATCAGCCTGCTTGTCAGCCTATTTGCAGGCGTCCTCGGCCCGCTTGACGATCTGCGAGATGCCGGCGAGCGAATACTTGTCGCTGGTCGCATTGCCGCGCTTCGAGGTGCCCTTGATCTCGAGGCCCGAGCCCTTGCGCAGGGCATCGAGCATGCGGCCTTCCTCGGCCGGGTTCTTCAGCCAGACATTCTGGCCCTTGGCGACCAGTGCGAAGCGCTCGGCTCCGATGATCGCCTGATGCTCGACATCTTCCTTGAGGTCGAAATTCATCACCAGGCTGATCTCGTTGCGCACGCCTTCGCCCGGACGGCTCGAGATGAACAGCAGACCCTCGACATCCTTGAGATTGGCGGGGGTGCGGCTCTCGGCCTTGGACAGGGCGTAGCAGATCTTCGAGCGGCCCTGCTGTGAGGAGAAGGCCTGCCATTTCCCGGCGCTTTCGAGCAGCAGCGCCTGGCCCTGCCCGCCGGTCGCGGCGGTCTTGGCGGGCGCCGGCTTGCTGGCGGCGCGCTGGGCCTGCGCCGGGACGGCCGCAAAGGTCAGGGCCGCCAGGCCGAGCAGGACGGCGGCCAGGAGCGGGCGGCGGGCGGAAGAGGGAGCCGAAATGCGAATCATGGATCGCCAGTAACCAACAAAAACGTTAACGCCGAATGGAGAATGCGCGGGATCGGCGATCCGGATTGACGCAGCGCGACGGATAGAATGTCACGATCCTGGCGAAAATGCGAACGTCCGCCGCGAGGGCATCGACCGGACGACGCCTTCTCCTTCAATAGTTTAGGGCGGGCTCGTGCCCTGTTCCGTTCGGCGTCGAGCTGTGCCAGCCTTGTGCGGATGCGAAGGAGCCGGCCGGGCGGAATGGAGGATCGATGAAGGCGCTGCTGTGCGAAGCCCTCGGGCCGGCCGAGAATCTGGTGATCCGCGACCTGCCCGAGCCGGAGCCCAGGCCCGGCGAGATCGCGATCCGGGTCAAAGCGGCAGCGCTCAACTTCTTCGACACTCTGGTGATCCAGGGCCGCTATCAGGTGAAGCCGCCGCTGCCCTTTTCGCCCTCGGCCGAATGCGCCGGCGTGGTCAGTGCCGTCGGCGACGGCGTCACGGACTGGCAGATCGGCGAGCGCGCCGCCGCCTGGCTCGGCCATGGCGCGGCCCGCGAGACCGTCGTGGTTCCGACACAGGCGGCGATCCGGATTCCCGAGGAGCTGAGCGATCACCAGGCCGCCGGCCTTTTCGTCACCTATGGCACGGCGATGCACGGGCTGATCCAGCGCGGCGGGATCAAACCGGGCGAGACGCTCGCCATCCTCGGCGCCGCCGGCGGAGCCGGCCTTGCCGCGGTCGAGATCGGCGCACTTCTCGGTGCCAGGGTGATCGCCTGCGCCTCCTCGCCGGAGAAGCTCGCGCTCGCCCGCGAGCATGGCGCGCAGGAGGGGCTGGACTATGCCGCCGACGACCTTCGGGCTGGCCTGCGACGGCTCGCTCCCCAAGGTCTCGACGCGCTTTACGATACGGTCGGCGGCGAACTCGCCGAACCGTCCTTGCGCTCGATGGGGTGGGGTGGGCGCTATCTCGTCGTCGGCTTCGCAGGTGGCGAAATCCCGAAAATCCCGCTCAATCTCCTGCTCTTGAAGGGCTGCGACCTGCGCGGCGTGTTCTGGGGCGATTTCGTCCGGCGCGATCCGGCCGGCCACCGCGCCAATATGGAGCGGCTACTGGCCTGGGCCGCCGCCGGCCAGATTCGCGCCCATGTCCATGGCGCCTTCCCGCTGGAGCAAGCCGCCGAGGCGCTGGCGTTGATCGCCGGGCGAAAAGTCCAGGGCAAGGTCGTGCTGGTGCCCTGACCAATCAGAGATCGGCCAGCATTTCCTTGGCCTTGTCGCGGTGTTGCGGCGTGATCGAACCCGCGACGGCGGCGAGCGCCGCCGCGATCACCGCGGCGTCGTCGGTGAAGCCGAGCAGGGGCATGACGTCGGGGATCGCATCGAGCGGCAGCACGAAGTAACCGAGCGCCGCCAGCAGCGTCAGCTTGACGCGCCGCGGCGTCGCGGGATCGCGCGTGCAAACCCACGCGGCGAGCAGGTCCTCGGCGAAGGGGATGCGCTTCGCCACCCGCTTCAGCCGGCCGATGAATTCGGACCCGAAGCGCGCCTCGTCACGCAGGCTCTGGCGGATCGACGCCATCTCATCGGGGGTGAAACGCTGGCCGAAGCCGAAGCTGTCGCTCATTCCTCTCTCCCTTGGCGCGCCAGATCTCTAGCCCGCCGTCGACGCAAAAATGTGGCCCCGCATGAAGGGCTGCACAAGGGACCGACTCAGAATCGCACGTCGAACCCTCTTGGATGGCGAGCTTCACGCCTCTAAACCCCATGCAGCAATGTCAAAAGACGCGAGGGACGCCATGAAGCTCGACTCCTCCATC
Source organism: Methylobacterium sp. (assembly GCA_013823325.1). Classification (GTDB taxonomy): domain Bacteria; phylum Pseudomonadota; class Alphaproteobacteria; order Rhizobiales; family Beijerinckiaceae; genus Allobosea; species Allobosea vestrisii. The sequence goes on from PNLY01000066.1 coordinate 6,887, forward strand.
ACCGCCATCGTCACCGGCGGCGCTTCCGGCCTTGGCGAGGGCACGGCCCGCATGCTGGCCGGCCATGGCGTCAAGGTCGCCCTGTTCGACCTCAATGCCGAGCGCGGCGAAGCGATCGCCAAGGAGATCGGCGGGCTGTTCTGCCTCTGCGACGTCACCAGCGAAGAATCCGTCGACGCCGCCCTGGAGAAGGCGCGCGCCGCCCAGGGCGTCGCCCGCATCGTCGTCAACTGCGCCGGTATCGCCCCTGGCCGCCGCGTCGTCTCGAAGAAGCGCGACACCGGCGAGCTCGTCGCCCATGACCTCGCCACCTTCGAGAAGGCGGTTGCGATCAACCTGACCGGCACCTTCCGCCTGATCGCCAAATCGGCGGTGGCGCTCGCGGCGCTCGATCCGATTACCGAGGATGGCGGTCGCGGCGTCTTCGTCTGCACCGCATCTGTCGCCGCCGAAGACGGCCAGATCGGCCAGGCCGCCTATGCCGCCTCCAAGGCCGGCGTCGTCGGCCTGACCCTGCCGGTGGCGCGCGATCTCGCCGGCGTCGGCATCCGCATCGTCACGATCATGCCGGGCCTGTTCGAGACCCCGATGTTCGCCGGGCTGCCCGACGAGGCCCGCGCCTCGCTCGCCGTCTCGGTGCCGCATCCCTCGCGTCTCGGCCGGGCCTCGGAATATGCCGCCTTGGTCAAGAGCATCGTCGAGAACGACATGCTGAACGGCACCGCGATCCGCCTCGACGGCGCCATCCGGCTGGCGCCGAAATAGGGCGAGCACGTCATGCTCGGGCTTGCTCCGAGCATCTCAGGCCGGAGGAGGCGTCAATAGAGCCTTCTCGTCAGGAGATTCTCGGGTCTGCGCTTACCTTCGCCCGAGAATCGCGCGCTACTCCGCCCCCTCGCGCTTGATCTCGTGCTTGAGGATCAATGGCGTCTGGGCCAGCGCGAAGATCATGGTCAGCGGCATAACGCCCCAGACCTTGAAGGCGACCCAGAAATCCTGGGTCTGCGTGCGCCAGACGACCTCGTTCAGCGCCGCCAGCACGAAGAAGAACAGGCCCCAGCGCAGGGTCAGCTTGCGCCAGCCTTCCTCGTCGAGCTGCAGCACGCTGTCGAGCACCAGCGCCAGCAGCGAGCGGCCGAAATAAAGTCCGCCGAGCAGCACGCAGCCGAACAGCGTGTTCACGATCGTCGGCTTGACCTTGATGAAGAAGGCGTCGTCGAGCGCCAGCGTCAGCCCGCCGAACACCGTCACCACCACGGCATTGACGATCGCCATGCGCGGCAGATGGTTCATCACGATCTTCGACAGCGCCAGAGCGAGCAACGAGGCGGCGATGAAGACGCCGGTGGCGGCGAAGATGCGGCGGTCCTCGGCAACGCCGAACCAGCGGTCGCCATAGGAATTGACGAAGAAGAAGATCGCCAGCGGCCCGAATTCCAGCGCGAGCTTGAGCAGCGGATTGATCGGTTTCGCCTCGGTCGGATTGGCCGCCGCCCCGCTCATGCCGCTTCTCCCAGCCCTGCCACGGCGCGGGCGAAATCGCGCGCCGAGAATGGTTCGAGGTCGTCGACGCTTTCGCCGACGCCTATGAAATGCACGGGCAGGCCGAACTGTGCCGCCAATGCGACGAGGATGCCGCCGCGGGCCGTGCCGTCGAGCTTGGTCATCACCAGCCCGGTGACGCCGGCGGTCACCCGGAAGGCTTCGACCTGGCTGACCGCGTTCTGGCCGACGGTGGCGTCGAGCACCAGCAGCGCCGCATGCGGTGTCTGCGGATCGAGCTTGCGGATCACCCGCACCACCTTGGCCAGTTCGTCCATCAGCCCCGTCTTGTTCTGCAGCCGTCCGGCCGTGTCGATCAGCAGCACGTCGGTGCCCTCGGCCTTGGCCTTCTGCAGCGCCTCGAAGGCGAGGCCGGCAGAATCCGCACCCTGCTGACCGGCGACGACCTGCGCGCCCGTCCGTTCGCCCCAGACCTTGAGCTGCTCGATCGCCGCAGCACGGAAGGTGTCGCCCGCTGCCAGCATCACCGACTTGCCCTCGGCCCGGAACTTGGCCGCGAGCTTGCCGATCGTCGTGGTCTTGCCCGAGCCGTTGACCCCGACCATCAGGATCACGAACGGTTCTTTCGTGGCGTCGATCACAAGCGGCATGGCGACCGGGGTCAGGATCGCCTCCACCTCGCGCGCCAGGATCGCCTTCACCTCCTCCGGCTCGATCTGCTTGTCATAGCGGCCTTCGCCGACCGCCTTGGCGATCCGGGCGGAGGTCGCGAGGCCAAGATCGGCCTGGATCAGGATGTCTTCCAGGTCCTCCAGCGTGCCGGCGTCGAGCTTGCGCTTGGTGAAGAGGTCGCTGATCCCGGTGGTCAGCGCCGAGGAGGTCCGCGACAGCCCGTCGCGGAGCCGGCGCCACCAGCTGCGCTTGGGCTGGACCGGTTCGGGCTCCGGCGGCGGCTCCGGTGGCGCGACCGGCAGCGGCGCGTCCTCGCCGAGCAGGATGTCGGGCGCGGCCGGTACCTGGGGCGCTGCTTCCGGCACGATCTCGGCGACAGGCTCTGCCGGCAGCTCGGGCAACGGCAACGGCGCCGGTTCCGGCGGCCGTGACGGCTCCGGCTGGTCCAGCCCGAACAGCTTCGAGAAGAAGCCGCGTTTCTTCGGTTCGGTCTCGCTCATCACTCATTCCGCCGCTGCGTGCGGCGACGCTTGGGGTTGCACCGCCCTGCGGTCATGTTTAGCGCAATGCCATGACCAGCCCCGAGCGACCAGCCTTTTCGCAGGACGATCTTCCCTTCGCGCTCTTGCATCGCGACGCGATGATGCTCGTCATCGACAAGCCCGCGGGGCTTCCCGTTCATCGCGGCCCGGCGGCGAAAGGCCGCGTCATCCCGGTGCTCACCGACCATCTCGACGCCCTGCGCTTCGGCCTGCCGCGCCGGCCAGAAGCGGCGCACCGGCTCGACAAGGACACCTCCGGCTGCCTCGTGCTCGGCCGGCATCCCCGTGCCATGGCGCAGCTCAACCAGCTCTTTCGCGACGGCCGCATCGAGAAAACCTATTGGGCGATCGTCGAAGGCGCCCCCGCCGAAGACGCCGGATTGATCGACTTGGCCCTGGCGAAGCGCTCGCCCGAGCGCGGCTGGTGGATGAAGCCCGACCCGGACGGCCTGCCGTCGCAGACACGCTACCGCGTGCTCGGCCGCGGAATCTTAGACGGTGTTCAACTTGCCTGGCTGGCGCTCGAGCCGCTGACCGGGCGCACGCACCAGTTGCGCGTGCATTGCGCTGCCAGTTTCGGGCCGATCCGTGGCGACGAAATCTACGGCGACGCGCCGCGCGACGCCGGCCCGGGTTTGCACCTGCATGCCCAGGGCATCGCGATCCCGCTCAACCCGAAGCGCGAACCGGTACGGATCTCCGCTCCGCCGCCGCCACATATGCAGGCCGCGCTCGCGGCTTGTGGCTGGTCCGGGGACGATAAGCTTTCCTAAACCCTAACGCCGCCACTATCTGCGACAAGACCTCGTCAACCATTCCCTAAGGCGCGGCTGCTATCCCCGGTTGCATAGGCCTAGGGGTTTCTCATGCTGGACAGGGTGGCGAGAACGGCAGAAGCGCGCGATGCGCTGCTGACCTTCGCGCAGGCACGCGCCGATATCGCCGCCGATGCCGGGGAAAATGCCTCGCTCGCCACGCTGCTGGGCTGGGTCGAGAACTATCTGATGCGCGAGCATCCCGATCTCGGCCGCACCGGCGCCGTCTGCCCCTTCACCCGCCAGGCCGCGCGCATCGACACGGCGCGTCTCGCCATCTGCAGCGCCAGGCCCGATGAGGAGGAGCGCGCCTTCGCCCTGATCCGCGCCAGCTTCGGCGCGCTCGACGCGATCCCCTGCAAGCCCGGCATGGTGCATTTCCGCACTGTCATCGTCGGCTTCCCGAACTGCAGCGATCAGCGCGGCGTTGCCATGCTGCAGCGCGTCCAAAAGCGGCATAAATTCTATTCGCTCGCGCGTGGCCGGATGATCGGGCTGATGTACGAGACCTCTGACGCACCGGGTTTGTGGAACAGTGATTTCCGGCCCTTGCGGGCGCCGCTGCCGGTTCTCGCCATCCGGCACATGGTCGAGCATGATGCGCCCTTCGCCGCCCGGCATCCGCTGCTGCTCGCGCCCTATCTCGCGAAGTTCCGCCTGGCCGGGGCCAAGCGCCTGATCGACCATATCCGCGGTCAGGGTTGAGCATGCCTGCCAAGCCCATGCGCAGGGATATGGAAGGATCGCCCTCGCCCGATGCCGAGGTCGGGGTGGGCTTCTCCGTCGAGATCCTCGGCGGCCGCGACGCTTTCCTGGCGCTCAAGCCGGAATGGGACATGCTTTTTGCCCGCGCCGGCCTGCCTCATCAGCTCTTCCAGCGTCACGCTTTCCTGCGGCACTGGTGCGACCATTATCTGCCGGCCGGCGAGCGCCTCTGCCTGGTCGTGGGGCGCGAGGCCGGGCGCCTGGTCATGCTCTGGCCGCTGGTGCGCCGGCGTCGCCTCGGCCTCGAGCTGGTGCGGCTGATGGGGGCGCCGGTAGCGCAGTTCGGCGATATCCTCGTCGAGCCCGGCTCGCGACGCGAGCACTGGCTGGAACGCGGTTGGGAGGCACTGCGCCGGCATGGCATCGACCTGGTCGAATTGCGCCTGGTCCGCGCCGACGGAGCGCTCGGCCACTGCGACAAGCTCGCCCTGACCGCCCCGGTGGTGAGCCAGGAAGCGCCCTTCGCCGACCTCGCCTTGCGCGTGGCGCCGGATGGGCCGAGCCATGCCTATCCACCGCGCGACCGCTCCGGCTACCGGCGCCGTCTGCGCCGGCTCGCCGAGCGCGGCGAGGTCGCCTTCACCAGCATCGCGCCCGGCGAGGAAGCGCGCGCGCTCGCCGAGCGCGCCGTCGCCATGAAACGCGAAGCGCTTGCCCAGCACGGGGTTCTCGCACCCGCTGTCGCCGACCCGCGCTTTGCCCGCTTCTTCGCCGCGCTCGCAGCCGACCCGGATGACGCGACGGGCCTGCGTCTCTCGGTCGTCACCTGCGACGATCGCCCGGTCGGGATCGATCTGTCCTTCGATTGCAAGGGGCGCAGCTTCGGCCATGTCATCGCCAGCGATCCCAGCTTCGAGCGCGAGGGTCTCGGCCGGGTGCTGATCCACCATGCCTTTGCCAGTGCCAGAGCGCGCGGCAACGCGATCTTCGATTTGCTGGCGCCCGCGGACCCCTATAAGCGCGAGCATGCAGACGGCGCCGTGCCGGTCCGTGACTTCACCGTGCCGCTGAGCTGGCGTGGGCAGCTCGCCTGCGATTTCGCATTGCCGCATCTGCGCCCGACGCTGAAGGCGATCGCCAAGCGTCTCCCCGCCAGCTGGGTACGACGGCTAGCGAGTCCTGGTTAGCGCATCGGCTCATCCGAAACCGGTCGGTTTCCACTGTTCGGGCCGATGCTTCAGCTCGCCATCGCGTCCATGGCGCGCGCGAGCCGGACGTCGAGCTCGGTCAGGCCGCCGGCATCATGGGTCGACAGCGTCACCTCGACGGTCTTGTAGACATTCGACCATTCCGGATGATGGTCGAGCTTCTCCGCCAGCATTGCGACCCGGCTCATCCAGCCGAAGGCCTCGTTGAAGTCGCGAAAAACGAAGCGCTTGCTCATCGCCTCGCGGCCTTCGACCAGGGTCCAGCCGCTCAGAATCGACAACGCCTCCTTGCGGGCCTCAGGGCCCAGGCGCTTCGGACGGTCATGTCCCCGATCTTGTCCCATCGTCACCTCCGCTGCGACACTGCGCCGCTCGGCCGGTTCGGATAGGCCAGGCCGAGCGGATAGGCCGCCTCCAGCACATAGGGGCCGCCGCCGATCGAATCGCGCGACGACATCAGCGCCAGCCGCCGCGCCGTAAAACTGATCGGCCGCACGATTGGATGCAGGGCGAGGTAATGCGCGACATCGACCGGCGAGGTGTCGCGCAAGCGCGCAAGCGTCACATGCGGCGTGAACTTGCGTGATTCGGCCGGCAGTCCGAGCCGCCGCATCAATCGCTCCAGCTCGGCCTGCAACTCATTCAGCTTCGGCGAGGGCTGGACGCGGGCGAAGACCGCACGCGGCCGGTCGCCGCCGAAGCTGCCGAGCTGGTCGAGCGTGATCGTCAGCGGCTCGCCCGCAAGGTCGTTGAGGAAGCTGTCGACGTCATGGGCCATGCGCCGGTCGACATCGCCGAGGAAGCGCAAGGTGATGTGATAGTCGGCGGGCTCGATCCAGCGGGCGCCGACCAGTCCGCCACGATGCAGCGTCAGGGCCGAGGCGACCTCGGCGGGAATCTCTAGCGCGGTGAACAGCCTAGGCATGACGAATCAGTGCCAAGCATTTGTGACTCTGGCGAGACGGCAGCCTCGCACCGCCGGCCGCCGTTCACAAGTCGGCTCTGCTTTCGTGTCATGGACAGGGATTGCCCACCCGCTGATGGATCGCGTCGATCTTCGCCTCCAGCTCCGGCGAGATCGTCACCGAAGCAGAGCCGATCGCCGTCCTGAGTTGCTCCATGCTGGTCGCCCCGATGATGTTCGAGGTGACGAAGCAACGCGAGGTCACGAAGGCCAGCGCCATCTGGGCCGGGTCGAGCCCGGCCTCGCGGGCGAGCCCGATATAGGCCTTGATCGCCTCTTCCGCGCCGGCCGTCTCGTAGCGCTGGCCCCGATCGAACAGCGTCGTGCGCGCGCCGGCGGGCCGGGCGCCGTCGAGGTACTTGCCGGTGAGATAGCCCTGGCCCAGCGGCGAATAGGCGAGCAGCCCGACCTCTTCGCGCATGGCGATCTCCGCCAGCGCCGTCTCGAAGGTGCGGTTCAGCAGGTTGTAGGCGTTCTGGATCGACTGCACGCGGGGCCGATCGCCATCCTTGGCCGCGGCGAGGAAGCTCATCGTTCCCCAGGCGCTCTCGTTCGACAGCCCGATATGACGGATCTTGCCGGCCTTGATCATGGCCGCGAAAGCGTCGAGCTGCTCGGCGAACGGCGTCTCGTCCTCGGCCTTCGTGAACGCGGCCGGGTTGAAGCGCGTCGGATTCGAGCCCCACTGCATCGGCCGGTCGGGGAAATGGATCTGGTAAAGGTCGATATAGTCGGTCTGCAGCCGCTTCAGGCTCTTGTCGACGGCCTCATCGACCTGCCGGCGGTTGACCCGGGTCGGGCCCTTGTCGTCGCGGAACCAGTCATTGCTAGAGCGGCCCACGATCTTGGACGCCAGGATCACCTTGTCGCGATTGCCGCGCGCCTTGAACCAGCTGCCGATGATCCGCTCGGTCGACCCTTGAGTCTCCGGCTTCGGCGGGATCGAATAGAGCTCGGCCGTATCGAAGAAGCTCACGCCCTGGTCGAGCGCATAGTCCATCTGCGCATGGCCTTCGGCCTCGGTGTTCTGCTGGCCGAAGGTCATCGTGCCCAGGCAGATCGCCGAGACCTTCAGGTCGGTGCGGCCGAGACGGCGGTAGTCCATGGCGAAAGGCTCCGGCGACAAGCGAGCCAAAGCGCGCTGCGCGTGACTGGTATGTAGCGGAATGCGCCGTCGCTCAGGAGCGCGGACGCAGGGAGGCGAGAAACCGCTCCACCGTCGGCAGGATGCGCTGCGCGATGACGCGCACGCCTTCAGCCGTCGGATGCAGCATGTCGGGCTGGTTCAATACCCGGTCCCCCGCGATCCCGTCCAGAAAGAAGGGATAGAGGATGAGCCGATGTTTTTCGGCGAGCTTGGGGTAGATCGCGTCGAAACGTGCGACATAGTCCGGCCCGTTGCTGCGCGGCGCATACATGCCGGCAAGCAGGACCGGGATGCCGCGCGCCTTCAGCCCGGTCACGATCGCGTCAAGCGACTTTTCGGTCAGCGCCGGATCGACGCCGCGCAGGGCATCATTGGCGCCGAGCTCGAGGATGACGCCGTCGGTCCCGTCGGGCACCGACCAGTCGAGCCGCTCCAGCCCGCCCTGCGAGGTGTCGCCGGAGACGCCGGCATTGGCGATCTCGACCGGAATTCCCTTGTCGCGCAACAGCTTCTCCAGCACCGTCGGGAAGGCGGCACTGCCGGGCAGATTGTAGCCGGCACTCAGGCTGTCGCCGAGTGCGACCAATCTGAGAGGCTTGGTCTGGGCGTAAGTCGCGTTGTTCATCAAAAAAGAACCCACACTGACGAAGACGAGCAGTATCGCCGCCCAAATGCGTGGCGACAGCTGGATTCGTGACGGCAAGCGCCCATATCGGTTGGCGGCGCGACGCATGGTGGTTCGGTTCCTCGGCTCAGGATGGCAGTCGAAGCGGCGACATCGGATGGGATGAAAGCGGAAACATGGCGGCGAGCGAAGGAACCCCGGCGGTGATCGAACTGAGCGATGTCGAGCTCAGTCTGGGGCGCGGCGCCGCCCGCGTCCATATCCTCAAGGGCGTTTCGCTGACGATCCCTCAGGGACAGGCCACCGGCCTCGTCGGCCCCTCCGGCTCCGGCAAGTCCACCTTGCTGATGACCATGGCCGGGCTGGAGCGACCCGATTCCGGACTGGTGAAGGTCGCCGGCCAGGACCTCGGCGCGCTCGGCGAGGATGCGCTCGCCCTCTTCCGCGGCCGCCATATCGGCATCGTCTTCCAGTCCTTCCACCTCGTGCCGACCATGACGGCACGCGAGAACGTCGCATTGCCGCTTGAGCTTGCCGGTGCGGACGACGCCTTCGAGCGCGCCGCGGCCGAATTGCGCAATGTCGGCCTGGCTGAGCGCATGGACCACTATCCGGCCCAGCTCTCCGGCGGCGAGCAGCAGCGCGTCGCCATTGCCCGTGCGGTCGCGCCCGATCCGGCGATCCTCGTCGCCGACGAGCCGACCGGCAATCTCGACGAGAGCACCGGCCGCTCGATCGTCGACCTGATCTTCGCGCTCCGGCGCGAGCGCGGCGCCACTCTCGTCCTGGTCACCCACGACCTCTCGCTCGCCGCCACTTGCGACCGCACCGTGCGCCTGCGCGCCGGCCGCATCGAGACCGAGGCCGGCACCGAGGCGCTGGCGATCTGAGATGCACGCCCCGGTACAACCCTCCGCATCCGCCTCCGGTCCCGCGCACCGCCCCGTCGGCTTGAAGCTCGCTTTACGCCTCGCCTGGCGCGATCTGCGCGGTGGCCTGCGCGGCTTCGGCGTCTTCATCGCCTGTCTGGCGCTCGGCGTCATGGCGATCGCCGCGGTGTCCTCGGCCTCGCGCGGCCTGAGCGAGGGCCTCGGCCGCGAGGGCCGGCGCATCCTCGGCGGCGATGCCGCCTTCAGCCTGATCCACCGCGAGCCGACCGCCGAGGAATACGCCTTCCTCGCCCGCCATGGCCGCGTCTCGACCATCGCGACCCTGCGCAGCATGGCCAATGCCGGGGAGAAGGGCGCGGCGCTGGTCGAGCTCAAGGCCGTCGACGGCTCCTATCCCAGCGTCGGCGAACTGCGCACCGATCCGGCCCAGCCGACCGCCGATCTCCTCGCCTTGCGCGACGGCGTCTATGGCGGCATCGCCGATCCCGTCCTGTTCGGCCGACTCGACCTGAAACCCGGCGACACCGTGCTGATCGGCTCGGCCCGGGTGCAGCTCCGCGCCAGCCTGACCTCCGAGCCCGACAAGATCGCCGCCGGCGTCGGCTTCGGCCCGCGCCTGATCCTGTCGCAGGAGGCCTTGCGGGCGTCGGGCCTCCTCCAGCCCGGCAGCCTCGTCCGCTGGACCGCCCGCGTCCTCCTCCCGGAGGGCGCGAACACCGACGCTGCACTCGATGCCTTGCTCGCCAACGCCGGCAAGGAGCAACCCAATGCCGGCTGGGAGATCCGCTCGCGCGGCAATGCCGCACCGAATTTCCAGCGCAATATCGAGCGCTTCACCCAGTTCCTGACCCTGGTCGGCCTGACCGCGCTCCTGGTCGGCGGCGTTGGCGTTGCCAATGCCGTGCGCCGCTTCGTCGAGGCCAAGCGGCTCGATTTCGCCACGCTGAAGGCGATCGGCGCCACCGGCGGCCGGGTCGTCGCTATCCACCTGACCGAGGTCATGCTCGTCGCCGGCTTCGGCATCGCGATCGGACTCGCGCTCGGCGCCGCCGCGCCCTTTGCGCTCGGCTATATGCTCGCCGATATCGTGCCGCTGCCCTTCGAGCCGACGCTCGCCCCGGCCGAACTCGCCATCGCCGCGCTCTACGGCCTGCTGACGGCGCTGGTCTTCGCCGTCATCCCGCTCGGCCGCGCCCATGACGTGCCGGTCTCGGCCCTGTTCCGCGACCAGATCGAGCCCGACCGGCGCCAGCCGCGCTGGCACTACAGGGCGATCTTCCTCGCCGCGCTGGCCGGCCTCGTCGGCGTCGCGCTTGTCTTCGCCTATGATCGGCGCATCGCCCTGATCTATATCGCCGCGGCCGGCTTCGTCTTCCTGCTCTTGCGCCTCGTCGCCTGGGGGCTGATGGCGCTGGCCCGCGGCGCCGGGCGTCCAAAGCGGCCGGCATTGCGCATGGCGCTGGCCAATACCTATCGGCCGGGCGCGCTGACCCAGTCGCTGGTGCTGTCGCTCGGCCTTGGCGTCGCCCTGCTCTCGACCCTCGCCTTCATCGACGTCAGCCTGCGGCGGCAGCTGACCCAATCCCTACCGCAGAAGGCGCCGAGCTTCTTCTTCCTCGACATCCCCAACGCCCAGGCCGCCGCCTTCGACCGCTTTCTCGCCGAGCAGCGCCCCGGCGCCCATGTCGAGCGCGTGCCGATGATGCGCGGGCGCATCGTCAGCGTGAACGACGTCCCGGCCGAGCAGATCAAGGCGAGCGAGCAGATGGCCTGGGTGCTCGAGGGCGATCGCGGCATCACCTACTCCGCCGCCATGCCCGAAGCCTCGAGGCTCGCCTCGGGCGAATGGTGGCCGGAGAATTATCGCGGCGAACCGCTGGTCTCCTTCGATGCCCGCGCCGTGGAGGGGCTCGGCCTCAAGCTCGGCGACAAGCTCACCGTCAACGTCCTCGGCCGCAACATCAGCGCGCGCATCGCCAATTTCCGCGACATCGAATGGCGCTCGCTCGGCATCAACTTCGTCATGGTGTTCTCGCCGAACACCTTCGCCGGCGCGCCGCATACCAACCTCGCCACCGTCACCGACAAGGACGCGACTCCTGTGACCAGCGACGCTGCGCTGATGCGCCAGCTCGCCATCGCCTTCCCGGCAGTGACGGCGGTCCGGGTCAAGGACGCGCTGGAAGCGGTCAACACCATCGTCGGCCAGCTCGCCGGGGCGATTCGCGGCGCCTCCGGCCTCGCCATCAGCGCGAGCCTCCTGGTTCTGGCCGGCGCCCTGGCGGCCGGGCAGCGGGCGCGGCTCTATGACGCGATGATCCTGAAGACGCTCGGCGCCACTCGCCGCTTCATACTTTCGTCGTACATCCTCGAATACGCAGGCATTGGTGTCGTGTCCGCCCTGTTCGGGCTTCTGGCAGGTGCCGTCGCCGGCTGGGGCGTCGTCACGCAAGTGATGAAGATAGATTTCGTCCCCGATCCGACAGGCGCTATTATCGCCGCGACTGCAGCGGTCGTGGTTACTGTCATGTTCGGATTGATCGGAACGCTGCAGATACTATCGAAGGCGCCCGCTTCTCATCTGAGGAATTTATGAGGTCTGACTCTGGGCAGCGCAGCATAAACATGAACGGACGGTAATGTTGCATCGACTGGCCAGCGAATTTCTATGCCGGAGGCAGCGCTAACCATGCTTGCCTCTTGTAAGCTCGCCTGATCCCCCTCATATTTCGAGACGTCGCCACGTTGGTGCGCGGCGGTGGGTGTCGCAACGGCGATGTCCGCCAGGCAAAGTTTCAAGGGGAACTCTCTCCATGAGCGATTTCGACCGCAACGCTCAGGTCTGGGGCGCCGGCCGCGCCCAGCAGACGAGCGCCGTCGAGATGGACCAGGGCCTGCGCTCGTTCATGCTCGGCGTCTACAACAACATGAGCATCGGCCTGGCCATCACCGGCCTGATGGCGATCGGCATCTCGATGCTGGCGATCGCCGGCTACTCGCCCTCGGGCAAGGTCACCGCGCTGACGCCGCTCGGCCAGGCGCTCTACCTCAGCCCGTTGAAGTGGGTGGTGATGCTGGCGCCGCTGGCCTTCATCTTCTTCTTCTCGTTCAAGGCCGAGAGCATGAGCTCGTCGACCGCGCGCGCCATGTTCTTCGCCTTCGCGGCGGTGATGGGCATCTCGCTCTCGTCGATCTTCGTGGTCTTCACCGGTGAGTCGATCGCCAAGGTGTTCTTCATCACCGCGGCTTCCTTCGCTGGCCTCAGCCTGTTCGGCTACACCACGAAGAAGTCGCTGTCGGGCATCGGCTCGTTCCTGATCATGGGCCTGATCGGCCTGGTGATCGCCTCGGTGGTCAACATCTTCCTGGCCTCGAGCGCGCTCTCCTTCGCCATCTCGGTGATCGGCGTGCTGGTCTTCGCCGGCCTGACCGCCTGGGATACGCAGCGTCTGAAGGAAATGTACCTGTACTCGGACCTCGACTCTGAGTCGGCCGCGAAGCTCTCGGTGAACGGCGCCCTGTCGCTCTACCTGAACTTCGTCAACATGTTCCAGATGCTGCTCTCGCTCTTCGGCTCGCGCCAGGAGTGATGAGACGAGTGATCCGGGCGGCAGCCTAGGACATACGAAGCCCCGGCCTTGCGGCCGGGGTTTTTTGTTTGGGCAGCGCCCTTCGCGCGGGGTCAGTTCACCACGCTCAACCGCTTGTCGAGCACCTTGAGTACCCGGCCGAGCTCGGCACCGCGCTTCAGGATCAACCCCGTCGCGGTCACCACCGAATAGGCGCCCTGGCGCCGCGCCAAGGCAGGATCCTTGACGATCCGGTAGAGCGGCACCTCCGCCGTGCGCCGGAAGACCGAGAACTGCGCCTTGTCGCGCAGGAAATCGATGGCGTAGTCGCGCCATTCGCCGGCCGCGACCATCCGGCCATAGAGATTGAACAGCTCGTTCAGTTCGCGGCGGTCGAAGGTGACGGAAGAGGGCGCGGCAGCCGCCGGAAAGGCGACGACCGCGCCCGCTCGCTGACCTGGCGGAGTTTCGCTTTCGCTCATCACGCCTCCTTTTCGTGGCCGGTGGTGATCCGGCAAGCGATGATGCGCCCGCACTTTGGCGCTGGCAAGGTCCGCAAGACAGATCGATGACAGGCACGCCATCCATTGTCGCGACCAGGGCGATTGCCATGATTTTGCCGCGCTTGCGCCCAGCGAACGCCCCGTTACGGCGTTCAACTCCGATTCGTTGCTTCGGCGGCCCGGCCTGTCCGGTTCCGGACACGTCAGCCCCCCAGCCCCTCCGGCGCTGTGGCGGGCCGGGCCAACGAGTCGAAGCCAACTCACGGCTGGCGGTCTCCGCTGGCCGTTTTCTTTTGGCCGGGCCCCTACCGGGACGCGCCGTGATATTCGGGATTGGGCCGCATATCGACGGCAGAGGCGATCCGGTTCGACATGTTGAAGAAGGCGGCGACCGCGCCGATGTCCCAGATGTCGCGTTCGCCGAAGCCGGCGTCGCGCAGGGCCTGCCGATCCTCCTCCTCGATCTTGTGCGGCGTCTCGCTCAGCTTCACCGAGAAGTCGAGCATGGCGCGATGGCGCGCCGAGAGCTGCGCGGCACGGTAGTTCATCACCATCATCTCGCCGAGCACCGGATCGCCCGAGAGCTGGCGCACCGCCTGGCCATGCGCCGTCAGGCAGTAATAGCAGCGGTTCACGCTGGAGACCGCCACCGCGATCATCTCGCGCTCCAGCTTCGACAGGCCGGACGGCGCCAGCATCAGGTCGTTGTAGAAGGTGGCGAAGGCCTGGAGCTTGGCGTCGTCATGGGAATAGGCGGCAAGGACGTTCGGGATGTAGCCGAGCTTCTCATCGCATTTGGCGAAATAGGCCTGCATCGGCTCGGAGAGTTCGGCTCGCGGCAGAGACAGCGCCATCACGGCGGGCGGAGCGTCCTGCTTCGCTGGCTGCTCGCCCACCATCGCCTTGTCATGCTTCTTCGTCATCTCTGCACTCCTTGCGTCGTTATCCGCGCGGTTTCGGCACGGCTTGCCGCGTCCGCGCCATATTGGTGCAATCTGGCTGCCGCGATGCGACGAAAGTTGCAGCCGCCGGTGAGCTATGTCATCGCTTCGGCAAAATAGCAGGGGGAAGACGATTATGGCCAAGCGCGAAGCGAATGCCACGGCGGCTGCCGTCACCGCGATCGAGACGGCTGCTCGCGAGCTTCACGCGACGATGCCAGCGGACTTCCCAAAGCTGCTCTATGGCCGCACCGTCGCCGAGGATCTCGTCGCGCTGCCGCCCGAGCTGCTGGCCCATGCCGCCGACGCCGCCTATGCCCATCTGAGCGGCAAGCGCAAACCCGGCGAGCCCAATCTGCGCTTCCGCGACGAGGCCGTGACCGAGGGCGATCGCGAGCGCCAGATCACGATCCTCGAGGTCGTCAACGACAACAAGCCGTTCCTGCTCGATTCGACGCTGGCCGAGCTGAGCGAGCAGGGCTATGAGCCGCGCCTCGTCGCCCATCCCATCCTCGCCGTGGTGCGCAAGGACGACGGCGCCTTCCAGTCGCTCGCCGGCGAAGCCGGCAGCCGTGCCGTCGAGGGCACCCGCCGCGAGAGCCTGATCCATATCCATCTCGACCGGATCGACACGATCGAGGCACGCGAGCGGCTCGCCGCCGGCCTTGCCCGCGTCTATGTCGATGTCGGCCTCGCCGTCGACGACTGGGCCGCGATGCGCGGGCGCATCACCGAGGTCATCCAGTCCTACCGCGCCAATCCCCCGCCGCTGCCGGAGGATGAGGTCGCCGAGGCGCTGAACTTCCTTGAATGGATCGCCAGCGACAACTTCACCTTGCTGGGCGTGCGCGCTTATCGCTTCGCCGGCGGTGACACCGCCGCCGACCCGGTCGATTCCTCCGGCCTCGGCATCCTGCGCGACCCCGATGTCCGGGTTCTCCGCAAGAATCGCGAGCTCGTGGTGATGACTCCGGAGATCCGCGCCTTCCTGGCCAAGCCGCAGGCGCTGATCATCACCAAGGCCAACGTCAAGAGCCGAGTCCACCGCCGCGTCCATCTCGACTATGTCGGTGTGAAATTGTTCACGCCGGATGGCCGGCTCGACGGCGAGCTGCGCATCGTCGGCCTGCTCACCTCGAACGCCTATACCGGCAGCGCCCGTTCCATCCCCTATCTGCGCCTCAAGGTCGCCCGCGTGCTCAAGAGCACCGGCTTCGACCCGTCGAGCTATTCCGGCCGCGCCCTCTACAACGTGCTCGACGCCTTCCCGCGCGACGAGCTCTTCCAGATCGACGTCGAGACGCTGGAGCGCTTCGCCCTCGACATCATGCAATTGACCGAGCGGCCGCGCATCCGCGCGCTCGCCCGGGCTGACGAGTTCGACCGCTTCGTCTCGGCGCTCGTCTTCATCCCGAAGGACCGCTACGATACCACGGTACGCCGCCGCGTCGGCGAGTTCCTCGCCCGCGTCTACCAGGGCCGCGTCTCCGCCGCCTATCCGGCCTATCCGGAAGGGCCACTCGCCCGCACCCATTATATCATCGGCCGCGACGAGGGCCGCACGCCCAAGATCGATCGCCAGACGCTGGAAGCCGGCATCGCCGCGATCGTCCGCACCTGGAGCGACGGCCTCAAGGACGCGCTCGACGCTGCGAAGGCGGGCCCCGCCGCGCGTTCGCTCGCCGAGCGCTACGCCGAGGCCTTCGGCGCCGCCTATCGCGAGCGCTATTCCGCCGAGGACGCCCTCGTCGACATCGACATGCTGCAAAAGCTGTCAGGGGAGCGCCCGCGCGCCGTCAACCTCTACCGCCGCGACGGCGACGGTCCGACCCGGGCCAATCTCAAGCTGTTCTCGCGCGGCGCCGCGATCTCGCTCTCCGAGCGGGTGCCGATGCTGGAGAACATGGGCTTCCGCGTCGTCAACGAGCGCACCTTCAACATCACGCCGCAGCAGAACGGCGCGAGCAGCGCCGACAGCCGCGTCTGGCTGCACGACATGACGCTGGAGCGCGCCAGCGGCGGCGAGATCGACATCGAGCATCTCGATCCGACGATCGAGGCGGCGCTGATGGCGCAGTTCCGCGGCTTCACCGAATCCGACCGCTTCGACCAGCTCGTCCTCGCCGCCGGCCTCGCCTGGCGGGAGGCGGCGCTGCTGCGCGCGCTCGGCCGCTATCTGCGCCAGGTTGGCGCGCCCTATGCACAGGACTACATCGCCGACGCGCTGACCCGCCATTCCGGCATCGCCACCGGCTTGGTGAAGCTCTTCGTCGCCAAGTTCGACCCGCATCTGTCGGACAAGAAGCGCGCCGAGCAGATGAAGGCCGAGCGCGAACGAATCGAAGCTTCGCTCGCCGACGTCACCAGCCTCGACGAGGACCGCATCCTGCGCCGCTTCGTCAACCTGATCGACGCGACGCTGCGCACCAACTTCTTCCAGCTCGGTCCGGACGGGCACCCGCGCGGCACGATCTCGTTCAAGTTCGCCTCGGGCCAGGTCGACGGCATGCCGCTGCCGCGCCCGCTCTACGAGATCTTCGTCTATTCGCCGCGAGTCGAGGGCGTCCACATGCGCTTCGGCAAGGTCGCGCGCGGCGGCCTGCGCTGGTCGGACCGGCCGCAGGACTTCCGCACCGAGGTGCTCGGCCTCGTCAAGGCGCAGCAGGTCAAGAACGCGGTCATCGTCCCGGTCGGCGCCAAGGGCGGTTTCGTGCCCAAGCAGTTGCCGCCAGCGAGTGACCGGCAGGCCTGGCTGGCCGAGGGCACCGAGAGCTACCGCATCTTCATCCGCACTTTGCTCGAGCTCACCGACAATCTCGACGGCGAGAAGATCGTCCCGCCGCCGGACACCGTCCGCCATGACGGCGACGATCCCTATCTCGTGGTCGCCGCCGACAAGGGCACCGCGACCTTCTCCGACACCGCCAACGCGCTCTCGGCCGAGAAGCATCACTGGCTCGGCGACGCCTTCGCCTCGGGCGGCTCGCAAGGCTACGACCACAAGGGCATGGGCATCACCGCCCGCGGCGCCTGGGAGGCGGTCAAGCGCCATTTCCGCGAGATCGACGTCGACATCCAGACCACGCCCTTCACCGTTGCCGGTGTCGGCGACATGTCCGGCGACGTCTTCGGCAACGGCATGCTGCTCTCGCCCGCGATCAAGCTCGTCGCCGCTTTCGACCATCGCGACATCTTCCTCGATCCCGATCCGGATCCCGCCAGGAGCCTGGCCGAGCGCCAGCGCATCTTCGCGCTGCCGCGCTCCTCCTGGGCCGATTACGACAAGTCGCTGATCTCCAAGGGTGGCGGCATCTTCTCGCGCCAGGCCAAGAGCATCGCGCTCTCGCCCGAAATCCGGCAGGCTATTGGCTTCGACAAGGCGCAGGTCACGCCGGCCGAGCTGATGACCGCGATCCTCAAGGCACCCGTCGACCTGCTCTGGTTCGGCGGCATCGGCACCTATATCCGCGCCGGCGACGAGAGCGACGCCCAGGTCGGCGACCGCGCCAATGACGCGATCCGCGTCACCGGTTCGGAGCTGCGCGCCCGCGTGGTCGGCGAGGGCGCCAATCTCGGCGCGACCCAGCGCGGCCGTATCGAGGCGGCCCGCAACGGGGTGCGCCTCAACACCGACGCGATCGACAACTCGGCCGGGGTCAACACCTCCGACGTCGAGGTCAACATCAAGATCGCGCTCGCCGATCCCGTCCGCGACGGCCGCCTGCCTGAGAAGAAGCGCAATGCGCTGCTCGCTGAGATGACCGACGAGGTCGGCCTGCTCGTCCTCCGCAACAACTACCTGCAGACGCTGGCGCTCTCGCTGACCGAGGCGCAGGGCACCCAGGCAAGCCCGCATCTGCGCCGGCTGATGGTGCGCCTCGAGGAGGAGGGCCGGCTCGACCGCGGCGTCGAATACCTGCCGTCCGACGCCGTGCTGATCGAGCGCGAGAAGCGCGGCGAGGGCCTGACCCGGCCCGAACTCGCGGTGCTGCTCGCCTATGCCAAGCTCGCCCTGCACGACGCGCTGCTCAACTCGGCCATTCCCGACGACCCCTATCTGAAGAGCGAGCTCGTTCGCTACTTCCCCCAACCCCTGCGCGAGGGCTATGCAGCTGAGATCGCCGGCCACCGGCTGCGCCGCGAGATCGTTGCGACCCAGCTCGCCAACGCCATCATCAACCGTGGCGGGCCAGCCATCGTCTCGATGCTGGCCGACCAGACCCGCGCCGAGGCTCCGGCGATCGCAGCGGCCTATGCCGTCGCACGCGATGCCTTCGATCTGATCACGCTGAACGGCGCCATCGACGCGCTTGATGCCAAGCTCCCGGGCAAGACCCAGACCGGGCTCTATGCCGCCGCGCAGGAACTGGTCGTCGACCGGATGCGCTGGTTCCTGCGTCGCGGCGCGGCCAAGCCCGGTGCGATCGAGCAGACCGTGGCGCATTATGCCAAGGGCGTCGCGGCGCTGGATGGCGCGCTCGCTGAACTGCTGCCGGAGGCGGCCGCCCAGGCCCGCAATGCCCGCATCGCCGCGCTGACCGCCGAAGGCGTGCCCGAGACGCTGGCGACGCGTGTCGCGAGCCTGCCCTGGCTCGCCGAGGCGACCGACATCGTCGAC
This sequence comes from Methylobacterium sp., assembly GCA_013823325.1. GTDB lineage: Bacteria > Pseudomonadota > Alphaproteobacteria > Rhizobiales > Beijerinckiaceae > Allobosea > Allobosea vestrisii. The sequence continues at coordinate 25,589 of PNLY01000066.1, forward strand.
ATCGCCAGCCGGACCAAGCGCGACATCGTCGAGGTCGCCCGGATTCATTTCGGCACCGATTCGGTCTTCGGCTTCTCGACGCTGAGGTCGGCTGCCGCGGCCGTTCCCGCGACCGACGATTACGAGCGCCTCGCCCGCCAGCGCGCGGTCGAGACCCTGACCGATGCCCATGCCGGGCTGACCCAGGAGATCGCCACCGGCAAGTCCGGCCCTGACGCGCTGAAGGATTGGCTGACGGAGCGCGGCGCCGATGCCGACCGCACCCGTGCAACCGTCTCGGCCATTGCCATGTCGGGCCTCTCCCTGCCAAAGCTGATGGTGGCGGCCGGCATGCTGGCTGATTTGCCGCGCCGGTAAGACCGGCTATCAGGACATTGGTCGCCGCCCGCTGAGCGCGCGGCGACCGCTGGAGATGATGTGACGATGAACGCCGAAGAGGACAGCGCAGCCGTGACCCGGATCGATCCGAAGCTGCTGGAGATCCTCGTCTGTCCGGTGACGAAGGCTACGCTGGAATACGACGCCGCGCGCCAGGAGTTGATCAGCCGCGCCGCCAAGCTCGCCTACCCGATCCGCGACGGCATCCCGATCATGCTACCGGAAGAGGCGCGGCAGCTGGAAGGTTAAGGCCGGAAATACCGCAGCCTACTCGGCCTGACTCAGGTATGATTCAGGCAGACTCCCGATGATTCTTGCCCAAGCCATCAGGAGCAGCCGGCCCGACTCGGTATGACCGACTCGGCTTCGCTCGCGACGGCGTGTCGTGGCTAGAGCATCTCGCCCTTGAGCAGCCGCGGCGTCGGCCCGGCCAGACCTGCCGCCTCGCGGATGAAGAAGCGCTTCAGCCCCGGCATGCGCTCGACCAGGCCGAGGCCGAGATCGCGCGCCAATCGTAACGGTGTCGAATCGTTCGAGAACAGCCGGTTTAGCCCGTCGGTGACGACACCCATCGCGACCGTGTCGAAGCGCCGGCCCTTCTCATAGGCTTCCAGCGCCTCCGAACTGCCGACATCGAGGCCGAGCCGGGCCGCGTCGACGATGACCTCGGCCAGCGCCGCGACATCCTTCAGCCCGAGATTGAGCCCCTGCCCGGCGATCGGATGGATGACATGGGCGGCGTCGCCCAGCAGCGCCAGCCGCTCGCCGACGAAACGACGCGCCACGCCGAAAGAGAGGGGATAGGCGCCCGGGCGGCTCTCCAACGCTATCTCGCCAAGCTCCAGGCCGAAGCGGCGCTCGATCTCGAGCAGGAGGTCGTTCTCGTCCAGCGCCAGCAATGCCGGCACATTTCCGGTCCGCTCGGTCCAGACGATCGACGAGCGATGACCAAGTTTCCCACCATCGGGCAGCGGCAGGATCGCGAAAGGGCCCGACGGCAGGAAGTGCTCGACCGCCCGCCCCCCATGCGGTCGCTCATGGCCGATCGTCGCGACGATACCCGATTGCGGATAGGACCAGCCGACCCAGCCGATGCCGGCCTGTTCGCGCAATTTGGAGCGGGCGCCGTCGGCGGCCACCAGCAGCGCCGCATCGAGCTTGTCGCCGCCGGCGAAGGCAATGGCGATCACGCCATCCTCCTCCGCGCCGGAGCGGACACTGTCCGCTCGCAATTCGACGCCATTGGCGCGCGCGACCTGAAGCAGCGCCGCCATCAATGCGCTGTTCTCGACCATATGGGCGAAGGGCTGGCCGGGCTCGATCTCGCCGTCGAAGGTCAGGAAGACCGGCCGGACCAGATCCGGCGTGCGGCTGTCGGTGATGACCATCTCGGTCATCGCCGTCGCGGCCGTCTCCGCCAGCCGCCAGACACCGAGCGCCGCCAGCATGTTGCGCGCCGCCGCCGCGACCGCATAGGCGCGGCCGTCGCTTCCCGCCGGCCGATCCAACGCCGGATCGGCGGCGATGATGCGGAAACTCTCGCCCAGCGCCTGCTTCAGCGCCACCGCCAGCGTCAGCCCGGCGACGCCGCCGCCGGCGATGACGATGCGCTGGCTCGCACTTCCAGAACTCTGCACTGTCGCCTTCCTCGCATCGCGCCGCTTGACGCGGCCGGATCGCTGGTTGCTGATGCTCGCCGTCTTGCCCACAGCCGGCCCGGGCCGCAAGCCCGCGCCGAGCCGGTTTCAGCCGATGAACCCAGCCGCGAACACTCTGCTCCCGATCTTCGATCTCGAACCGCTCGGACACAACCGGTTCCAGGGTCGCAGCCCCGACAATGGCTGGACGCGCGTCTTCGGCGGCCAGGTGATCGGCCAGGCGCTCTATGCCGCCTGCAAGACCGTGGAGGAGCGCCAGCCCCATTCGCTCCATGCCTATTTCATGCTGCCGGGCGATCCGGCGATCCCGATCGTCTACGAGGTCGAGCGGCTGCGCGACGGCGGCTCCTTCTCGACGCGACGCGTGCTGGCGCTGCAGAAGGACGCGGCGATCTTCGCGATGTCGGCCTCCTTCCAGATCGCCGAGCCCGGCTACGAGCATGAGATGCCGATGCCGGTGGTCCCGGCGCCCGAGGAGCTGCCCGACCGGGACGGCATGGAGCGCGACGTGCTCCCGCACATGCCAGAGGCCGTGCGCGCCTATTACCGGCGCGAGCGGCCGATCGACATCCGCCCTGTCGAATTGAGCCGCTACGCTGCGGATGCTCCCCGGGAGCCGAAATTCAACGTCTGGGTCAAGGCGGCGCAGACGCTGCCGGACGAGCTGGCGCTGCATCAGAGCGTGCTCGCCTATGCCTCGGACCTGATGCTGCTCGATTCCAGCTTGATCGCCCATGGCACCAGCGTCTTCGACCGTCGCATCCAGAGCGCCAGTCTCGACCATGCGATGTGGTTCCACCGCCCGTTCCGGGCCGATGACTGGCTGCTCTATGCTCAGGACAGCCCCTCGGCCTCGGGTGCACGCGGCTTCTCGCGCGGGCTGATCTTCGACCGTCAGGGGCATCTCGTCGCCTCGGTGGCGCAGGAAGGGCTGATCCGGCCGCGGCCCGACCGCGCCTGAGCGAGTCCCGCCCACTTTCGCAGCATCTGCCTAATTATTGGCCATTTTGGCCCGCCGGCCTCCGCCCGATCATGGCGGAATCGCGGCATTGCCCGCTCGCGCGCCACATCCGCCGGTTGGCACGCGGTTTGAAAGGCTTCCTCCGACGCGCCTGCCGCAAAGGGCGCGAGAGGCGCAACGACGTCGCTTGGATCGCGGTCCGACGGCGCACAAGCGGGGGTAACCCAGCCATGAAGATCGTGATGGCCATCATCAAGCCGTTCAAGCTCGAGGAGGTGCGCGACGCGCTCACCGCCATAGGCGTGCACGGACTGACCGTGACCGAAGTGAAAGGCTATGGCCGCCAGAAGGGCCATACCGAAATCTACCGCGGCGCCGAATACGCCGTGAGCTTCCTGCCCAAGATCAAGATCGAGGTCGCCGTCACCGACGATCTCGTCGGCAGGGTGATCGAGGCGATCACCGCTGCCGCCCGCACCGGCCAGATCGGTGACGGCAAGATCTTCGTCTCCTCGATCGAGAAGGCCGTGCGCATCCGCACCGGCGAGACCGACGGCGACGCCCTCTGATCCCCGACCTTCCCAGGAGTGTCACGATGAACAACAAGACCCTTAACCGGGCCGGGCTGGTCGGGCTCATGCTCGCGGCCATGGCCGGCGCCGCATTGGCGCAGGCTCCGGCCGCGCCGCCCGCCCCCGTGCCCAACAAGGGCGACACCGCCTTCATGATGAGCTCGACGATTCTCGTCCTGCTCATGACCGTGCCCGGCCTCGCCTTGTTCTATGGCGGCCTCGTCCGCTCCAAGAACATGCTCTCGGTGCTGACCCAGGTCTTCGCCATCGTCTGCATCGTCAGCCTGATGTGGATCATCTTCGGCTATTCGCTCGCCTTCACCAATGGCGGCGGCCTCAACGACTTCGTCGGCGGTTTCTCCAAGGCCTTCCTGAAGGGCGTCGACGGCAATTCGGTCGCGGCCACTTTCTCCAACGGCGTCGTCATTCCCGAATACGTCTACATCGCCTTCCAGATGACCTTCGCCTGCATCACGCCGGCCCTCATCGTCGGCGCCTTCGCCGAGCGCATGAAGTTCTCGGCGCTGCTGCTCTTCATCGTGCTCTGGGTCACCTTCATCTATTTCCCGATGGCCCACATGGTCTGGTACTGGGGCGGGCCTGATGCGGTCGGCAACGCCGCCAAGGCGGTCGCCGAGGCCGGCACCGACGGCAAGGCCGCGGCCCAGGCGGCGCTCGACGCGGTCAATGCCGATGCCGGCATGCTGTTCAAATGGGGCGCGCTCGATTTCGCCGGCGGCACCGTCGTTCACATCAATGCCGGTATCGCGGGCTTGGTCGGCTGCATGCTGATCGGCAAGCGCATCGGCTTCGGCAAGGAGCTGATGGCGCCGCACTCGCTGACCATGACGCTGATCGGCGCCGCTCTGCTCTGGGTCGGCTGGTTCGGCTTCAACGCCGGCTCCAATCTCGAAGCCAACGGCACCGCCGCGCTCGCCATGATCAACACCTTCGTCGCCACGGCGGCGGCGGCGGTCGCCTGGCTGTTCGTCGAATGGGCCGCCAAGGGCAAGCCCTCCATGCTCGGCATGGTCTCGGGCGCGGTCGCCGGCCTCGTCGCCGTCACCCCGGCCGCGGGCTTCGCCGGCCCGATGGGCTCGATCGTCCTCGGCCTCGTCGCCGGCGCGGTCTGCTTCGTCTTCTGCTCGACCGTGAAGAATGCGCTCGGCTACGACGACTCGCTCGACGTCTTCGGCATCCACTGCATCGGCGGCATCATCGGTGCGCTGGCCACCGGCATCCTGGTCAACCAGGCGCTCGGGGGCGCAGGCATCCCCGACTATTCGACCAAGCCCGGCGAGCTGGTCGCTGCGACCTACGAGTTCGGCACGGCCTTCATGGCCCAGCTCAAGGCGGTGCTGTTCACGCTCGTCTTCAGCGGCGTCGGCTCGGCGATCCTCTACAAGATCGTCGACGTCATCGTCGGCCTGCGTGTCGCCCCCGACCAGGAACGCGAGGGCCTCGACATCGCCGAACATGGCGAGCGCGCCTATCACGACTGAGCCGAGGGTATCCCTCGAGCCTCATCGCCCCGGCGGGACACCGCCGGGGTTTTTCTTTGACCGCTTCAATCACGGCTCTCGGCGCGGTCGAGCACGATCTCCAGCACCTGCACCGTCTCGGGCAATTCGATCAGGAACTCGGTGTCGCGTTCGAGGTGATGGATCCTGCGCGGATCCGGCCCGGCGAAGCGCGACATCGCCTCGACGCTCTCCCAGTAGGAGATCGTCACGAACTCGCTCTCGGTCTCACGGTCCTCGCGGAACATCTGCGCGCCGAGCGCCTTCTTCGCCAGCGGTTTGACGCCGACCTCCAGCAAATAAGCCGCGTAGGCGTCCGCCTTCTCCGGCACGGTCCGGCCGCGCCAGATCCGGGCAATTCTCGCAATCTTGCCATCGTCATCGGCCATGTTGCCCTCCTTGCCGTAGCTACTCGAAGAATGCGGCGGCCGGACCAACGTTCCTCGCGCTGCTGACAGCGCGCGGCGGCAGTGCAAGGTTAAGCGGGCCTTAACCGGACCTTCCTAACCTGCCGGTTCGACAGGTGGCCCTTGCCGCCTTCCCGATGCCCGCAGACACGGCCCGATGCGCACGATCCGACGCTCCTCATCGCTGATCGACCGCCTGCCCGATCCGGTGCGCGAGTTCCTGTCGCGCCGCGCCGCCGAGATCGGCGGCATGGCAATGCTCGCGCTGATGGTCGCCGTGGCAGTCGCCCTCGCCACCTGGTCGGTCGACGATCCCAGTCTCAACAACGCCACGCGCGGCACCGTACACAATTTGCTTGGCCGCCCCGGCGCGATGATCGCCGATCTTGCCATGCAGTTGCTCGGGCTCGGCGTCGTCGCGCTGCTGCTGCCGCCGCTGCTCTGGTCGCTCCGGCTGATCCGCTTCCATCTCTTCGATCGCAGCGCGCTCAAGCTCGTGCTCTGGGTCGTCGGCATCGTCTCGACCGCCGCAGTGGCGAGCGCCCTGCCGCCGACGCCGCGCTGGCCGCTGCCGACCGGCATGGGCGGCGTGATCGGCGATGCGCTGCTGCAGGGCACCCGCAATATCGTCGGCCTCGGCGGCACCGCACTCGGCGGCCTCGTCGCCTTCGTCTTCGCCGGCATCGCCATCCTCTCCGTCACCGCCGCGGCCGGGTTCGGCTTCGTCACCGACGAGGACCCCGATCCCGACCAGGAGGACGAGGCCTTCACCGATGGCGAGGAGCGCCGCGACGACGAACCGGGCTTCTCCGTCATCCTGATCGGCTGGATCGCCCATGGCGCCATGGCGCTGAAAAGCGCGATCCTGCGCCGTCTGCCACGCCCGCCCCAGCCGGCCTCCGCCAGTGCCGGCGCGATGCCCACGCCGGTTCCGGCAGGGCGCGTCCGCCGCGAGCCGAATTTCACCGGCGATCCGGAAGCTTACCGGTCCCCCGTCGTCGCGCCCGAGCTCGCGCGCCCCGCCGCCAGGCCGGCCCCGGCTGCCCGTCCGGCCTATGACGATGATGACGAGCCCTTCGAGGCACAGGACCTGCGCGATCTCAATGCGCCGCGCGTCGCAGCGCCCGTACGTGCACCCAAGCCGGGAAAACGCCTGTCGCGCGAGGCCCAGCCCTCGCTGCTCGACCGCGAAGGTTTCGAGCTGCCGCCACTGACCTATCTCGCCGAGCCCAAGAAGATCCTGGCGAACACCATCTCCACCGACGCGTTGGAGCAGAACGCCACCTTGCTCGAAGGCGTGCTGGAAGATTTCGGCGTGCGCGGCGAGATCAGCCAGGTTC
>PNLY01000067.1 GCA_013823325.1 Methylobacterium sp.
TAGACGAAGGGGAACCAGTCGAGCTTGATCGAGAACAGCAGGATCAGGAGTAGGCCGGTGAAGAAGGTCGGCAGCGAGAAGCCGACGAAGGCCAACGTGTTGGCGATCTGGTCGAAGACCGAATAGGGCCGCGTCGCCGCATAGATGCCGACCGGCAGCGCGATACACAGCGCCAGGATCTGCGAGGTGCCGACGACGAAGAGCGTGGTCGGCACGCGCTGCATGATCAGGGTGTCGACATCGATGCGGCTGGCGAAGGAGAAGCCCCAGTCGCCCTGCGCCATGGCCGCGAGCCAGCGCAGATAACGCACCATGATCGGGTCGTTGAGGCCGAAGCTGGCGCGCAGAGCCTCGCGCACCTCGGGCGGAACGTTGGGGTTGGTCGCCATCTCCGAGAACGGATCGCCCGGCGCCAGCGCCAGGACCGTGAACAGGATCAGGCTGATGCCGAGCAGGCTCGGTATGGCGATCAGCAATCGCCGCAGAAGATAAGTCGCCATCAAGGATTCCCGTGAAGCGGGGTGTCGCTAAAGCGAGCCGTACGAGCCTGATGGCGATGAGACACCAACGGGCCGGGTCAGCTCGCGCGGAAGCGGCAGCGGGCGCTCAGAGACGGCATCAACCGTCCCCGAGCGCCCTAGCCAACCTCAGCTGCGATACCAGGCAGCCACGTTCCAGGTGTCGACGTCCCAGCCGCTGTGATCGTGCATCAGGTTGGTCACCGAGGCAGCGACGCGGGTGCGCGAGAGCAGCGGCAGGATCACATTGGCTTCACAGAAGATCTCGTTGACCTTGATCAGCAGCGCAGCGCGCTTGGCCGGGTCGAGCTCCTTCTGGGCAGCCTTGTAGGCCTTGTCGGCTTCCGGGTCGGAGTAACGCGAGACGTTCCGGCCCAGCCATTTGTTCTCCTTGTTGGCGATCTCCCAGGAGACGAACTGGTTGAGGAAGCGTTCCGGATCGGGCTGCGGCTGTGTCGTCGTATACATCTCCATGTCGACATAGAGCTTGGTGTAGGTGTCGGGATTGGCGACGTCGGAGGAGAAGAACACCGACGCCGTGACAGACTTCAGCTCGAGGTCGATGCCGACCTTCTGGCAGGCCTGCTTGATGATCGCCTGCGTCTTCTGGCGCGGGGCATTGATGGAGGTCTGGTAGACGTATTTGAGCTTCTTGCCGTCCTTCTCGCGGATGCCGTCCGAGCCCTTCTTGTAGCCGGCCTCGTCGAGGATCTTGTTGGCCTTCTCGATGTTGAACTCGTATTTCAGCTTCTGCGACTTGAACTGCTTGGGCTCGTTGACGAAGCTCGCCGTCGCGGTGCCGCCGCGGCCGTAGATGAACTTCTGGATCGAATCGCGGTCGATCAGCAGATTGATCGCCTCGCGCACCTTGGGATCCGACAGGGTCGGGTGCTTGGTCTTGACGCTGGAGCGCTCACCGTCGACTTCGGTCCACGGATCGGTGGTGTTGAGGATGATGAACTCGATGTCGCCCGAGGCGACCGCGCTGACCTTGCCGCGGCCGCCGGTCTCCATCTTCTTCAGGACCTCGTCCTCGACCTGCAGGTTCCAGGCATAGTCGAATTCGCCGGTCTGCAGCACGGCCCGTGCCGCCGAGACGGCATCGCCGCCGCCCTTGACCTCGATCGTGTCGAAATGCGGCTGGTTCTTGACGTGGTAATCCTCGTTGCGCACGCCGGTCAGGATGTCGCCCGGCTTGAAGTCGACGAACTTGTACGGACCGGTGCCGACTGGCTTGAGATTGGCCGGGGCCTCGCGCGATTTGGCGCCCTTGTACTCACCGAAATGGTGCTTCGGCAGGATCTGGCCGACGACGCCGACGAAAGGATCAGCCCAGAACGGCGTCGGCTCCTTGAAGATCACCTTGACGGTGTGATCGTCGACCTTCTCGACCTTGATGTTGGTGTAGGAGCCGGTGGTGTAGGCGGCGGTCGCCGGATCGGCGGCATATTCCCAGGTGAAGACGACGTCGTCGGCGGTGAACGGCTTGCCGTCATGCCATTTTACGCCCTGCTTCAGCTTCCAGGTCACGACGGTGCCATCGGCGGAGAGCCCGCCATTGGCGCGGGTCGGAACCTCGGCCGCGAGCTGCGGGGTGAGGTTGCCCTCCTTGTCCCAGCCGGCGAGCGGCTCGAAGAAGATGCGCCCGGCGATCTGGTCCTTGGTGCCGCTGGCGAAATGCGGGTTGAGCAGCGTCGGCGCCTGCCAGAGCAGGATCTTGAGCGGCCCGCCGCCGCCGGCCTTGGTCGGCTTGTACTGCAGCGAGGCCTGCGCCATCGCGACGTCGTTCCAGGCCAGGATCTGCGAGGCGATCGGCGCCGTGATGCCGACGGCAGCCAGTCTACGAATGAAGGAGCGGCGGGAGATCGCGCCATCCTTCACGTTCTCGATCAAGCCGCTCAGCGTACGCTCGTCCATCATATTCCCCTGTTTTAGCTGGCCTATTATGAGGTGGCCCGGGGGGAGCCTAATGCATGCTCGGCCCGGCGGCTATGCCCTGTTTCGGCCGTAATTCCGGCATTTCGCTCGATAAGGGGCATGGCCTTGCGTCAACCCGTTGCGATTTCGCGTGCCAGATTGGCGAGATAGCCGCACTCGTCGGCAGATTCGTTGTTCCACCACATTGCGCACAGATTGTGCGAGGGGATCGGCGGCTCGGCTTCGAGCACGCGCAGCGCCAGCTTCTCGCCGGAGAGATGGATCATCTCGCGCGGGATCATCGCAGCACCGGTGCCGGCGCTCGCGAGCCGAGCGATCACGGTCAGCGGGTTGCAGGTGTTGAGGCGGCGCGGTTTCAGCCCGTGCGCGCCGAACCACATCTGGATGGTGGTGAACAGGCCGGACGGCGAGCCGTTGGTGAAGATCGGCAGGTCGACCAGGTTCTCCGGCGTCGCGACGTTGCCGACGAAGGACAGGCCCTCCCCGATCACCCAGACGAGATCGATCAGCCAGAGCGGGACGATGGTGATCCCGTCATGGGCGCGCGGCTGCGAAAGGAAGGCGATGTCGATCGAGCGGTCGAGCAGCAACTGCTCCAGCTTCGTGCTGAAATCGACGGTGACGTCGACCTGCAATTCGGCATGGCGGCGCGCCAGCTGGGCAAGCAGGGCGGGCAGGATGGCGGCGGCGAAGGAATCGGCGGCGCCGATGCGCAGCAGGCTCCTGCCGCGCAGGCCGTCCTTGCTGTGGCGCTGCACCTGCTCGGCATGGGCCAGCATGCGCTCGACATCGGCATAGATCGCATTGCCGAGCGTCGTCGGCACCGGGCGGTAGAGCGAGCGGTCGAAGAGCTCGCCGCCGAGGATGCGCTCAAGCTCCTTGATGCGCAGGCTGACGGTCGGCTGTGAGAGATTGAGATGCTGGGCAGCGGCGCGGAACCCGCCGAGCCGGGCGACCCAGTAGAACGCTTCCGCCTGACCGAAGGTATACCGCATCGCCAAGATGATAGCCGCAGACAATCGAGCGGCAAGCACTTCTTATTTTTATTCGTCGTCTCGGCGCTCTAGCTTTCCCCCCGTTCGGCGCGGCGCCGGTCTCCGGCGCCGCCAAGGCATTGCCAATAAAACAGGGGGACTCCGATGCTGACCGTGCCGACAAATCGCCGTGCGTTTCTCGCAGCCGCAGCAGGCGGCGCCCTGGGCGGCCTCTTGCCCGCGAGCCTGCTTCATGCCCAACCGAACAATGGCAAGACGCTGACCATCGTCCTGCCGAGCAATCCGATCACGATCGATCCGATAAACCAGCTCAATCACGACGCCATGGTGCTCGGCCAGACCGTGTTCGAGAACCTGGTCGAATACGATGTCGACGGCGTGCTGAAGCCGCAGCTGGCCAAGGCCCTGCCGGTAATCTCGGCCGACAAGAAGACCTACACCTTCGAATTGCGCGACGACGTCACCTTCCACAACGGCAAGAAGATGACCGCGGAGGACGTGAAATACTCCTTCGACTATCTGCTCGACCCCGCCAACAAGGCGGCGCGCCGCTCGCTCTTCACCCGCATCACCAAGGTCACGGTTCTCGACCCGCTGAAGGTGCAGTTCGAGCTGTCGGAGCCCTACGGCCCCTGGCTGTATTTCTTGACCAAGTACATGGGCATCTACCCTGCGGGCTCGCGCAAGGAGCATGGCGACGACTATTTCAAGTCGAAGCCCGCCGGTGTCGGCACCGGCTTCGGCGTCTTCGAGGAGTGGAAGCCGAACGACTATATCAGCTTCAAGAAGAACCCGACCTACTGGCGCAAGGGTCTGCCGCATTGGGACCGGCTCGTCGTCAAGATGATCCCGGAGGATGCGACCCGCGTCGCCTATCTGCTCACCGGCCAGGTCGACCTGATCAGCGCCCCGCCGCCGCGGGAGTTCAGCCGGCTGAAGACGATGCCGGGCATCGCCGGCGCCTCGCGTCCGACCCTGGGCGGCGCGCTGCTGATGTACACCAACAACCTGAAAGCCCCGTTCGACGACGTGAACTTCCGCAAGGCCGTCTCCGCAGCGATCGACCGCAAGACGATCGGCGAGAAGGTCTATTACGGGCTGCTCGACCCCTCGTCCGTGCCGGCGCCGGCGCGCGGCTGGTGGTTCAATGCCGAGGCCGACAAGGAGCTCGGCTTTGACCTCGACAAGGCGAAAGCCCTGCTCGCCAAGTCGAAATATGCCACGGGAGCCGAATTCGACCTCAGCATCCAGGCGGAGCCCTATCTGCTCGACACCAAGGATGCGGCGATCTTCGTGCAGGCGCAGCTCGCCAAGATCGGCATCAAGGTCAATCTCAAGGTCTACGAGTTCTCGGTGCTGATCCAGCAGGCGATCCGCGGCGAACACCAGGCGGCGCTGCAGGTCTTCATGTCGCCGGGGGAGCCGAGCTATATCATGCAGGTCTGCCTGACGCCGGAGCAGGTGCTGTCGAAGAGCACGGGCTACAACAATCCCGAGTTCAACCAGACGCTGGCAGCAGCTTTCGCCGAGACGGAGGAAGCCAAGCTCAAGGAGCTCTATGGCAAGCTGCAGATGCTCGCTGCCCGCGATGCGCCGATCGGCGTGCTCGGCTATGTCCACGCCTCCAATCTCTGGCGGCAAGCGCTGCAGGATGTGAAGGTCAACCAGGGCCTGACCATCGCCCCCGGCGAAATCAAGGTCTGAGCGAGCCCGCCATGCTCCGCCTCGTCGCAGGCCGCATCGTCTCCTCGATCGGCACGCTGCTCTTCGTCGGCCTCGCGCTGTTCGCGCTGACGCGGTCCGGTCCGGGCTCCCCGGCCCGGATCGTGCTCGGGGCCGATGCGACGGTCGAACAGATCGCGCAGTTCGAGCAGGCGCATGGCCTCGACCGGCCCTTTCTCTCGCAATACGTCGCCTGGCTTGGCGACATCTTGCGCGGGGATTTCGGCAAGTCCTTCGTCACCGGCCGCGACGTCGCGGCCGAGATCGTCAATGCGCTGCCGGTGACGCTGGCGATCGTGCTTTTCGCCTTTCTGATCGCGCTGGTCTTCGGCATCGGCATCGGGGTGCTGGCGGCGCTCAAGCCGGGCGGCGCCTTCGACCGGGTCAGCCGCTTCGCCTCGGTGCTCGGCCTGTCGATCCCGGCCTTCTGGCTTGGCATCGTGCTGATCCGTTTCCTTGCTGTCGACCTGCGCCTGTTGCCGCCCGGCGGCTATGTCCCGCTCGCGGCCGGCCTTGCGTTGCATGTGCAGAGCATCCTGATGCCCTCGCTCTCGCTGGCGGTCTATTACATCGCCGTGCTGGCGCGGATGACGCAGGCGAGCCTGCAGGAGAGCTTGCGCGGCGATTATGTCCGCACCGCCCGCGCCATGGGCCTCTCCTCCCGCCAGGTCGTGTTCTACGCGCTGGTCAACGCGCTGCCGCCGGTGGTCAACCTCGCCGCGCTCTCCTTCGGCTACATGTTCGGCTGGGCGCTGATTATCGAGCAGGTCTTCAACATCCCCGGCCTGTCGCGCGCGCTGCTGAACGCGATCTCGCAGCGCGACTTCCTGCTGCTGCAGGGGATCGTCTTCCTGTTCACCGCGATCTTCGTTTTCGCCAATCTCGGCGCCGACCTGATCAACCGCGTGCTCGATCCGCGCCAGAGGGCGGCGGCATGAGCAATCTGCGCAAAGCCCTTCATGGCCTCGACTGGAGTGGCTGGCTCGGAGCCGGCATCGTCGGGTTGATCGTGCTCGCCGCGATCTTCGCGCCTCTGATCGCGCCTTACGACCCGCTCGCGCTCAATATCGAGGACAGGCTCGCCGCGCCCGATGCAAGTCATTGGCTCGGCACGGACCAGGGTGGCCGCGACGTGCTCAGCCGCATCCTGTTCGGCGCGCGCGCTTCGCTCTCGGTCGGGATCGGCGCGGTGCTGATTGGCGCCTTGATCGGCGTCTCCGCCGGCATCTTCGCTGCCTACAAGGGCGGGCTGGGAGAGCAGTTGGTGATGCGCATCGTCGACGGCGTCGCCTCGATCCCGCTGCTGGTCTGGGCGATCGCGATCGTCGGCATCCTCGGCGTCGGGCCGCTGCCGGTGGGGCCGCTGCTCCTGCCGAACGAAGTCAAGATCGTCGTCCTCGTCGGCTGCCTGTTCTCGCCGGTCTTCGCCCGCGTCACCTATGCCGTCGCCAGGCGCATCGCCGGGGCCGACTATGTCCGCGCCCGCTTCCTGCAGGGCGCCTCGCATTGGGACATCGTGACCAGCGACGTGCTGCCCAACTGCCTGTCGCCGATCATCGTGCAGGGCACGCTGCTGGTTGCGATCGGCATCGTCATCGAGGCCTCGATCAGTTTCGTCGGCCTCGGCGTGCAGCCGCCGCAGCCGAGCTGGGGCACCATGCTCTCGGACGCCCGCAGCGCGATCTATTCCGGCGAATGGTGGCTGCCGGTCTTCCCCGGCCTCGCCATCTCGCTCACCGTGATCGGCTTCAACCTGCTCGGCGACGCGGTGCGCGAGCTGTTCGATCCGCGCAGCGAAGCCAGGACGCTCGTCGCATGAGCCCGACCCTTCTCAGCGTCGAGGGCCTGCGCGTCGGCTTCCGTTCGGCCGATGGCGGCATGATCGAGGCAGTGCGCGGTGTCGACTTCTCGGTCGCACCGGGCGAGGCCGTCGGCATCGTCGGCGAGTCCGGCTCCGGCAAGAGCCTCAGCATGCTGGCGGTGATGCGCCTGCTCGGGGCGCCGGCGCGCGCCACTGGCGGACAGGTGATCTTCGACGGCGAGGACCTGCTCGCCGCCGACGAGAAGCGCATGCGGGCGCTGCGCGGGCGTGACATCGCCATGGTCTTCCAGGACCCGCAAAGCTCGCTCAATCCGGCGCTGACCATCGGCCGGCAGATCACCGACGTCGTACGGGCCCATCGCGGCGTCTCGGCAGCCGAGGCACGGCGCATCGCGGCAGAGGCGCTGGAGCGCGTCGGCATCCGCGATGCCGGCCGGCGCCTCGCCGCCTATCCGCATGAATTCTCCGGCGGCATGCGCCAGCGCGCCCTGATCGCCATGGCGATCGCCTGCCGGCCGCGCCTCCTGATCGCCGACGAGCCGACCACGGCGCTCGACGTCACCGTCCAGGCCCAGATCGTCGACCTGATCGCCGAGCTGCGCCGCGAGCTCGGCCTCGCCGTCGTCTTCATCTCGCACAATCTCCAGCTCGTCGCCGAGATCGTCGACCGCGTCGTCGTGATGTATGGCGGCAAGGTCGTCGAGGACGGCCCGGTCGAGGCGATCGAGCTTGCGCCGCGTCATCCCTATACCAGCCTGCTCAAGGCCTGCGTGCCCAGCCTCTCCGGCCCGGTCGGCCCGCTCACCGCGATCGAGGGCGCGCCGCCGCGGCTCGGCCGCCTGCCGGCAGGCTGCCCGTTCTCGCCGCGCTGCCCTGACGCTGCGGAGAGCTGCAGACATCAGATGCCGCCGCTCATCGATGAAGCCGGCCACCGCACCGCCTGCTGGAGGCCGCGATGACCGGCCCGATCCTGTCGCTGCGCGGCGTCTCGAAATCCTTCCCGCAAGGCGGGCTGCTCGACCGTCTGCTCGGACGCGATAGCCGGCTCGTCGCGCTCGACGATGTCAGCCTCGACGTCATGCGCGGCGATGTTGTGGGTATCGTCGGCGAGAGCGGCTCGGGCAAGTCGACTTTGGCCGGCCTCGCGGTCGGGCTGGCGCGGCCGACCTCCGGCGAGGTTCTGCTCGACGGCCAGTCGATGGCGGAGCTGATGCGCGACCATGCCGGGTCGTGGCGCCGGCGCGTGCAGATGGTCTTCCAGGATTCGAGCAGCGCGTTGAACCCGCGCAAGAGCGTGGCGCGGTGCCTTGGCGAGACGCTGGCGCTACTTGGCGTGCCCAGGGCGCAGCGCGATAGCGAGATCGCGGATCTGCTGACGCTGGTCGGGCTCGGTCCCGAGATCGGGCCGCGTTTGCCGCATGAACTCTCCGGTGGCCAGCGCCAGCGCATCGGCCTGGCGCGGGCGCTGGCGATGAAGCCGGAGGTGCTGATCGCCGACGAGCCGGTCTCGGCGCTCGACGTCTCGCTGCAGGCGCAGGTGATCAATCTCCTGTCGCGCCTCACTCGCGATCTCGGCCTGACCCTCGTCTTCATCAGCCACGACCTTGCTCTGGTGCGCACGCTGTGCAGCCGCATCGTCGTGATGCGCAAGGGCGCGATCGTCGAGCAGGGGCCGTGCCTCGAAATACTCGACCGGCCACAGCATCCCTACACCCAAGCCCTCATCGCCGCCGTGCCGAAGGGCCTCGCCGGCCGGCGCACGCCGTTGCCGGTTCGCGCCGGTGTGGCGGTTCCAGAAACCCGGGAAGACATCCATGGCGCAGCATAGCTACCGGATCGGCATCGACATCGGCGGCACCTTCACCGATGTCGTGGTCGCGCGCGACGACGGGCTGATCGAGACCCGCAAGGTGCCGTCCACGCCGGACGACTACAGCCGCGGCATCGCCCAGGCGCTGAAGGCGCTGGTCGAGGACTACCAGACCACGCCCGACCGCATCACCGGCATCGTGCATGCGACCACCGTCGCGACCAATGCGATCCTCGAATACAAGGGCGCCCGCACCGGCCTGCTGACGACCGCCGGCTTCCGCGATGTGCTCGAGATGCGCCGCCTGCGCATCCCGGTGCTCTACGACCTGCAATACGACAAGCCGAAACCGCTGGCGGCGCGGCGCCTGCGGCTGGAAGTCAATGAGCGGCTGGGGCCCGACGGCTCGGTACGCGTGCCGCTTTCGCGAGAGGATGTCGTCGCGGCCGCCCGGCGCTTCCGCGAGGAGGGCGTCGAGGCTGTCGCGGTCAGCTTCCTGCACGCCTACGCCAATCCGCAGCACGAGATCGAGGCCGAGGACATCCTGCGCGCCGAGCTCGGCGAGGGCGTCTATATCTGCCGCGGCTCGGAGATCCTGCCGGAGATCCGCGAATACGAGCGCACCTCGACCGTCGTGGTGAACGCCTATATCGGCCCGGTGGTGCGCAACTATGCCAGTGCACTGACGGCGCGGCTCGCCTCGATCGGCGTCACCTGCCAGGTCGAGATGATGCATTCCGGCGGCGGGATCATGCGGCTGGGCTCGGCGGTCAAGCGGGCGGCTTCGCTCGTCGAATCCGGTCCGGCCGCCGGCGTCATCGCCTGCGCGCGGCTGGTCTCGGGAAGCGACGAGCCCAGCATCATCTCCTTCGACATGGGCGGCACCACCGCCAAGGCGGCGCTGATCGAGCATGGCGAGCCGGCCCGCACCACCGAATACGAGGTCGGTGCCGGCATCAACCTGTCGAGCAAGCTGGTCAAGGGCGGCGGCTACCCGATCAAGATGCCCTTCATCGACGTCTCCGAGATCGGTGCCGGCGGCGGCAGCATCGTCGCGATCGACAAGATGAACCAGGTCTCGGTCGGTCCGCAGAGCGCCGGAGCCTATCCGGGCCCGGTCTGTTACGGCCTCGGCGGCCGGCAGGCGACGCTGACCGACGCCTTCCTGACGCTCGGATACATCAACGATATCGCGCTCGCCGGCGGCAGCTTTCCGCTCAAGGCCGATGCCGGCCGCGCCGCGCTGAACGACCAGGTGGCGCGACCGCTCGGGCTCGACCTCCAGCAGACGGCGCGCGGCGTGCTGACGCTGGCGGTCACCACGATGACGCGGGCGGTCAAGGCGGTCTCGACCTATCGCGGCCGCGATCCGCGCCAGGCGACCCTGGTCGCCTTCGGCGGCAACGGCCCGGTGGTCGCGGCCGAGGTCGCGAATGCGCTCGGCATCCGCCGCGTCATCGTCCCGCGCGCCGCCGGCGTCTTCAGCGCGCTCGGCCTGCTGCGCTCGGATGTCGAGCAGGAATTCGTGCGGCCGTCGCGGCGGCGGGCGGGCGAGCTCGACGATGCCGGGCTGGAGCAGCTCTTCGCCGAGCTTGGCGCCGATGCCCGCCGCATCCTCGCGCTCGAAGGCTACGATCTCGCGCAGGCCGAATTCCGCTATGCCGCCGACCTGCGCTATGTCGGCCAGGCCTATGAACTGACGGTGCCGGCGAGGCGCCTCGACGTCGCCGAGCTCAACGAACTGTTCCACCGCGAGCATGAGCGCACCTATGGCCATCGCTCGCAGAAGGACGCGGTCCATCTCGTCAATGCCCGCCTGACGGTGCGCCTGCCGCTCGTCGCGCCGCGCCAGCAATTCGCCGCGGAAGCGCCGATGCGCCGGGCCGACCGGGCTGTCTCCTTCAACGCCAGCGAATCCGCTGCCTCGATCGCTGTGATTGGCCGGGCCGATCTCGACGCCACGGCCCGGCGCGGGCCCTTCGTCATCGAGGAATACGACTGCACCTGCGTCGTCGGCCCCGGCCAGAGCGCCAGGCTCGACGAGGCCGGCAATATCGACATCGCCCTGGAGGCTGCATGAGCATGCGCGAGATCGACCCGATCACCCTCGAGGTGATCCGAAATGCGCTCGCCTCGACCGCCGACGAGATGGCGCTGATCGTGATGCGCTCGGCCTATTCGCCCGTCGTGCGCGACATCATGGATTACTCGACCGCGCTCTGCGATGCGAAGGGCCGGGTGATCGCGCAGGGTCTGACCCTGCCGATCCAGCTCTGCTCCTTCCCGCGCATCATGGGCTTCGTCAGGGAGCGCTATGGCGACCGGCTGAAGCCGGGCGATGTGCTGATCGCCAACGACCCCTACGGCTCCGGCGGCCAGCATCTGCCCGATATCTACATCCTGAAGCCGATCTTCGTCGGCGGCCGGCTCGCAGGCTTCGCCGCGACGGTGGCGCATCACACCGATCTCGGCGGCATCGTGCCCGGCTCGGTCGCGATCTACGCGACCGAGATCCAGCAGGAAGGCCTGCGCCTGCCGCTGCTCAAGCTCTACGAGGCCGGCGAGCCGGTCGACTCGGTCTTCCGCATCATCGAGGCGAACACACGTTCGCCAGTCGAGGTCCTCGGCGACATCCGGGCCCAGATCGCCGCCTGCAATGTCGCGGAGGAGGGGCTGAAGACGCTGATCGGCCGCTATGGCGCGCTGGAGCTCGACGCCTATATCGACGCGCTGCACGACCACGCCGAGGCGATGATGCGCGACGTCATCCGGGCCTTGCCGAACGGCGTCTATCGCGCCACCGACTATATCGACGGCGTCGGCGAGAACCCGCAGCCGCTGCCGATCGTCGCGACCGTCACCGTCGCCGACGACACGATCGACATCGATTTTACCGGCACGGCCGACCAGGTCGCGGCCTCGATCAACTGCCCGATCTCACTGCCGGAATCGGCGTCCTTCTGCGCGATACGCTGCCTCTCCCAGCAGGACATTCCGAATTGCGAGGGCTATCTCAGGCCGATCACGGTTCGCGCACCCGAGGGCTGCCTGGTCAATCCGCGCTATCCGGCCGCCTGCGGCGCTCGCGGCGTCGTCGGCTACCGCGTCTTCGATGCGATCATGCAGGCGCTCGCGCAGATCGTGCCGGAACGGGCCATGGGCGGCTCCGAGGGCGGGCCCTATCTGCTGGCCGCCGGCGGCACGCATGAAGGGCGGCCCTTCGTGCTCAACGAGATGGTGGTCGGCACCTGGGGCGCCCGCGCCGGCAAGGACGGCATCGAGGGCATCTCCAACCCCGCCGCCAATCTCTCCAACCAGCCGGTCGAGATGATCGAGGCCGACATGCCGGTCGAGGTGCTGCGCTACGGCCTCGTGCCGGATACCGGCGGTCCCGGCGAGTTCCGTGGCGGGCTCTCCTTCATCCGGGAGTTCCGCTTTCTCGCGCCGATCCGCTTCGTGCTGCGCGGCGACCGGCGCGACCACCCGCCCTTCGGCTTCGAGGGTGGCAGCCCGGGCGCTCCCTCCGCTCACATTTTGATCCGCGCCGACGGCACGGAGCAGAGCCTGCCGACCATGCCGATGGAGAGCTTCACGGCGCGAGCCGGCGACGTCTTCCGCCTGATCGGCGCCGGAGGCGGCGGCTATGGCGATGTGCTGCGGCGCGATCCGATCCGCATCGAGGACGATCTGCGCGAGGGCAAGGTCACGGCGGAGGGCGCCGCGCGTGATTACGGCGTGGTCTTCGCCGCCGATGGCGCAACAATCGATCAGGCAGCCACCATGCGTCGGCGGGCCGAACTTGCGGAGGCTAGGACATGAGCAAGGCCCTGTTCGGTGCGGCTGCCCTCAACGAAAAGCTCGTCAATCAGCCTGGCAGCCGGGCGCGGCTGGAGACGCCGGCCGCTGTGCTCGACCTCGACCTGTTCGAGCACAACATCGCGCTGATGGCGGAAACCTGCCGCAAGGCCGGGCTGAACCTCAGGCCGCATGCGAAATCGCATAAATGCGCCGAGATCACCCGCCGGCAGATGGCGTCCGGCGCGCTCGGCAATTGCTGCGCCAAGCCGGGCGAGTTGCTGGCGCTGCTCGAGGGGGGCGTGCACGACCTCCTGCTCAGTGCCCCGATCGCGAGTCCGAGGAAGATCGACGCACTGGCGCGCGCGGCGGCGGCCGGCGGGCGGATCGGCGTCGTGGTCGACCGCGCCGATCTCGCCACCGCCTACGCAGAGGCGGCGCAGCGGCACGGCGCGGTCTTCGACGTGCTGGTCGATCTCGATGTCGGGCTGAAGCGCAGCGGCGTCGCGACGCCGGCCGAGGCGGTCGAGTTGGCGCGGCTGGTCTCCGGGCTGGATGGGCTGCGCTATCGCGGCGTGCAGGCCTATCAGGGCCGCGTCCAGCATATCGACGATTTCGCCGCGCGCCGCATCGCCAACCGGGAGATGGGCCGGCTGCTCGCTGCCATGATCGAGGCGCTGCGCGAGGCCGGCTTCGCGCCCGAGATCGTTTCGGGCGGCGGCACCGGCAGCCATCTCCTCGACGGCGAAGACCAGTTGTTGACCGAGATCCAGGCGGGCTCCTATGTCTTCATGGACGAGGCCTATGGCAGCGTCGACATGCATGGCCGCGGCGGGCCGGAGTTCAAGCCGGCACTGCGAATCGCCGTCAGCGTGATCGGCCACAGCTCGCTTGGCTTCGCCATCACCGATGGCGGCAGCAAGAGTTTTGCGCTCGACGGGCCACCTCCGCGCGTGTTCCTGAACGGCGAACTGGTCGGCCGGATCGAATGGTGCGGCGACGAGTTCGGCCGCATCCTGCCATCGGAAGGGCAGGGCACCTTGCCGATCGGCACGGTGGTCGAATGCACGGTCCCGCATTGCGACCCGACGATCAACCTGCACGATATCCTGCATGTGGTGCGCGGGGCCGATCTGGTGGCGCAATGGCCGGTCGAGGCCCGCGGCCGCGCCGATTGATCCAGAGCCGCCGGATGCGAGGCCGTCGCAGCTATACCAAGGTATCGGCCGCGATCCCATCGTCCGATTGATCGCCATCGCCTTGAGGCGCAGAGAGGCCTTGTCTTCGCGGCAATGACCGCGAAGCGCTCTCGCAACTACCGGCTTTCCGTCGCAGCGACGTGGCCATGCCGACCGATCGCGCGCAGCAATCGCTGCCGCGCGTGTCGTCATGCGCGCTCGCTCCTCGGACGGCCCCACCGGGATCGAAGAGGTGGGCCATGAACAACGTCGTCGCATTTCGGCATTCTGCAATCTCACGGATACAGGCGCCGGCCGGGCTGAGCCTGCACCGGAGCAGCGGCGCGCTGATGTTTATGGCCGTGCCGAAGCGGACTCTGGTCGCGAAATGGCACATCAGCGCGACGGATGGCCGCCTGGAATGTCGCTGGCGCAGCGAAGGCGGCGAGCGCCGCGACGAGGATGGCAGTCGTGGCTCGTGGCGCAGGCGCGCCGCCTGACCAGATCGCCCAATCCGCAAGTTCCGGCCGCCGCTGGCGGCCACCTTCATTCCGCCGAGGTCCATCATGGCGTTCCTGACAAACCGCGAGACCGGGCGCAGCGCGCTCGCCGCCCTGACGCGCGGCCGCGTCCTTCCCAATCTTTACGACCTGGCGGCTTTCGCACTGCTGGCCGCGCTCGCGGTGCTGGCCTTGCACGGCGCAGCGGCGATGCGCGCGCCGCTTTCGGGCCTCGCCACCGAGCCGGTCGTGCTCGATCCAATGCTGCTGCCGGACTACGCGCTGCGCACGACCATGCGGATGTTCGCTGCGATCATCGCCTCGCTCGTCTTCACCTTCATCATCGCGACGCTGGCGGCCAAGAGCCGGCGCGCCGAGATGGTGATCATCCCGGCGCTCGACATCCTGCAATCGGTGCCGGTGCTGGGCTTCCTGACCTTCACCGTCACCTTCTTCATGGGGCTGTTCCCGGGCAGCCAGCTCGGCGCCGAATGCGCCTCGATCTTCGCGATCTTCACCAGCCAGGCCTGGAACATGGCCTTCTCCTTCTACCAGTCGCTGCGCACCGTCCCTGGTGATCTCGACGAGGTCAGCCGCAGCTTCGGCCTGTCCTCCTGGCAGCGCTTCTGGCGGCTGGAAGCGCCTTTCGCCATGCCGGGCCTGGTCTGGAACACGATGATGTCGATGTCCGGCGGCTGGTTCTTCGTCGTCGCCTCCGAGGCGATCACGGTCGGCGACACCACGGTGCAGTTGCCGGGCCTGGGCTCCTGGCTGGCGCTCGCGATCAAGGAGCAGGATTTCGCCGCCGTGGCCTGGGCGGTGCTGGCGATGGCGATCGTGATCGGCCTCTACGACCAGCTGCTGTTCCGGCCGATCGTCGCCTGGGCCGACAAGTTCCGTTTCGAGCAGACCGCCGGCCAGCAGAAGCCGCGCTCCTGGGTGCATGCGCTCGTCCGGCGCACCCGCCTGTTCAAGCGCCTGATGGCTCCGCTCGCCTGGCTCGGCGGCCGGCTGCTGCTGGTGCGGTTCCGCAATGCGCCGCCGGTGCGCCGTGAGGCCAGTGCGGGGACCAGCAAGGCGCTCGACCAGGTCTGGCTCGTTCTGGTCCTCGGGCTCGGCTTCTGGGCGATGTGGACCGCCATCACCTATCTCGGGCGGAGCCTGTCTTGGTCCGATGCCTGGGACCCGCTGGCGCGCGGGCTCGTCACCTTGCTGCGCGTCACCCTGCTGATCGCCGTCGCCAGCGTGATCTGGATTCCGGTCGGCGTCTGGATCGGCCTGCGTCCGGCCGTCGCCGAGCGCGTCCAGCCGGTGGCGCAGTTCCTCGCGGCCTTCCCGGCGAACGTGCTCTTCCCCTTCGCGGTGATCGCCATCGTCGCGACCGGCGCCAGCCCCGACATCTGGCTCTCGCCGCTGATGGTGCTCGGCACGCAATGGTACATCCTGTTCAACGTCATCGCCGGGGCGAGCGCTTTCCCGACCGATCTGCGCGAGGCGGCTAGCGTCTACCAGCTGCGCTCGTGGACCTGGTGGCGGCGCGTCATGCTGCCGGGGATCTTCCCCTATTACGTCACCGGCGCGCTGACCGCGTCCGGTGGCTCCTGGAACGCCAGCATCGTCGCCGAAGTCGCGAGCTGGGGCGACACCAAGCTCGAGGCCTATGGCCTGGGCGCCTACATCGCCAACGCGACCGAGGCCGGCGACTTCCCGCGCGTCGTGCTCGGTATCGCCGTCATGTCGCTCTTCGTCACCCTCTTCAACCGCCTGCTCTGGCGCCCGCTCTATGTGATGGCGGAACGCCGGATGCGCCTCGACTGACCCTTTTCGCAGGAGGATGCCGCCATGAACGAGATCATCGCGACCCGCGATTTCAAGGCCGAGAAGGCCACCCCGCTCGTCAGCGCCAAAGCGGTCTGCCAGAGCTATGACAAGGGCGCGGCCGGCTCGCTCGTCGTGCTCGACAAGGTCGATGTCGAGCTGCGGCCCGGCGAGATCGTCGGCCTGCTCGGCCGCTCCGGCTCGGGCAAGTCGACGCTGCTGCGGGCGATCGCAGGGCTGATCCAGCCGAGCGGCGGCACCGTCACCTTCGAGGGACGGACGGTGACCGGGCCGAGCTCGGGCGTCGCCGTGGTGTTCCAGAGCTTTGCGCTGTTCCCCTGGCTGAGCGTGCTGGAGAATGTCGAGCTCGGCCTGGAGGCGCAGGGCGTCGCGCCGGCCGAGCGGCGCAAGCGCGCGCTCGCCGCGATCGACCTGATCGGCCTCGACGGCTTCGAGAGCGCCTATCCGAAGGAGCTCTCCGGCGGCATGCGCCAGCGTGTCGGGCTCGCCCGCGCTTTGGTCGTGCACCCCAAGGTTCTGCTGATGGACGAGCCGTTCTCGGCGCTCGACGTCCTCACCGCCGAGACGCTGCGCACCGATCTGCTCGACCTCTGGTGCGAGGGGCGGATGCCGATCGAGGCGATCCTGATGGTGACGCACAATATCGAGGAGGCCGTGCTGATGTGCGACCGCATCCTGATCTTCGGCTCCAACCCCGGTCGCGTCATCGCCGAATTGCGGGTCGAGCTGCCGCAGCCGCGCAACCGGCTCGATCCCGCCTTCCGCACGCTGGTCGAGGACATCTATGCGCGGATGACTGCGAAGGCCGGCGCGCCGGCGCGCGACGGCTTCTTCCCTGGTACCGGCATCGCCATGGCGCTGCCGCGGGTCTCGACCAATCTGATGGCGGGTCTGATCGAGACCATCGCCGGCGCACCCTACAAGGGCGAGGCCGACCTGCCGCCGCTCGCGGCCGAACTGCATCTGGAGATCGACGATCTCTTCCCGGTGGCCGAGACGCTGCAGCTGCTGCGCTTCGCCGATCTCGAAGGCGGCGACATCAGGCTGACCGCCGCCGGCTTGCGTTTCGCCGACGCCGATGTCGATGGGCGCAAGCGCCTGTTCGCCCAGCAGCTCGCGGCCTATGTGCCGCTCGCCGCCCATATCAGGCGGGTGCTCGACGAGCGCTCCAGCCACAAGGCACCGGCGCCGCGCTTCCGCGACGAGCTCGAGGATCACATGTCGGAGGACTACGCTGCGACGACATTGAAGGCGGTGACGAACTGGGCCCGCTATGGCGAGTACTTCGCCTATGACGAGGGAGCCGACCTGTTCACGCTGGACAATCCGAGCTGACGCCCGGGCTGGACAGACTGGCCTGCGGCCTGTCTTGTCCGATCGGACGATCAGGCGGGCCGGCGGCGAAGGGCTAGGCATGAGGCGCGATCGCGAGCGCATGCGCATCGAAAGACCATGGCTCTGGCTCGGCCTGATCGCGACGGTAGCCGCGATCTTCTTGGCCGACACCTTCACCAGCCTGGAGATTGCAGTCGCCGTCCTCTATGTCGCGGTGATCCTGATCTCGGTCAGGTTCGACCGGCCCGTTGTTGTCGTCTCATTCGGCGCAGCCAGCGCGCTGCTGACGGTGTTGAGCTATCTGCTGACGCCGCGCGGAATCCAGGAGACCGGCCTGGCGAACGGAGCGCTCAGCCTGATCGCCATCGGCGCGACCACCTATCTCGCCTTGCGGATCGAGGCGGCGGAGGCGCGCGTCCGCCAGACCCAGGCCGAGCTCGCCCATATGGCGCGCGTCACCGCCATGGGCGAATTGACCGCCTCGATCGCGCACGAAGTCAGCCAGCCGCTCGCCGGGATCGTCGCCAGCGGTCATGCCGCGCTGCGCTGGCTCGCGGCGACGCCGCCGGATGCCGGTGAGGTTCGGCGAGCGTTGGAACGCGTCGTCGCCGATGCCGACCGCGCCGGTGAGGTGATCGGCCGCGTGCGCAACCTCGTGGCCAAGGCTCCGCCTTCTCGCGACAGGCTCGATCTGGTCGCGCTGATCGAGGAGGTTCTGGCACTGACCCGTGGCGAGCTGCGCAGAAACCACGTGACGTTGCAAACCGATCTCGCCGATGACCTGCCGCGACCGCTCGGCGACAAGGTCCAACTGCAGCAGGTGGTGCTTAACCTTGTGATCAACGCGGCCGAAGCGATGGGCGGGCTGGAGACAGGGCCGCGTGACCTGCTGGTCGGAGCCGCCAGCGATGGCCGCACGATCACGGTGAGCGTCCGCGACACCGGCGTCAGCCTGTCGCCGGCCGCGATCGCTCAGGTGTTCGAGGCCTTCCACTCGACCAAGCCGGGCGGGATGGGCATGGGCCTGGCGATCAGCCGCTCGATCGTCGAGGCGCATGGCGGGACGATCTATGCCGCCGCCAATCATCCGCGCGGGATGGTCTTCGGCTTCACCTTGCCGGTTGCCGGCACGGCATTGGATCGACAGCATGGATAAGCAGCCAGCCACCGTCTTCGTCGTCGACGACGACCTCTCCGTCCGCGAAGGGCTCGACAGCCTGTTCCGCTCGGTCGGCTATGCGGTGTCGGCGTTTGCCTCGGTGCGGGAGTTCGCCCTGGCCCGGAGGCCTGACACGCCGTCCTGCCTCGTCCTCGATGTCAGAATGCCCGGCCCGAGCGGCATGGATTTCCAGGCCGAGCTCGCCGCGCTGAACGATCCGATCCCGATCGTCTTCCTCACCGGCCATGGCGACGTGCCGATGGCCGTGCGGGCGATCAAGGCCGGGGCGGTCGAGTTCCTGCTGAAGCCGTTCCGCGAGCAGGACCTGCTCGATGCGGTGCGTGTGGCGATCGAGAACGATGTCACAAGGCGCCGTGACGAAGCGGCGCTCGCCGAGCTGAAAGAGCGCTTTGCGACGCTGACGGTGCGGGAGAAGGAGGTGCTCGCCTTCGTCGCGCAAGGGCGTCTCAACAAGCAGATCGCGGCCGATCTCGGCCTCAGCGAGGTGACGGTGAAGGTCCATCGCGGCCAGGTGATGCGGAAGATGGGCGCCGCGACCTTGGCCGAGCTGGTCCGGCTCGCCGACCTCATCTCCGGCAAGGAGCAGGCGGTCCGATGAGGGTGGACGTTCTCGGACTGCAGGCCTTCGTCAGCATCGCCGAGCGCGGTAGCTTTCGCGCAGCGGCTTCGCATCTCAACCTGTCGCAGACGGCGCTCAGCCACCGCATCCGCAAGCTGGAGGAGTCGCTGGGCACCCCGCTCTTCCTGCGGACGACACGGCAGGTCTCGCTGACCGCGGCCGGCACGACGCTGCTGCCGCGGGCGCGGCGCATCTTCGAGGACCTGGGCTTCGCCATCAACGAGGTCAGGGTCGAGCTGCGCGAGGGCGACGAGCAGGTCTCGCTCGGCTGCCTGCCGACGGTGGCGGCCCATTGCATGCCAGCGGTGATCGCCGCCTTCGCCGCGCGCCATCCGGGCGTCGGCGTCAGGATTCACGACAACTCCGCCTCCGAGATCGCCGACAAGGTCCAGTCGGGCGAGGCCGAGTTCGGCGTCACCATCGTCGCCGCCAATCGCTGGGACCTCGAGCTGAAGCCGGTGGTCAAGGAGCCCTTCGTTCTGGTCAGCCACCGCGCGATGCCGCTGGCGCAGGCGGCTTCGCTGACCTGGGCGCAGTTGCAGGACGAGCCGCTGGTGCGGATCAGCGCCGAGACCGGCAACCGCATCCTGATCGACGATGCGCTCGGCGCAAGGCGCGAGAGCCTGACCTGGCGCTACGAGGTCCAGCGCGTCGTCACCGCGGTCAGCCTGGTGCGCTCGCGCATCGGTTATGCCGTGGTGCCGCAGCTTTCGCTCGATGTCGTCGATGCCGGGGAGCTGGTCGCCGTTCCCTTGCGCTCGCCGGCCGTGACCCGCACGCTCGGCATCATCACGCGCAAATCCGTGCCGCTGCGCCCGGTGACGCGTGACCTGATCGCGCTGCTGAGCCAGGTGTTGAAGCGCAGCATCGCGCCGCGGCGAGATGAAGAAAAGTAATCAATCGCTGCATTCTTATCATTTGATGGCAGAATGGCTTTGACCGAACCTCCTTGCGGGACGAAATGCGCGAGGAGAGGCCAGCCATGGCATGCGCCAACACGAGTGCGATCGCCTTTATCGGCTTCGGCGAGGTCGGCCAGACCTTCTCGCGCGGCCTCTTGGCCAATGAAGGCATCGCCATTCGTGCCTATGACCTGCTCTTCGGCAGCGAGGCCGGTAGCCGGCTCGAAGCGGCGGCGCAGGAACTCGGCGTCGCCTGTTCGTCCTCGGCGCAGGAAGCCTGCGCAGGCGCGACCTTCGTGTTTTCGGCGGTCACTGCCGACCGCGCCGAAGCGGTGGCTACCGAAGCCGCAGCCTGGCTGAAGCCCGGCCAGGCCTTCGTCGACGTCAATTCCGCTGCGCCCTCGACCAAGCAGCGGGCAGCGCAGGCTGTGACCGCAAGCGGTGCCGACTATCTCGAAGCCGCGGTGATGGCGCCGGTGTTGAAGCCCGGCCTCAAGGTCGCGATCCTCAGCGGTGGTCCCAAGGCGCAGGCCGCGTCCGAGGCGCTCAACGGGCTCGGCATGAACCTGACGCCGGTGTCGGAGGTCTATGGCCGGGCTTCGGCGATGAAGCTCTGCCGCTCCATCGTGATCAAGGGGCTGGAGGCGCTGATGGTCGATTGCGCTGCCGCCTGCGAGGCCTGGGACGTCAAGGATCCGGTCTTCGCCAGCCTCAACGCGACCTTCCCGTCGATCGACTTCCACGCGCTCGCCGCCGACATGCGCGAGCGGGTCGCGACCCATGGCGTGCGCCGCTCGGCCGAGATGCGCGAGGCGGCGGAGATGCTCGGCGTCGCCGATCTCCACCCGGGCCTCGCCCAGGCGATCGCCGAGGCCCAGCTGCGCGGGGCGCGCCGCAAGGAGGGCAACCGGTGATGCTGGATCGTCGCTCCGTCCTCGCCGGCTTCGGGCTCGCCGGCTTCGCCGGGCTGATGCCGGCGCGGGCCGAGCCGGACTGGCCGAGCCAGCTGATCCGAGTCGTCGTACCGTTCACGCCCGGCGGCAGCACCGACGTGCTGGCGCGATTGATCGCCAACAAGCTCGAGCGCAGTATTCCCGGCAAGGGCTTCGTGATCGAGAACCGGCCGGGCGCCGGCGGCATGACGGCCTCGGGACAGGTCGCGAAGTCCGAGCCCGACGGGCACACGCTGATGATGGGCCATATCGGCACGCTCGCCTTCGCGCCCTCGCTCTACGCCAATGTGCCCTATGACCCGATCAAGGATTTCCAGCCGGTCGCGCTCGTCGCCATGCTGCCGAATATCCTGGCGATCAATCCGAAGCTCCCGGCGAAAACGCTCAGTGAGTTCATCGCCTACGCCAAGGCTAACCCCGGCAAGCTGAACTACTCGTCGGGCGGGCAGGGCAGCGCCGCCCATATCGCCACCGCCTATTTCTGCCATCGCGCCGGCATCGAGGCGACGCATGTGCCCTATCGCGGCACCGCGCCCTCGGTGAACGATCTCGTCGCCGGCAACATCCAGTTCACGCTGACGGGCGGGCCGGCGGTTCTTCCGCTTGCGGAAGGCGGACAGCTCAGGGTGCTCGGTGTCGCCGCGCGCGAGCGCGCCGGCTTCGCGCCTGATCTGCCGACGCTGTCCGAGAGCGGCCTGCCGGATTTCGAAGCGGTGCAGTGGTACGGGATGGTGGCGCCGGCGCGCACGCCGCCGCGAATCGTCGAGCGGCTCAACCGCGAGATCAACGCGCTGCTCGGCCAGCCCGATTTCGCATCGGCGCTCGCCAAGGATGGCGCCATCGCCCGGCCGGAGACGCCGGAGGGCTTCGGCAAGCTGATCGCCTCGGAATTGGCGCTCTGGCGCGACGTCATCACCCGCGCTGGCATCAAGGCGGCGGAGTGAGCGATGGGCCAGCGCGCCATCCCCTGCATGCTGATCCGCGGCGGCACCTCCAAGGGCGCCTATTTCCTGCGTGACGACCTGCCGGCCGATATCGCAGCGCGTGACGCCTTGCTGCTGGCGGTGATGGGCTCGCCCGACAAGCGTCAGGTCGACGGGCTTGGCGGCGCCCATCCTCTCACCAGCAAGGTCGCGATCGTCTCACCGTCGGACGAGCCCGGCTGCGATATCGACTTCCTGTTCGCGCAGGTCGGCGTCGAGACCGCTTCGGTCGATACGACGCCGAACTGCGGCAACATCCTAGCCGGGATCGGGCCGTTCGCTTTGGCGCGGGGACTGGTCAAGGCGAGCGGTGCGCGCACGACGGTGCGGGTCCGGACGATCAATACCGGCACGATCGCCGATCTCACTATGGATACGCCGGATGGCGAGGCGAGCGCCGAGGGTGCAGCGCGCATTGACGGCGTGCCGGGAACCTCGGCGCCGATCGATATCGGCTTCCTCGATGCCGAGGGCTCGGTTTGCGGGGCGCTCTTGCCGACCGGAAACGTCGT
Organism: Methylobacterium sp.; assembly: GCA_013823325.1. Classification (GTDB taxonomy): domain Bacteria; phylum Pseudomonadota; class Alphaproteobacteria; order Rhizobiales; family Beijerinckiaceae; genus Allobosea; species Allobosea vestrisii. The sequence goes on from PNLY01000067.1 coordinate 22,602, forward strand.
CGACGTGATCGAGGGCGTGCCCTGCACCCTGATCGACAACGGCATGCCGGTGGTCGTGATGCGGGCCACGGATGTCGGCCGCACCGGCTACGAGCCGCGCGACCAGCTCAACGAGGATGTCGAGCTCAAGGCCAGGATCGAGGCCATCCGTCTTGCGGCCGGGCCGCTGATGAAACTCGGCGACGTCGCCAGGAAGGTCGTGCCGAAGATCGCGCTGGTCGCGCCGCCGCAGGCCGGTGGTGCTATCTGCACACGCAGCTTCATCCCGCATGAATGCCATGCCTCGATCGGCGTCTTCGCCGCGGTGACGGTCGCGACTGCGGCCGCGCTGCCTGGCTCGCCCGCAGCCTCCGTCGTGGTGATGCCGGAGGGGCGCGAGCGGACGCTTTCGGTCGAGCACCCGACCGGCGAGTTCACGGTGACGCTGACGGTCGGGGGAACCGCGGAGCAGCCGGTGATTGAGCGGGCGGGGCTGCTGCGCACCGCGCGCATCCTGATGGCCGGGCAGGCCTTCGTGCCGGCCGGCAGAGTGTGAGAGAGGAGCGCACGTAATGAGCGCCCAGAAGACAGGCCTGGTCATTACCGCCCATCCGGGCGATTTCGTCTGGCGCGCTGGCGGAGCTATCGCGCTGCACGCCAAACGGGGCATGCGCGTCAAGATCCTCTGCCTGTCCTATGGCGAGCGCGGCGAGAGCCAGTTCGCCTGGAAAAAAGCGGGCGTGCAGATGGCCGAGGTCAAGGCGCAGCGCCGCGAGGAGGCGGAGGCGGCAGCTGCGCTCCTCGGCGCCGAGATCGAGTTCATGGATGCCGGCGACTATCCGCTGCGCACCACCGAGCCGATGCTGGAGCGCGCCATCGACATCTTCCACGAGATGAACCCGAGCTTCGTGCTGACCCACGCGCTCGAAGACCCCTATAATGTCGACCATCCCGAGGCGACGCGCTTCGCCCAGGAGGCCCGCATCATTGCGCAGGCCGCCGGCCACAAACCCGATCCCGGCCGCGCCTATGCCGCCCCGCCGGTCTTCCTGTTCGAGCCGCATCAGCCCGAGCAGTGCAACTTCAAGCCGAACGTGATCCTCAACATCGACGAGGTCTGGGAGCAGAAGCGCAAGGCGTTCGAGATCCTCGCGGCGCAGAAGCATCTCTGGGAATACTACACCCGCGTCGCGCTGAACCGCGGCATGCAGGGCGGGCGCAACTCCGGCAAGGCGATGACCTATGGCGAGGCCTATCAGCGCCTCTTCCCGGAAGCATTGGAGACGCTGGCATGAACCCCGTCGTCATCCGCACCAGGAAGCGCGCCCCGGCCGCGGCGATGGCCGATCTCGCCGCGCTCGGCGTCTCGACCACGCATGAGGCGATGGGCCGGAGCGGCCTGCTGAAACCCTATATGCGGCCGATCTATGCCGGCGCGCAGATCGCTGGCGGGGCGGTGACGGTGCTGGCCCAGCCCGGCGACAACTGGATGATCCATGTCGCGATCGAGCAGGTGCTGCCCGGCGATGTGCTCGTCGTCGCCTGCACGACCGACAATACCGACGGCATGTTCGGCGACCTCTTGGCGACATCGCTCCAGGCGCGCGGCGGCATCGGCCTTATCATTGATGCCGGGGTGCGCGATGTCCGCACGCTGACCGAAATGGGCTTCCCGGTCTGGTCGCGGGCGATCTCAGCCAAGGGCACGGTCAAGGCGACGCTCGGCAGCGTCAACGTGCCGGTGGTCTGCGCCGGGGCGCTGATCCACCCCGGCGACGTCATCGTCGCCGACGATGACGGGGTGGTGGTGGTGCCGCGGCGCGAGGCCGAAGCTGTCGCCGCCGCTGGCCGCAAGCGCGAGGCCAATGAAGACGAAAAGCGTAGACGTCTGGCGGCTGGCGAACTCGGGCTGGACATGTACGCTATGCGCGACGGCCTCGCGAAGGCGGGCCTTACCTATCGCGACGACGAAGACGAATAATCCAACGAAAGCCCCAGCAAGGGGATCGGCACAACTCTCGGGAGGAACGACATGACCATTCGCAGGACAGTTCTCAAAGGAATGCTCGGCCTTGCGCTGGCCGCCTCGGTCAGCGGCGCGGCCCTGGCGCAGGATACGGTCAAGATCGGCCTGATCCTGCCGATGACCGGCCCGTTCGCCTCGACCGGACGACAGATCGCCGCGGCCGCCAATCTCTATGTCCAGGAGAAGGGCGCGAGCGTCGCCGGCAAGAAGGTCGAGCTCATCGTCAAGGACGACACCGGCACGGCCGACGTCACCCGCCGCATCGCCCAGGAACTGATCGTCAACGACAAGGTCACCGCGATCGCCGGCTTCGGCCTGACGCCGCTCGCGCTCGCGACCGCGCCGCTGGCGACGCAGGCGAAGACGCCGATGGTGGTGATGGCGGCCGCGACCGGGATCATCACCGAGCGCTCGCCCTTCATCGTCCGCACCAGCCAGGTCGTGCCGCAGATCGGCGCGCCGTTCGGCACCTGGATCGCCAAGCAGGGCACCAAGCGCGTCATCACCATCGTCTCGGACTACGGCCCGGGCCATGATGTCGAGAGCTCGTTCTCCGAGGCGTTCAAGGCTGGCGGCGGCCAGGTCGAGAACATCCGCGTGCCCTTGCAGAATCCTGACTTCTCGCCCTTCCTGCAGCGCGTCGCCGACGCCAAGCCGGAGGCGCTGCTGGTCTTCGTGCCGTCCGGCGTCGGGGCCCAGTTCATGAAGCAGTTCGTTGAGCGCGGCCTCGACAAGAGCGGCATCAAGCTCATCGGCACCGGCGACCTGACCGATGACGACATCCTCAACGGCATGGGGGACATCGCGCTCGGCGTCATCACCGCCCAGCACTATTCGGCGTCGCATGACAGCCCGGAGAACAAGGCCTTCGTCGAGGGCTTCAAGAAAGCCAATCCCGGCCTGCGCCCGAACTTCATGGCGGTCGGCGGCTATGACGGCATGCACGCGCTCTATGAGGGACTGAAGAAGACCAAGGGCGAAGGCGGGCAGGCGCTGGTCGACGCGATGAAGGGGATGAGCTGGACGAGCCCGCGCGGGCCGATCTCGATCGATCCCGAGACCCGCGACATCATCCAGAACGTCTACATCCGCAAGGTCGAGCGCGTGAACGGCGAGCTCTACAATCAGGAGTTCGAGACGATCCCGAACGTCAAGGACCCGACCAAGGCCAAGAAATAAGCCTGGCAGGGCGGACCCGACGTGCTCACCATCCTGTTCGACGGCGTCGCCTACGGCATGATCCTGTTCGTGCTGGCCTGCGGGCTGTCCGTGACCATGGGGTTGATGAACTTCGTCAACCTCGCCCACGGCGCCTTTGCCATGTTCGGCGGCTATGTCACCGTGCTGGCGATGCAGCGGCTCGGCCTGCCGTTCCTGTGGGTGCTGCCGGCGGCCTTCCTCGCCACTGCGCTCGCGGGCTTGCTGCTGGAGCGGCTGGTCTACCGGCCGATGTACGCCAAGAGCCATCTCGACCAGGTGATGTTCTCGATCGGGCTGGTGTTCATGGCCGTCGCCGGCGCCGACTACCTGATGGGCTCGAGCCAGCAATTCGTGCAGCTGCCGGCCTGGCTGAGCGGGCGCTTCGATCTCGCCGGCATCGGCGTCGGCCGCTACCGGCTCTTCATCATCGTGCTGTGCGGCGCTCTCGCCTTCGCCATGCAATGGGGCTTCACCCGCACACGCTTCGGCAGCCGGCTGCGCGCCGCCGTCGACGACGCCAGGGTGGCGCGCGGCCTCGGCATCCCCGTCAACCGGCTGTTCGCGCTGACCTTTGCGTTTGGTTCCGGCCTTGCCGGCCTCGGCGGCGCGCTCGGCATTGAATTGATGGGGCTCGACCCGACCTTCCCGCTGAAGTTCATGATCTACTTCTTGATCGTCGTGACCGTCGGCGGGACCTCGACCATCTCCGGTCCGTTCTTCGCGGCGATGCTGCTCGGGGTCGCCGATGTCGGCGGCAAGTATCTCGTGCCGCAGCTCGGCGCCTTCATCATCTACGCGCTGATGGTCGTCCTGCTGATCACAAGGCCGCACGGGCTCTTCGCGAGGAGCCGGGCATGAAGGCCGACAGCATCGAGGCGCGCGTCCGGCGCTCGCTCTATGGCGCACGGCGCTGGCATCCGGCCGAGATCGTGTTCTGGGTCCTGGCGCTGGCGGCTTTCTTCCTGCTGCCACGCCAGCTCCTGATCCTCAACGAGATCGCGATCCTCGGGCTGTTCGCGCTCTCGCTCGACCTGATCCTTGGCTATGCCGGCATCGTCTCGCTGGGGCATGCCGCCTTCTTCGGCTTCGGCGCCTATGCGGCCGGGCTCTTCGCCAAGCATGCCAGCGCCGATCCGCTGGCGGGGCTCGCGGTCGGCATGGGCGCAGCCGGGCTGCTCGGGCTGATCAGCAGCCCGCTGATCCTGCGCGGCAGCGACCTGACACGCCTGATGGTGACGCTCGGCGTCGCGCTGATCCTGGGGGAACTGGCCAACTCGCTCGGCTGGCTCACAGGCGGCGCCGACGGCCTGCAGGGGATCATGATGGGGCCGGTGCTCGGCCTGTTCGAGTTCGATATCTTCGGCAGCGTCGCCTATCTCTATTCGCTCACCGTGCTGTTCGTGCTGTTCGTGCTGGCGCGCCGCATCGTCGGCTCGCCGTTCGGCCTTTCGCTGCGGGCGATCCGCGACAACCCGCTGCGCGCTTCCGCCTCGGGCGTGCCGCTGCACTGGCGGCTCGTCGCGGTCTATACGCTCGCGGCCGCCTATGCCGGGGCGGCGGGGGCGCTGCTCGCCCAGACCACGCAATTCGTCTCGCTCGACGTGCTCGCCTTCCATCGCTCGGCCGACCTGATGCTGGTGCTGATCATCGGCGGCGCCGGCTATCTCTATGGCGGGCTGATCGGCGCGGTTGCCTTCAAGCTGCTGCAGGACGTGATCGCGAGCTTCACGCCGCAATACTGGATGTTCTGGATCGGGCTGTTCCTTGTCCTCTTCGTGCTCGGCGGCCGCGAACTGATCCATGGCGGGATCAAGGCGGTTGTCGGCCGTGTCGCGCGCCTCGGCCGGAGGGCGTCGACATGAGCGTGGCGCTCCAGACCTTCGATCTCTGCAAGAGCTTCGGCGGCATCACCGCGACCGACCATGTCGACTTCACGCTGGCCAAGGGCGCGCGCCACGCGCTGATCGGTCCGAACGGCGCCGGCAAGACCACCTTCGTCAACCAGTTGACCGGGGTGCTGCGCCCGAGCTCCGGCCGGGTCGAATTGATGGGCGAGGACATCACCACGCTGCCCCGCGAGGCGCGGGTTGGGCGCGGGCTGGCGCGGACCTTCCAGATCAACCAGCTCTTCGCCACGATGACGCCGGTCGAGATGATCGCGCTCGTCGTTTCCGAGCGGCTCGGCCGGGGCCGGCAGACTCTGCGCGCGCTCGACCGCGACGGCGAGCTCGTTGCCGAGACGGCTGAAATCCTCGCCCGCTTCCGGCTCGACGACATCATGGACGAGCGCATCGCGACCTTGCCCTATGGCAAGCAGCGCCAGATCGAGATCGCCGCCGCCTTCGCCGCGAGGCCGAGCGTGTTGCTGCTCGACGAGCCCGCGGCGGGCGTGCCCGAGGCCGAACGCCGCGAGCTGATGGCAACGGTCGCCGGCCTGCCGGACGATGTCTCGGTCCTGCTGATCGAGCACGACATGGACCTCGTCTTCCGCTTCGCGACGCGGATCACCGTGCTGGTCAATGGCCGCCTGCTCGCCGATGGTACGCCGGCCGAGATCGCCAGTGACCCGGCGGTGCGCGCCGCCTATCTCGGGGAGCATGGCCATGGCTGAGCTCCTCAAGGTCGAACGCCTCAGCGCCGGCTATGGCGAGGCCCAGGTGCTGTTCGACATCGATCTTTCGCTCGCGGAGGGCCGTTCGCTCGCACTGCTCGGCCGCAACGGCGTCGGCAAGACGACGCTGGTCAACAGCATCATCGGCGTCACCCGCCGCCGCGGCGGCCGGATCGTGCTGGCAGGGCGCGACCTCACCACGGCGACGCCCGAGCAGCGCGCCCATGCCGGCATCGGCTGGGTGCCGCAGGAGCGCAACATCTTCAAATCGCTGACCGTGCTGGAGAATCTGACCGCCGTCGCGACGCCCGGTGCTTGGACGACCGAGCGCGTCTTTGCGATGTTCCCGCGCCTTGCCGAGCGCAAGGCCAATCTCGGCAACCAGCTCTCCGGCGGCGAGCAGCAGATGCTGGCGATCGGCCGGGCGCTGATGCTCAATCCCAAGCTGCTGTTGCTCGACGAGCCGACCGAGGGACTCGCGCCGATCATCGTCGAGGAATTGCTGAAGGCGCTGAAACGGCTGGTCCGCGATGAGGGGCTCTCGGCGATCGTGATCGAGCAGCACGCCCGCAAGATCCTCGAACTCACCGACGAGGCGATCGTGCTCGAGCGCGGCCGCGTCGTCCTCGCTGCGGGGAGCGCCGAACTCCTTGCCGACCCGTCACGGCTGGAGCGCCATCTCGGCCTCGCCGCCGCCTGAGCCAACGACTGAACCGAAGAAAGGAAACGCCATGAGCCAGAGACAGAAGCCGCCGTTCCGGGGCGACATGGTCGGCAGCCTGCTGCGCAGTGCGCCGGTCAAGGACGCCCGCGCCAAACATGCGGCCGGTGAGATCGATCAGGCCGAATTGGCGGCGATCGAGGACGAGGAAATCAGGAAGCTCGTGCGCAAGCAGGAGGAGGTCGGCCTGCAGGCGGTGACCGATGGCGAGTTCCGCCGCGCCTTCTGGCATTTCGACTTCCTCGACGGCCTCTCCGGCGTCACCAGCTTCGAGACCGATTCCGGCATCCAGTTCAAGGGCGTCACCACCAAGGGCCATGCGGTCCGCATCACCGGCAAGCTCGACTTCCCGGACGACCACCCGCATCTCCAGCATTTCAAGTTCCTGGCCTCGACGACCGATCGCGTGGCGAAGATGACGATCCCGAGCCCGTCCATGCTGCATTACCGCGGCGGGCGCAAAGCGATCGATCCAAGCGCTTACCTCAGGATCGAGGACTATTACGAGGATCTCGGCAAGGTCTACGCCAAGGCGATCAAGGCCTTCTACGATGCCGGCTGCCGCTATCTGCAGCTCGACGACACCAGCCTGTCCTATTTCTGCGATCCCGAGCAGCGCAAGATGCTGGCCGAGCGCGGCGACGACCCGGAACAGCTGGTCTTCATCTATCGCGACGTGCTCAACGCGGCGCTGAAGGCCAAGCCCGCCGACATGCAGATCACCACCCATACCTGCCGCGGCAATTTCAAGTCGACCTTCATCGCCTCGGGCGGCTACGAGCCGGTCGCCGAGATGGTCTTCAACGAGATCAATGTCGACGGCTATTTCATGGAGTGGGACGATGACCGCTCGGGGGGCTTCGAGCCGCTGCGCTTCCTGCCCAAGGGCGACAAGCAAGTCGTGCTCGGGCTGGTGACCTCGAAATTCGGCGAGATCGAGAGCAAGGACAATCTCAAGCGCCGGATCGAGGAAGCCTCGAAATACGCAGCCCTGGAGCAGCTTTGCCTGTCGCCGCAATGCGGCTTCGCCTCGACCGAGGAAGGCAATGTCCTGGCCGAGGACGAGCAATGGGCCAAGCTCTCGCGCATCCTCGAAGTCGCAAGGGAAGTCTGGGGATGAGCAGCGAGCCCTGCTTCGACATCGCCCATCTCGGCCATGTCGAGCTCTTCACGAACAAGCCGCAGGAGAGCCTCGACTTCTTCGTCGAGATCTTCGGGCTGACGGAGAGCGGGCGCGAGGGCGACAGCGTCTACCTGCGTGCCTGGGACGATTACGAGTTCCACACGCTGAAGCTCACCGCGGCGAAGACGACCGGTGTCGGCCATATCGGCTATCGCGCCTCGAGCGAGGCGGCGCTCCTGCGCCGCGTCGCTGCGATCGAGGCGATGGGCTGCGGCATTGGCTGGAGCGAGGGCGATCTCGGCCATGGCCGGGCCTATCGCTTCCGCGATCCGGACGAGCATGTCTTCGAGATCTACTTCGAGACCAAAAAATACGTCGCTCCCGAAAAGGAGCGACCTGCATTGAAGAACCAGGCGCAGCGCAACCATGGCCGTGGCTGCGCCGTGCGCCGGCTCGACCATCTCAATCTCCTGGCGCAGGACGTCGCGGCGATCCGGGAGTTCATGCCGAAGGCGCTGGGCAGCCGGGTGACCGAGCAAATCGTGCTCGATTCCGGCGAGGTCGGCGGCTGCTGGTTCACCGTCAACAACAAGAGCTACGACATCGCCTATACCCGCGACCACACGCCGGCGCGCGGGCGCTTCCACCATGTCACCTATGCCGTCGACCAGCGCGAGCACATATTGGAGGCGGCCGATCTCTTCCTCGAGAACGGCGTCTTCATCGAGACCGGGCCGCACAAGCACGCGGTGCAGCAGACCTTCTTTCTCTATGTCTACGAACCCGCCGGAAATCGTGTCGAGATCGCCAATGCCGGAGCGCGGCTGATCCTCGACCCGGACTGGCAGACCGTGACCTGGACGGAAGAAGAGCGGAAGAAGGGTCAGGCCTGGGGGCTGAAGACGATCGAGAGTTTCCACACCCACGGCACACCGCCGGCGGGTAAATAACGCGGCTTTGGGAGCGCTGAAACTGCGCTCTCAAACCACTTCCGAGACGATCTTGGCGATCAGCGCATTCGACAGGATGACCGGCAGGCCGGCAGTCGCCGCGTCCCGGCGATGGCGCTCGACGAAGCCGATGCAGTCCATCAGCAGGATGTCGGCGCCGCGCTCGGCAAGGGCTTTGGCCGCCTCCGCGACTGTCAGGCCGTCGCCGCCATAGGGCGAGGCGGCGGCATAGATCGGCGGGCGGGCGAGCGGCGCCCATTTCCCGGCCTCGGAGGCGATCTGCTCGGCGAGCGGCACGATGATGCCGAGCTGCGCCTCCTGGACCAGCGCCGCGACTGTCGGCGGCAAGATGCGGTCGGGCTCGATCAGCCGGGCGCGCTTTGTCCTTAGCTTTGCGAAATGCCCGGTGCAGAGCATCAGGATCGTGCTGCAGCCGGCCGCTTCGAGCGCGGCGAGCTTGGCCAGCGCCGCCTGCTCGGTGCGCTCGCGGTCGATGACGACGGAGGTCCCGTCGAGCAGCTTGGTGATCAGGAGCGCGCCACCGGGCTGGGGCGCGAAGTCGCGGTCGATCTCCGCGCGCGACAGGCCGTCGAGCACGCCGGCATGCTGGCGCGGCAGCTCCGAGCCCAGCACCGCATCGAGGATCGGCGTGATGTCGGTGCGCGGCGCCTGGCCGATGGTGAGGGTGCCGAGCTTGGCCATGGCTGCGTCCTTCCGGATGTAAGTGGCCCAGGCCGTTGCCGGCCCGGGCCCTGCGTCCTCAGGGCTTGTTGAAGTTTTTCAGCACGGAGTCGAAGAAGGAGAAGATCGCGTCGCCGGCGATGACGCCTGCGGCGAAGACCTCCATGTCGCCCTCGCCATCGGCGCCGCGCAGCTTCTCCCAGACGAGGCGA
>PNLY01000068.1 GCA_013823325.1 Methylobacterium sp.
CTACTACAAGAACGTGATCACCCTCGCGCCGGCATTGACCATGAGCTATGCCGAGATCGACCTGGCGATCGAGCTGCTCGACCAGCTTTTCGCCCGCGTCGCCAGCGCCTGAGCAGTGGAGACGGGCCTTTGCGCCTGCGTGTGATCGACCTCGACGGGAGCGTGGCGGCGCAGGAGCCGCTGCGCCGGCGCATCGACGCCGGCATGGCCGCGCGCATCGCCGCGGCCGATCTTGCCGGCGCCATGCGCATCGTCGCCGGTCGCCGGGCCAAGGCCGCGCTGCTGCAGCGCCTCGGGCAGCGCGACGGCGAAGGGCAGGGCGTGCCCGTCTTCTTTTACGGCTCCGGCGATTTCCACCATGTCACCTCGGTGCTGCTGAGCCGCGTCGAGGAGCCGGTCACGGTCGTGCATTTCGACAATCACCCCGACTGGGTCAGTTTCCCGGCGACGGTGAATTGCGGCGCCTGGGTCAACCGGGCGCTGGAGTTGCCCCAGGTCCATAAGGTCGTGACGATCGGCCCGTGCAGCGACGATCTCGTGCGCCCGGAATGGCAGTTCGCCAATCTGAAGGCGGTGGCCGAAGGGCGGATCGCGCTCTATCCCTGGCGGCATGAACCGTCGCGGGTCTGGGGGCGCTATGGCAAGACTGAGAGCTTCCACCAGGAGAGCGGCCACCTGCATTGGCGCAATCTCGCCGATGAGGACTGGTCGGATTTCCTCGACGAGCTGATCGCGGTGATTCCGACCACTGCCGTCTGGCTGACGATCGACAAGGACGTGCTCGGGCCAGGCGACGCCTGCACCAACTGGGATCAGGGCGAGCTGCCGCTGCGCCATCTGCTGGCGGCGGTCGAGCGGCTTGCGAGCGAGCGCCGGATCGTCGGCGCCGATGTCTGCGGCGACTGGTCCGAGCCGCGCTTCACCGACCCGTTCCGTGCGACGCTGGCCTATTTCGACCATCCGCCGCGCTTCACGCCGACGCCCGAGCAACTTTCCGTCAACGCCCGCGTCAATGCGGGCCTGATCGACTGCTTCCAGCGGGTGCTGTCATGAACGCGACGATCATCTTCTGGTTCGTGCTGTCGGTCATCTGCGACGTCGCCGGCCAGATCTTCTTCAAGATCGGCGCCGACCGCCTGCCGCAGGGCGCCGATTTCCGGGCCACGGCGGCGGCGGCGGCGCGTTGCGGCTGGGTCACGGCAGGGCTCGCGACCTATGTCGCCGAGTTCTTCATCTGGCTGCGCATCCTTGCCGAAGTGCCGCTTTCAATCGCCTTCCCGATCGCCAGCGCCAATTTCCTCGCCATCACCCTGGCCAGCGCCGTCTTCCTCGGCGAGCGCGTCGGCCGGCGGCAATGGCTCGGCTCCTTCCTGATCACCTGCGGCGTCATCATCGTCGCCAGAACAGCCTGACGGACATGTTCCGATGACCATTCGCGACTTCAGCGTCCGCCTCTCCGGCGACCGGACCGGCTTCCTGCTCATCCACGGCCTCGGCGGCACGCCGGTCGAATTGCGCTTCGTCGCCCGTGCGCTGCACCGCGCCGGCCATACCGTGCACTGCCCGCAACTTGCCGGGCATTGCGCCGGGGAGGAGGAGATCCTCGCCACCGGCTGGCGTGACTGGACGCAGAGCGTGTTCGATGAGCTCGAGCGCATGCGCGAGATTTGCGACACGGTGATCGTCGGCGGACTCTCCATGGGGGCGGTGCTGGCGATGCATGTCGCGGCACAGCGCCCGAAAGAGGTCGATGGGCTCGCGCTCTACGCGCCGACCTTCTGGTATGACGGCTGGTCGATCCCGCGCTACGCCTTCCTGCTGAAATGGTTCATCAACACGCCATTCGGGCGGCGCTACAGCTTTGTCGAGCGCGAGCCCTACGGGCTGAAGGACACCCGCGCTCGCGCCCTGGTGGTCTCGTCGCTGACAAGCGGCGACAGCTCGACCGCCGGCCTGCTCGGCACGCCCTCGGGCGCGCTGAAAGAGATGTGGGACCTGATCGCCGTCACCCGCCGCGAGCTATCGCAGGTGAAATGCCCGGCCCTGCTGGTCCATCCGCGCGAGGACGATATCGCCGATCTCTCGAACGCCTTCGAGGTCCAGCGCAAGCTCGGCGGGCTGGTCGACGCGGTGATCCTCGACGACAGCTATCACCTCGTCACCATCGACCAGCAGCATGACATCGTGATCGAGCGCTCGCTGGCGCTGGCCTCGCGGCTCGCCAAGGTCCGCCGCCCGGCGAGCCCGCTGCGGGTCGTGGCAGCCGAATGAGCACGCCCGAAGGCCGTATCCTGGCCGGCATCGCGGATATCGCGGCAGCCGCCTGGGACGCCTGCCTGCCCGGCGAGGCCGAGTGCCATGCCTACTACACCGCCTGCGACGCGCTTGCGGCGCAGACCGGCGTCGGCCTGCGCATGGCCGCCGCCTGCGCGGAAGCAGATGGTGAGGTCGTGGCGGTCGCGCCGTTCTTCCGGCTGAACTACCGGCTCGACACGCCGCTGCAGGGCAAGCTCCGAAGCTTCGGCGACGCGCTGTTCCGCCATATGCCGGGCCTCGTCACGCTGAAGGTGCTCTGCGTCGGGTCGCCCTACGCGGAGCGCTGCCATCTCGGCTTCTCGCCGACGCTCGATGCTGCCGGGCGTGCTGCCGCCTTCCAGGCGCTCGCCGCGGCGCTGGAGCGGCAGGCGGCCGAGGAGAAAGCGCATCTCGTGGTCTGGAAGGACCTGGCGCCGGCCGAGGAAGAGGGCTTCGGCGGAGCCTTGAAGCAGGCCGGCTTCGCCCGGCTCGGCAGCTTGCCGATCGCACTGCTCGACCTGCCCTTCAAGGACGAAGCAGCCTATCTCGCCACGCTCTCGGCGGCGACGCGCAAGGACATCAAGCGCAAGCTCGCCAAGGCGGGCGAGGTGCGCATCGCCTTCCACACCGACATCGCCGGACTTGAGCCCAGGATCGACGAACTCTACGAGGCGACGCGGGCGCAGAGCGGCCTCGACTATGGCGAGCTCGAAGTGCTGCCGCCGGGCTATTTCGGCGCGGTCTCGCAGGCGCTCGGCGAGCGGGCGGTGTTCGCGCTCTATTGGGTCGGGGAGGAACTCGCCGCCTTCAACCTGCTGCTGGTCGAGCCCGGCCGGGTGATCGACAAGTTCCTGGGCATGCGCTACCCGCTGGCGCGCGAGCACAATCTCTATGCCGTGAGCTGGATGGCGAATGTCCGCTTCTGCCTGGAGCGCGGCATCGACAAGCTCCAGAGCGGGCAGACAGCCTATGCCTCCAAGCTGCGCTTCGGCAGCCGGCTGGTGCCCTCGACCTTGCATGTACGCCACCGGCTCGCGCCGCTGCAATGGGCGCTGCGTTCCTTGAGCCCCTGGCTCGGCTTCGAGCGCTTCGACCCCGATCTTGCCGCAATCGCCCGAAAGAAGGCCGCATGAGCAGCATCTCGCCACCGGCAAGCAGTTCATGGGGGCGCCAGCTCGCGATCTGGCTCGCCTTCATCGTGCTCGACACCGCCACCCAGCTCGCCTTCAAATGGGGCGCTGACGGGATCGGCGACATGGACTTCGGCCTGGCCATGATGGCGAAGGCGATCTCGCTGCCCGGCGTCTGGCTGGCGACGCTCGGTTATATCGGCGTCTTCGTCGTCTGGATGGCGATCTTGCGCGACATGCCGCTCAGCCGTGCCTTCCCGATGACGGGACTGGTCTATGTCACAGTTCCGCTGTTCGCCTGGTTCACCTTCGACGAGCACATCGACTTGGTTCGTGCCGGCGGGATCGCGCTGATCATTGCAGGCGTGTTCCTGCTCGGGGGGGACGAATGAGACGCGGTGTTGGCATGGCCTCGCTGGTGGCGGCTACCCTGATGGCGGCGCTGCCGGTCCTGGCCGACCCGATGGCCGACATCGTCGGCCGCTGGCGTGATTCGGACGGGGAGTCCGAGATCGCCATCAGCCGCTGCGGACCGGCGCTGTGCGGCAAGATCGTCTGGCTGAAAGAGGCTCGCTTCGACATCTACAACCCCAACGAGTCGTTGCGGCAGCGCTCGCTGCTGGGGATCCAGGTGCTCACCGGCTTCAAGCCGTCGGCAAAGGGCGGGCTTGAAGGCGAGGGCTACAACCCCGGCGACGGCAAGACCTACCGCACGACGCTCGAACTGGATGCATCTGGCAGTCTGGTCGTGCGCGGTTGCGTGCTCGGCGGCCTGATCTGCGACGACGACACCTGGTCGCGACAGCCATGACGACCGCCGGCGGCCGGGCATGAAGGAGACTGGATCCGGCATGTCGCGGCGGATGGCATCGCTCAGGTTCAGGCTGGTGATCGGCTTCATGCTGGTCAGCGTGCCAGCGATGCTGGCCTCTGCCTTCATCGCCGCCAAGCTGATCTCCGACGCCTTCGAGGACAATGTCGAGCAATGGCTCGGCGACACCTCCCGCTTCTTCGCGCTCGAGATCGCCGAGGCGACGCAGGAGGCGCAGCGCGTCGCGGGCGTGATCGGCCACCGGCTCGAACAGTCGAGCGACGACCACAAGATGCAGCGCACCGTCGAGCGCGAATTCGCGGTGCTGAACTCGGTCGGCTACGACCTGATCGCGATCTATCGCCCGGGCGGTGAGGTGCTCTACAAGACGCGCGACTTCAGCAGCCTCACCCCGCTGCCCACGGAGACCAGTCTCGGCCTGTTCCGGATCGAGACCGACGGCAAGCGCTGGATCATGGCAGGCGCTGTCCAAGCCGTTCAGATCGGGGGCCAGCCGGCCAATCTTCTGGTCGGGACCTGGCTCGACGAAAGCTCCTTCGGCGGCATCAAGGTGGTGACCGCGCTGGAGATCCGGTTCTTCGCGCTGTTCGATGGCAAGCCCGAACTGGTGATGCAGACGCATTCCGACCGAGCGGCCGTCCTGCCGGAGGCCATAAGGGCCAGGCTGGAGGCCGGAGAGGACGGAATCTTCGACTCCGATGCCGATGGCGGCGCCTACCGCGCTGTCTATGCGGGCCTGCGCGGCATCGACGGCCAGCTCGCAGCGATCAGCTTCATCGGCATGCGCAGCGAGGCGGGCTTCTTCGAACAGCTCGGCCGGGAAAGCCTGTTCCTCGGCATCTTCCTGCTCGGCAGCGCGATCTCGATCGTCGTTGGTATCCTGACCTCGGACCTCCTGGTGCGGCCGCTGCGCGCGCTGACCCATGGCGTGCGCGCGATCGCGGCCGGGGATTTCGGGCAGCGCGTCTCGGCAGGCGGGGGGCGCGAGATCGTCGAGCTCGCCACCGGCTTCAACGGCATGGCCGAACAGCTCGGCAAGCTGCAGGAACTCGAGGCGGAGCTCAGGCGAAAGGACCGGCTCTCGGCGTTGGGCCAGGCGGCGATGGTGATCGCTCATGAGGTGCGCAACCCGCTCGGGATCATCAAGACCTCGACGGAGGTGGTGCGCAACCGCGCCAAGCTTGGTGGCGCCGAGGAGAAGATGCTGGGCTATGTCATCGACGAGGTCCGCCGTATCGAGACCTTGGTCCGCGATTTCCTCGACTTTGCCCAGCCCAAGCCGCCGGTGAAGGTCGAGCTGCCCTTGCGCGCGGTGATTGATCGCGTCGCGGCGATCGCGGCGCCGGAACTCTCTCGGCAGAAGGTCGCGCTCACGGTCGAGGACCATAGTGACGGCGCGACGGTTCTCGGCGATCCAGACCAGCTCTACCAGGCCTGCCTCAACCTCGTCCTCAACGCGATCGATGCCATGCCCGACGGGGGCATGATCCAGGCCGGCGTGCGCGCCACCGGCGAGAGCGTTTCGCTGACGATCAGCGACGAGGGCCCAGGCGTGCCGGATGCGATCCGCCAGGAGATATTCAACCCGTTCTTCACCACCAAGGCCAAGGGCTCCGGGCTCGGGCTCGCCAAGGTGCAGACCGTGGCGGAGGCCCATGGCGGCAGCGCCTCCTGCGTCTGCGAGCCAGGGAAGGGCGCGGCCTTCACCATCACGCTGCCGCGGGCGCAACCGGGAGCGTCGGCATGAGCCATTCCATCCTCGTGGTCGACGACGAGGTGCGGCTGGCCGACGTGCTGGCGGCGGCGCTGGAGGATCTCGGCTATCGCGCGACGGCCGTCCACAGCGCGCGCGCCGCGCTCATCGAGCTCGAACGGGCGCGCTTCGACCTGGTGCTGACCGATCTCCGGCTACCGGTGATGGACGGGCGCGCACTGCTGCGCGAGGTCCGCAGCCGCTGGCCCGAGGTCCCGGTCATCATCATCACCGCCTTCGCGGCGGTGCGCGACGCGGTCGACCTCGTCAAGGAAGGTGCGTTCGACTACATCGCCAAGCCCTTCGAGATCGACGACGTCTCGGCCACGATCAGGCGGGCGCTGCGCCTCGCCGACGTCGTGCGCGACAATGAAAGGCTGCGCAGCGAACTCGAGGGCCGCTACAGCTTCGACACGCTGATCGGCAGCAGCGCCGCCTTCCGACGTGTGATCGAGCAAGTCACCGAAGTCTGCGAGACCAAGGCGACCGTGCTGCTCAACGGCGAGAGCGGCACCGGCAAGGAGCTGGTCGCCAAGGCGATCCACTTCAATAGTCCACGCCGCGACAAGCCCTTCATCGCGGTCAACTGCGCGGCGATTCCCGAGACCCTGCTGGAGAGCGAACTCTTCGGCCATGTGAAGGGCGCTTTCACCGGCGCGCTCGCCAACCGGACCGGGCGCTTCGCCGCGGCCGATGGCGGCACGCTCTTCCTCGACGAGATCGGCGACATGCCGCTGCCGATCCAGGCCAAGCTGCTGCGGGTGATTCAGGAGCGCAGCTTCGAGCCGGTCGGCGCGACCCGGACCCAGACCGTCGACGTCAGGCTGGTCGCAGCGACGCACAAGGACATGCGCCAGGCCGTCGACACGGGCAGCTTCCGCGAGGACCTGTTCTACCGGCTCAATGTCTTCCCGATCATGCTGCCGCCGCTGCGCGACCGCGCCGACGACATCCCGCTGCTGTCGTTGCATTTCCTGGCCGAGCTCGCCGAGTCCATGGGCAAGCGCGCGAGCGGGTTTTCGCCGGCCGCCCTGGCGGCGATGACCGCCTATGACTGGCCTGGCAACATTCGAGAGCTGCACAATTGCATCGAACGGGCGGTGATCGTCGCCCAGACGCCGACGATCGATGTGACCGACCTGCCGCAGGATCTGTTCAGCACCCCTCGCCGCAGTGATCGCGACGCCTTGCCACGCGATCTCGACGCCGAGCTTGAACGAATCGAGCGCGATTTCATCATCGAGGCGCTCAGGCGCAGTGACGGCGTGCAGGTCAGGGCTGCGAAATTGCTAGGCATAGCGGAAAGAAGCCTTTGGCACCGGATTAAGAAACTCGGTATTAGGCTAGGCCGCGCGATCGCGGACTGACGATTCACGGGACGACCTCTTCCATGCTTTCTCTCGGACGTCACGAACGCCCAGCCCGCGGCCGGCGCCGGCATGTCGCCGTCCTTGCCGGGATCGCCGCGCTGCTCGTCATCTCGAACGGGGCCGTGCGCGCGAACGACGATGACGACGACGATGATGACACCAAGAAGATCCTGACCGATCCGACGCCCGCCAAGGGCTGGATCATCACGCTGGGCGGCTCCTTCCAGGTCGGCCCGAAATATGACGGCGCGAACTCCGCCGGACCGTCCTTCATGCCGTCGCTTTCTTGGCGCCGCGCCGGCGAGCCGGCCGGGTTCAGCGCCCCTGACGACAGCCTGGACTACGCGATCTACGATACTGATCGCTTCGATGTCGGCGTCGTGGGCGCCTATCGCGCCGGCCGCTATTCGGGCTCGAGCATCCGGCTCCTCGGCATGCGCGACGTGCCGTGGGCGATCGAGGCCGGCGTCTTCGCCGAGTACTGGATCATTCCCGAGCGGCTGCGCTCGCGCGTCGAGGTTCGACAGGGCTTCAACGGCCACCATGGTGTGGTCGCCGACTTCTCGGCCGACTGGGTGGAACGCTTCGGCGCCTTCACCTTCGCCGTCGGTCCGCGCGCCTCGCTCGGCAGCGCCTCCTATATGCGCCGCAACTTCGGCGTCCTGCCAGGAGAGGCTGCTCTCAACGGCACGATTTCCGCCTACAAGCCCGGCGCCGGGGCCAAATCCGTCGGCCTGGCCTCATCGCTGGAATATGCGTGGTCGCCGAGCTTCTCGACCACGCTGTTCGCTCGTTATGACCGCCTGATCGGGGATGCCGGCAATTCGCCGCTGGTCGACCAGCTCGGGCAGCGTAACCAGTTCTCGGTCGGCATCGGCGCGAACTATTCCTTCCACGTCGGCGGCTGAGGCCTGCCTGCGGACGGAAGCTCAGGGCACCAGGATCACGCCTGAGCTGGCGAAGGAGAGCCAGACCGGCGTGCCGGGCAACAGCATGTCGTCGACATCGTGGCTGATGACGAAAAGCTCGCCGACGGCGGTCTCGATCATCAGGTCAAGATGGTTGCCGAGATAGGCGCATTTGCGGACGGTGCCGGGCAGCGTGCCTTGGCTCTCATGGCGTGAGACCAGCAGGCTCTGCGGCCTGATCGCCGCCTTGGCCGGTCCCTGCTGCAGGCCGCGCGAAGCCAATGAGACGCTGGCCGGCCCGATCGCCACCTCAGCACGTCCGTCTGCAACTGATCTGACGGTGACGTCGACCATGTTGGCGTCGCCGATGAAGTCGGCGACGAAAGCGTCGGCGGGCTCTTCGTAGAGCTGGCGCGGCGTGCCCTGCTGGGCGATGCGGGCATTCGACATGACAATGATGCGGTCGGAGACGGCGAGCGCCTCCTCCTGGTCGTGCGTGACATAGGCGACGGTGAGGTTGAGCGCCTGCTGCAGCTCGCGGATCTCCTCGCGCACGCGTCGGCGCAATTTGGCGTCGAGATTGGAGAGCGGCTCGTCGAAGAGCAGCACCTGCGGTTCCAGCACCAGGGCGCGAGCGACGGCGACGCGCTGCTGCTGGCCGCCGGAGAGCTCCGAGGGAAAACGCTTCTCGAAGCCCTTGAGACCGACCAGCGCCAGCTTCTCCAACGCCATCTCCTGCGCCTTGGCCTTGGGCAGGCCCTTCACGGTGGGGCCGTAGGCGGCATTCTCAAGCACGTTCATATGCGGGAAGAGCGCATAGGACTGGAAGACCATGCTGACGTCGCGATCGGCGGCGGAGAGCCGGGTGACGTCCTTGTCGCCAATCAGGATCTGCCCCTCGCTGGCGATCTCGAGGCCGGCGATCATGCGCAGCGTCGTGGTCTTGCCGCAGCCGGAGGGGCCGAGCAGCGTGACGAGCTTGCCGGCCTCGATCGAGAAGCTGACATTGTCGACCGCCGTCACCGCGCCATAGCGCATGCTGACATTGCGGAACTCGACGGAGGCGGGGCCGGCCTTGGGCATGGCTGCGACGTATCCTTACTTGATCGGCTCGGCGGCGGAGGAGGCGAGGGCGGGCGTGGTGCTGCGCCGGCCGAGCTTGCGCTCGCCGACGCCGAGCTGGATCAGGCTGATGCCGAGCGCCATCACCACGATCAGCACCGAGGAATAGGCGATGGCGAGGCCGAACTCGCCGGCCTCGACGCGGCCGACGATATAGGCGGTGGCGAGATTGTACTCGGCCGAGACCAGGAAGATCACGGCGCTCACCGTCGTCATGCTGCGCACGAAGCTGTAGACCAGCGCCGCGACGAGCGCCGGGCGCAGCAGCGGCAGCACCACGCGCCAGAGCGTGGTGAAGCTGCGGGCCGAGAGCGTCGCCGAGGCCTCGTCCAGGCTTTTGTCGATCTGCGACAGGCCGGCGATGCCGGAGCGCACGCCGACCGGCATGTTGCGGAAGACGAAGGCGATGACCAGGATCAACCCGGTGCCGGTGATCTCGACCGGCGGCACGTTGAAGGCGAGGATATAGGCGACCCCGAGCACGGTGCCGGGAATGGCGAAGCTCAGCATGGTCGCAAATTCGAGGGCGCCACGGCCGGCGAAGCGCTGGCGCGTCAGCAGATAGGCGGTGAGCAGGCCGATGATCGCGGTCAGCGGAGCCGAGATCGCCGCGAGCTTCAGCGTGGTGAAGAAGGACGGCCAGGCCGAGCCGTCGAAATAGAGCCCGCGGCTGAAATCGATCGAGAAGCCGGTGATGTAGTGCTGCAGCGTCGGGGTGTGGTCGCGCCCCATCGTCTTGACGAAGCCGCCCATCAGGATGACGACGTAGATGACAGCGGTCAGCGCCACCCAGGGCCCGATCACGAGGGCCGAAATCCAGGTGATCCGGCGCGGCAATGGCGTCGGCAGGCCGGAATCGCCCTTGCCGGTGACGGTGGTGTAGGACTTGCCGCCGAGCCAGTATTGCTGCGCCCAGAAGGCGGCGAGGGTGAAGCCGAGCAGGACGATGGCGAGCACCGCAGCCTGGCCCTGATTATGCGCGGCGCCGACCACGGCGAAGAAGATCTTGGTCGAGAGCACTTCGAAATTGCCGCCGAGCACCAGCGGATTGCCGAAGTCGGCCATGCTCTCGACGAAGCCGAGCAGGAAGGCATTGGCGAGGCCGGGCCGCAGCAGGGGCCAGGTCACCGTGCGGAAGGTGGTCCAGCGCTTGGCGCCGAGCGTCTGCGAGGCTTCCTCCAGGCTTGGCGCGATGCCCTGGACGACGCCGATCAGCACGAGGAAGGCGATCGGGGCAAAGGCGAGGACCTGGGCGAGCAGCACGCCGGGCAGGCCATAGATCCAGCGCGAGCGCGGAATGCCGAACCACTCGAACAGGAATGTCGAGAACAGGCCGGAGCGGCCGAAGAGCAGGATCAGCGCCAGGCCGATGACGAAGGGCGGCGTGATGATCGGCAGCACGGTGAGCAGGCGCATCGCCCGCTTGCCGGGCATGCCGGTGCGCAGGATCAGCAGCGCGCAGGCGAGGCCGAGCAGGGTGGTGATCAGCCCGGTGAGAACCGCCAGGATCAGCGTGTTCCAGGCGACGCCGCAATTGGTGTTGGCGCTGAGGCAGCCCAGCCCCCAGATCGTCGAAGAGAACAGGCGCTCGACGAACTCGCCGAGGACGACGGCGCCACTGGAATCGACCAGAGCGCTGCGCAGGATCACTGCGACCGGCAGGAAGATGAAGATGGCGATCAGCATGATGACGATGCCGATCGAGGAGGTCGTGAACAGGTCGCCACGGCACAGGCCGCGATAGGCGAGGCCGTGGCAGAGCAGCAGGAGCAGCGACACCAGCGTTATCAGCGCGCCGAAGCCCATGCCGGGCTGGGCGGCGCCGCTCCCGCCGAGCAGGGCGGCCAGTGCCGGCATGCCCTGGTCCTTGAGCGTGATGGCGAAGCCCTGGGCGAAGAAGAGGACGAGGCCGGCAAAGCCGATCCAGGCCAGCAGCCTGCCGGTGCCGGCATTCTCCTGCCGGAAGGCGAGCAGGCTGGCGAGGAGGAGGGCGATGCCGACTGGGGCGAGCCAGGGCGCCGCCCCCGAGAGCACGAGCGCCAGCGCCGTGCCGGCCGTGCCGAACGGATAGCCGGCAAGGCTCATCCCCTCGGGCAGATACCAGGGGATCAGCGCATAGCCGAGCCAGCCGGCCAGCAGCGCAAGCCTCGTCGCGGGACGCATTGTCTCTCGCCTCTCGTCTCGGTGTCAGCGATCAGCGTCCGCTCATTTCGGCAGCGCCTTGATCTCCTTGTCCCACTTCGTCAGCAGGCGGGTGCGCTCGGCCGAAGAGCCGTATTTGACGAAGTCGTACTTGATCAGCTTCATCTCCGACATCTTCGGGGCCTGGGCCGGGACCGGCGCGTTCTTGTTCGACGGCACCTGATACGACTTGGCCGGCGCGGCGAGCGCCTGCGCCGCCGGGGTCAGGGCCCAGTCGTAGAACTTCTTGGCGTTGTCGAGATTGCGCGCGCCCTTGATGATCGACATCGAGCCGATCTCGTAGCCCGTGCCCTCGCAGGGCGCGACGGCCTTGATCGGATCGCCCTGCACGGCGAAGACGACGGCGTCATGGATGAAGACGATGCCGACGGCGGTCTCGCCGAGGCTCGCCGCCTTGGCCGGGGCGGCGCCCGACTTGGTGTACTGGCTGATGTTCTTGTGTAGGGCCCTGAGATAGTTGAAGCCCTTGTCCTCGCCCATCAGCTGCACGACCGTGGCGAGCAGGTTGTAGGCCGTGCCCGAGGAGTTCGGATCGGCGACCTGGACGTCGTCCTTCAGCTTGGGATCGAGCAGGTCGGCCCAGCATTTGGGCTCATTCAAGCCCTTGGCCTTGATCTGCTGGGTGTTGTAGCCGAAGCCGAGCGCGCCGGCATAGATGCCGATCGAGCGCTTCTTGGCGGCCTCCCATTGCGCCAGCGCCCATTCGTGCAGGTCCTTGTTGGCGGGCGAGTCGTATTCCTGCGTCAGGCCTTCCTCGGCCGCCTGCAGATGCGGGTCGCCGGTGCCGCCCCACCAGATGTCGCCGCGCGGATTGGACGATTCCGCCTTGAGCTGGGCATAGATCTCGCCGGCCGACTTGCGGGTCATCGCGACCTTGATGCCGGTTTCCTTCTCGAAGGCGCCGCTCATGGCGCGGCACCATTCCTCCTGTACGCCGCAGTACATGACGAGCGAGCCCTGGGCCTGGGCCGGAGCGGTGGCGAAAGCTGCGCCGGTGGCCGCGACTGCGAACAATCCGGCACGGAGCCGGTTCAATGCCTGCATGATGTCCTCCCGATTATTGGTTCTGTCTGTTCTTGTTGGGTCGATAGTGACCGTTCGCCGGAAAAGATCAACGATCCCTGCGCCGGCTTACTATTCCAGTGATCCGCTCCAGCTCGGCCGTCAGCTCCGGCGTGCAGCACAGCACAGGGTTGCCGGTCTTGATCGCGTCGCCTTCGAAGAAATCGTTGACATGCGCGCCTGCCTCGGCGGCGATCACCAGCCCGGCCGCCACGTCCCAGGAATTGATGTGCAGTTCGGCATAGGCGTCGGTCCGGCCACAGGCGACATGGCAGAGTCCGAGCGCACCGGCGCCGGGGCGCTTCACCGCCGCTCCGGCTTCGAAACCGCGCTTGACCATGTCGATATAGCTGTCAAGCGGCCTGCGCTTCGACCAGCCGAATTCAAAGCTGGCGCGGCCGATATCGCTGGTGCCGGAGACCCGGATCGGCCGACCGTTCAGGCTCGCGCCATTGCCACGCCGGGCGCGGTAGACCTCGCCGAGCGCAGGCGCAGCGATCACGCCGATCTCGGGCTGGCCGTTGAGCACGAGGCCGATCGAGATGCACCAGTTAAGGTCGCCATGGGCGAAGTTGGCGGTGCCGTCGATCGGGTCGATGATCCAGACCGCATCGGCCGCATCGCCGCCGCCTTCCTCGCCGATCACGGCATCGGAGGGGAAGAGCCGGCCGAGCCGTTCGCGCAGGAAGCTCTCCACGGCGCCGTCGGCGGCGGTGAGCCAATCCTGGGCGCCCTTCATCGTGATGTTCAGGGTGTCGCTGCGGCCGAAATAGCCGAGTGCGAGATGGCTCGCCTCCGCGACGAGGCCGAGCACGGCAAATTCGCGCAGTTCAAGTTCCGCAGGCGTCATCACAGCGCCTCGATCGAGACCGAAACGGGCTTGCCGGTGCGGCGGGATTCCGTCGCCGCATCGGCCAGGATCTGCGCCTTCAGCCCATCGAGGCCAGACGGGGAGGGCGCGCGCTTGTCGCGGCAGGCAGTGACGAAGGCGTCGAGCTCGGCGCGATAGGCCGCGGCATAGCGCTCCAGGAAGAAGTTCTGCACGGGGTCGGCGCGGAAGCCGGCGCCGGTCGCGATCTCCACCGTGGTCTCGTGGATATTGCCGGCACGCAGCATGCCCTTGGAGCCGTGCACTTCGATGCGCTGGTCGTAGCCGTAAGATGCGCGGCGTGAGTTGGAGATCTGGGCGATCCGCCCGCTCGCGGTGCGCATCAGCACGGCGGCGGTGTCGACATCGCCGGCCTGGCCGATCGCCGGATCGACCAAAGCCGAGCCGAGCGCGAAGACCTCGACCGGCTCCTCGGCGAGGAGAAAGCGGGCCATGTCGAAATCATGGATCATCATGTCGCGGAACAGGCCGCCGGAGCGCTTGACGTACTCGACCGGCGGCGGGCCGGGATCGCGCGAGATGACGCTGACGATCTCGATCGCGCCGGCTTCGCCGGCGCGCAGCCGGCCCTCCAGAGCCGCGAAGTTCGGGTCGAAGCGGCGGTTGAAGCCGATCATCAGCGGCTTGCCGGACTTTGCGACGACCTCGAGGCAGCGGCGGATGCGGCCGGCATCGAGATCGACCGGTTTCTCGCAGAACACGGCCTTGCCGGCGGAAACGGCGGCCTCGATCAGGTCGGCATGGGTGTCGGTCGGGGTGCAGATCACCACGGCGTCGATGCCGCCATCGGCGAGGATCGCATCGGTGGTGGCGACCTTGGCGCCGGACGCCTGGGCGAGCGAGGCGGCGGCCTCGGCGGAGGCGTCGGAGAGCGCGACCAATTGCGCATCGGAGCGCGCGGCGACATTGAGCCCGTGAATGCGCCCGATGCGGCCGGCGCCCAGCAATCCAAATCTCATCACGTCCGTGGTCCTGCGGTTCGAGAGTGCTCCGGCGCTTCAGTCGTGCGCGCCGAGAATGGTCTGGTCGAAATCGATATTGGCGCCGGTCATCAGCCCCGATTCGGATGACGCCAGATAGGCGACGGCCGTGGCGACCTCGCGCGGATCGATCAGGCGGCCGAAGGGGCGGCCGGCCTCTGCCTTCTCCAACCAGCCATCCTGGGCATCATGGCGCAGGCGCATGATCGCGTCCTCGCCCGGCGTCGCCATCCAGCCGATATTGAGGCCGTTGACGCGGATGCGGTCGGCGAGCAGCCCGTAAGCGGCGTTCCTCGTCAGCGTCGCCAGCGCGCCCTTCGAGACACTGTAGGCGGCAAGGAAGGGCTGGCCGCCATGGGCCGACATCGACTGGATGTTGACGATGCTCCCCTGGATGTCCTGCTTGCGCATCAGGGTCGCGGCGTCCTGGATCAGGAAGAAGGGCGCGGTCAGGTTGACCGCCATGATACGGGCATAGAGCTCGGGGCTGGTGTCGAAGATCGTGCCGCGGTCGGTGTCGCCGGCGGCGTTGACGAGGATGTCGAGGCGCCCGAAAGCTTTCTCCGCGGCAGGGACGATTCCGCGGACCGCGTCGAGATCGGCAAGATCGGCGGCGTGGAAGAGGGCGTTGCAGCCGGCGGCCTTCAGGCTGTTGGCGACCTTTTCGCCGCGCTCGCGATTGCGGCCGGTGAGGACGAGCCCGGCAGCACCGCGCGCGGCGAATTCGCGGGCGATCGCCTCGCCCAGGCCCTGGCTGCCACCGGTGACGATGGCGACCTTGCCGTCGAGCTCGCGGCGGAAGTCGGTTGGCTCAGGCACCCTGCGTTCTCCCCGGCGGTGCCACTGTCATAATGGCACATTATTTTTATTGCGCTTGACTAATGGAACAAACATTCCATTCTCTGGCGGCGCAAGTCAAGGCCGCGAGAGCCCCTGTTCCCGATGATATCGCCAGTGCAGCAGGAAACGCCAAAGGACGACTTCGACGGCTTCGTCGCGCTGCTGCGCGAGCGCGGGCCGAGCCTGCCGAAACGCTTGCGGCAGGTCGCCGACTATGCGCTCGCCAATCCCGATGACATGGCGCTCAATACCGCCGCGCAGGTGGCGCAGCAGGCCGGCGTGCAGGCCTCGACACTGGTGCGCTTCGCCCAGGCGCTCGACTATTCCGGCTTCAGCGAATTGCAGCAGCTCTTCCGCTCGCGGCTGCGCCAGCAATTCCCGGATTATCGCGAGCGGCTGGCGGCCCTGCGCGACGAAGGCGCGGCCGGGCCGAACATGGCACAGGTGCTGCTCGACGGCTTCGTCGAGGCCAGCCGCAGCTCGCTGGCGCGGCTGCAGACGACCGTCCGCTATCGCGACATCGACAAGGCGACGGACCTGCTCGCCGGGGCGCAGACGATCATCCTGGTCGGGGCGCGCCGGATGTTCGCGGTCGTCTCCTATCTCGCCTATGCCTTCGGCAAGCTCGGCATCCGTGCCGTGCTGGTCGACAATATCGCCGCGCTCGGCCCCGAGCAGGCGGCGATCGCGCGCGAGGGCGATGTCGTCGTCGCTGTCAGCTGCGCGCCCTATACGCCGGGAACGGTCGCAATCGCGGCGCAGGCCCATGCCAAGGGCATTCCGGTGATCGCGATCACCGACAGCGCGCTCAGCCCGCTCGCCCAGCATTGCTCGCTCTGGCTCGAGGTCGAGGAGGCCGATTACGGTGCCTTCCGCTCGATGTCGGCCACCTTTGCGCTCGCCATGACGCTCGCTGTCGGCACCGCCGAGAAAGCCCGCCCCGATGCCTGAACCCGTGCTCGACCTGATCTCGATCGGCCGCTCCTCGGTCGATCTCTATGGCCAACAGATCGGCGGGCGGCTGGAGGATATGGGCTCGTTCTCCAAGGCGGTCGGCGGCTGTCCAACCAATATCGCGATCGGCACGGCCCGGCTCGGCCTGAAATCGGCGGTAATCACCCGCGTCGGCGACGAGCAGATGGGCCGCTTCATCCTGGAGCAGTTGCAGCGCGAGGGCGTCGAGACCAGAGGCGTCGTCGTCGACCCCAGGCGCCTGACCTCGCTGGTCATCCTCGGCGTGCGCGACGAGAAGACCTTCCCGCTGATCTTCTACCGCACCGATTGCGCCGACGCGGCGCTCGACGAGAGCGAGATCGACGAGGCCTTCATCGCCTTGGCCAAGGCGGTCGTCGTCACCGGCACACATTTCGCGATTCCGAACGCCGCCAAGGCGCAGCGCAAGGCGATCGCGTTCGCCCGCAAGCATGGCCGCAAGGTCGTGTTCGACGTCGACTACCGGCCTAATCTCTGGGGCCTCGCCGGCCATGGCGCGGGCGAGGAGCGCTATATCCGCTCCGACAGCGTCACCCAGCATCTCCAGGCGATCCTGCCGGAGTGCGACCTGATCGTCGGCACCGAGGAGGAGTTGCACGCTGCCGGCGGTTCGGAGGACACGCTCGCCGCGATCCGCAACATCCGCGCCCTGAGCAAGGCGACGATCGTCTGCAAGCGCGGGCCGATGGGCTGTGTGGTTTTCCCCGGCGCCATCCCCGCCTCGATCGAGGACGGGATCAAGGGGCCGGGCTTCCCGGTCGAAGTCTACAATGTCTTGGGGGCGGGCGATGCCTTCATGTCCGGCTTCCTGCGCGGCTATCTCAGTGACGAGCCGATCGAGACATGCTGCACTTGGGCCAATGCCTGCGGGGCCTTCGCCGTCTCGCGCCTGCTCTGCTCGCCGGAGAGCCCGACCTTCGCCGAACTGCAGTTCTTCCTGAAGCACGGCTCGCCGCACCGGGCGCTGCGCCACGATGTGGCGATCAACCATGTCCATTGGGCGACGACGCGCCGGCCGCAAGCGGCGACACTGATGGCGCTCGCCATCGACCATCGCTCCCAGGTCGAGGCGATGGCGGATGAGGCCGGCGTGCCGCGTGAGCGCATCGCGGCCTTCAAGCGGCTCGCCGTCGCTGCCGCGGCGCGGATCGCCAAAGGCGCCGATGGCTTCGGCATGCTGCTCGACGGCCGCCATGGCCGCGAGGCATTGTTCCGCGCCGGCGATCACGGCTTCTGGGTGGCGCGGCCGCTTGAGGTGCCGGGCTCGCGGCCGCTCAGGCTCGAGACCGACGCTGACGGCTCGCTCGGCGCGGCTCTGAACGAGTGGCCGGTCGACCATGTCGCCAAGGTGCTGGCCTTCTATCACCCCGATGACGATGCGGCGCTGAAGGCCGAGCAGGAGGCGACGCTGAAGCGGGTCGCGCTCGCCTGCCGGCAGGTCGGCCGCGAGCTGCTGGTCGAGATCATCTGCTCGAAGAACGGCCCGGTCGGCGACGACACCATGGCCTCGGTGATGCGCCGGCTCTATGCGATCGGCATCAAGCCGGACTGGTGGAAGTTGGAGGGGCAGCCCACTGCCGCTGCCTGGGCGGCGGTCGATGCCGTGATCGCCGAGAACGACCCCTATTGCCGCGGCGTCGTGCTGCTCGGGCTCGATGCGCCGCTGCCGGAGCTGGAGGCGGCGTTCCGGCTGGCGCAGACTGCTCGGACGGTGAAGGGGTTCGCGGTCGGGCGCTCGATCTTCGGCGAGGCGGCGCGCGGCTGGCTCGCCGGCAAGCTCGACGACGAAGCCGCGACCGCGATGATGGCCGAGCGCTTCGGCCGTCTGGTCGACGCCTGGCAAGGCCGCTGAGGAGACAAGTCATGAGCACGATCAGGCTCACCATGGCGCAGGCGCTGGTAGCGGCGATGGCGGCGCAGAAGACGGTGGTCGGCGGCCGGACGCTGCCGCTCTTCGCCGGCGTCTGGGCGATCTTCGGCCATGGCAATGTCGCCGGCCTCGGCGAGGCGCTGCATGGCGCGCGCGACATCCTGCCGACGCTGCGGGCTCATAACGAGCAGGCGATGGCGCATGCGGCGATCGCTTTCGCCAAGGCCTCGCGCCGGCGCCGGATGATGGCGGTGACGAGCTCGATCGGGCCGGGCGCGACCAATATGGTCACGGCCGCGGCCGTTGCCCATGTCAACCGCCTGCCGCTGCTGCTGCTGCCGGGCGATGTCTTCGCCAGCCGCCGGCCCGATCCGGTGCTGCAGCAGATCGAGGATTTCGGCGACGGCACGGTTTCGGCCAATGACTGCTTCCGTCCGGTGTCGCGATATTTCGATCGGATCACCCGGCCGGAGCAGCTGATCCCTGCCTTCGAGCGGGCGATGCAGGTGCTGACCGATCCATCAGAATGCGGGCCGGTGACGCTGGCGCTGTGCCAGGACGTGCAGACGGAAGCCTATGATTATCCCGAAAGCGTCTTCGCCGAGCGGATCTGGCAGCCGCGCCGGACGCGTCCGGACGAGCAGGAGCTGGCGCAAGCGGTCGCGCTGCTGAAGGGCGCGAAGCGGCCATTGGTCGTTGCCGGCGGCGGCACGCTCTATAGCGAGGCCGAGGGCGAGCTCGCCCGTTTCTGCCTGGCGCACGGCATCCCGAGCGCCGAGACGCAAGCCGGCAAGAGCGCCTTGCCGCATGATCACCCGCTCAATCTTGGCGCGATCGGCGTCACCGGCACCGGCGCGGCCAACGACGCTGCGAAAACGGCCGACGTCGTGCTCGCGGTCGGCACGCGCCTGCAGGACTTCACCACCGGCTCGCGCGCGCTCTTCGCCGATCCGGCGTGCCGGATCATCGGGCTGAACACGCAAGCCTTCGATGCCGGCAAGCATGGTGGGCAGCCGCTTGTTGCGGACGCCAAGGCCGGGCTTTCCGAGCTGGAAGCTGGGCTCGCCGGCTGGAAGGCGCCTGTCGGCTGGACGGCGCAGGTGCAGGCATCCTGCGACGCCTGGCTGGAAACCGCCGCGCGTTACACTGCGATGAGCAACCAGACGCTGCCGAGCGATGCGCAGGTGATCGGTGCGGTGCAGCGCCAGAGCCGCGCGAGCGATGTCGTGCTCTGCGCCGCCGGCGGCCTGCCGGGCGAATTGCACAAGCTCTGGCAGGCGGGCGCGCCCGGCGGCTACCATATGGAATACGGCTATTCCTGCATGGGCTACGAGATCGCCGGCGGCCTCGGCGCCAAGCTGGCGGATCCCGCCCGCGAGGTCTTCGTCATGGTCGGCGACGGCTCCTATCTGATGATGAACTCGGAGATCGCGACCTCGGTGATGCTCGGCATCAAGCTCACCATCGTCGTGCTCGACAATCGCGGCTTCGGCTGCATCAACCGCCTGCAGAATGCGACCGGGGGCGCCTCCTTCAACAACCTCCTGCGCGATACCAGGCACGAGGTTCTGCCGGAGATCGACTTTGCCGCGCATGCCGGCTCGATGGGGGCGATCTCGCGCAAGGTCGCTGGTCTGGCGGAGCTGGAGGCGGCGCTCGCCGAGGCGCGCAATCATGACCGCACCAGCGTCATCGTCATCGACACCGACCCGCTGATCTCGACCGACGCCGGCGGCCACTGGTGGGAGGTGGCGGTGCCCGAGGTTTCGGTGCGCGACGAGGTCAAGGCGGCGCGCAAGCGCTATGACGGCGCGCTCGCCGCGCGCGACAACTGAATCGAAGAGGACGACATGCCTATCCTTATCGGCGCCAACCCCATCGGCTGGTCGAATGACGACCTTCAGGATATCGGCGGCGCGACGCCGCTCGAGACGTGCCTGGCCGAGGCCCGCGAAGCCGGCTTCGTCGGCATGGAGCTCGGCCACAAGTTCCCGCGCGAGCCCGGAGCGTTGAAGGCGGCGCTCGACCCGTTCGGCATGGCCTGCATCTCCGGCTGGTACTCGGCCGAGTTGCTGAAGCGCGACGCGGATGAGGAAATGAAGCATCTGCGCGCCCATCTCGATCTGCTGAAGGCGATGGGCTCGACCGTGCTGGTCTTCGCCGAGACTTCGAATGCGATCCATGGCGACCGCAGCAAGCCCCTGTCGCAGCGGCCGGTGCTGGCGGCGGGCGATTGGGCTGAGTTCGGCCGCAGGATCACGCAGGTCGCCGAGCGCACGCTCGCTGAGGGCGTCAGGCTGGTCTACCACCATCATATGGGCACGATCGTCGAGAGCGAGGCCGATATCGACGCCTTCATGGCGGCGACCGGCGAGGCGGCGCATCTCCTGCTCGACACCGGCCATGCGACCTGGGGCGGGGCCGATCCGGTCAAGCTCGCCGAGCGCTATCGCAGCCGCATCAGCCACTTCCATGCCAAGGATGTTCGCAAGAGCGTGATGGAGCAGGCGAGGGCGGAGGACTGGAGCTTCCTCGATTCCATTCTCGGCAAGGGAAGCGAACTCGGCGTCTACACCGTGCCGGGCGACGGCATGGTCGACTACCCCGCGGTGTTCCAGGCGCTGCCGGGCTATTCCGGCTGGGTCGTGGTCGAGGCCGAACAGGATCCCGAGAAGGCGCATCCGCTGACTTACGCCAAGAAGGGCGTCGCCCATCTCAAGCAGAGCCTGAAGGAGGCCGGGCTCGCCTGAGTTCACCGTCATTCCGGGGCGACGCGAAGCGTCGAGCCCGGAACCCAGAACCGATACCGGTTATCACCCTGCCGCTGCGCCCGGCGCGCTTTTCCGGATATGGCATTGGTTCTGGGTTCCGGGCTCAGGCCTGACGGCCTGCCCCGGAAAGACGGAGGCGGTTCCGGGCAAGTGATTTGGAGGGATAATGTCTAAGCTGCTGGTCAAGCCGCAGGCGCCCGATGCCGAGGGGCGCATCCACGAGGTCACGCCCGAGACGGCCGGCTGGGAGCATGTCGGATTCGCCGTGTACAAGCTCGTCGCTGGGCAGAACCTGTCGCGTCAGACAGGGGACAGGGAGCATTGCCTCGTCCTGCTCTCCGGTAAGGTCTCAGCCAGCGTGGGGGGCAAGGATTTCGGCGTGATCGGCGGGCGGACCTCGCCCTTCGAGCCCGATCCGTGGTCGCTCTATGTCCCGGCTGGTTCGAACTGGAGCGTCACAGCGCAGGGGCCGTGCGAGCTCGCGATCTGCTCGGCGCCGGGCAAGGCTGGTGTGCGGCCGGCCCGCGTGATTGCGCCAGCTGATGTCGGCGCCCTGACGCGCGGGGAGGGTAGCAATACCCGCCATGTCCGCAACATCCTGCCGGAGACGGAAAGCGCCGACGGGCTCCTCGTCGTCGAGGTGATCACGCCTTCGGGCTGCTGGTCGAGCTATCCGCCGCACAAGCACGATCAGGACAACCTGCCGGCGGAATCGCTGCTGGAAGAGACCTATTACCACCGGCTCAACCCGCCGCAGGGTTTCGGCTTCCAGCGCGTCTATACCGACGACCGCTCGCTCGACGAGACCATGGCATTCTCGGACGGCGACGTGGTGTTGGTGCCGAGGGGCTATCACCCGGTCGGCGCGCCGCATGGCTACGAGCTCTATTATCTCAACGTCATGGCCGGGCCGAAGCGGATCTGGAAATTCCACAACGATCCCGCGCATGAGTGGATGCTGAAGGTGTGAGCGAAGCGATCGGGATCGAATTCATTGGCGACGAGGAACTCGCCTATCTCCGCAGTCGTACGGCTTTCGTACCCGGCGCCGGGATGGCGCTCGACGACAGCTATCGACTGGCGCATCTGCCGCTGATCGACCCGGCCCACCCCAGAGCGATCGCGCGCAAGGACGGCACGCATTACGACAATGGCCGGCACCCGCCGATCTACTCGCTGGTGGTCCCCACGCTGGGCTTGCAGGAGGCGCCGGCCTATCGGGAGCTCGAACAGGAGCTGCGCGAGGCGCCATTCGCGGGCAAGATCGCCTGGGACATCGTTGCGAGGCGACAGGCCAAACTGCATGCGACGGTGTGCGGCTCGCTGTCGATCGGTGCGCCGCCGCTGATCGATCCTGCGGCGCGCGAGGCACTCTCGCGCATCGGGCCGGTTGCCATGGAGCTGCGCGGCCTGTTCTCGGGCAATGTCAATCGCGGCCGGCTTTATCTGCGGCTCTATCCGGAGCGCCGCGACGGGCAGAACGCGCTCCATCTCCTCCAGCGGGCGCTGGGGCGGCCGACCAGCGATCTCTACGTCGTCGGGATCTGGAACCTGAGCGACGATCTCGACGTTGCCGAGGCGGCAGCGCTCGCGCGCCTCGTCGAGCGCTGGTGGGACCGGCCGATCCTGCGCTTCACTGCCGATCGGCTCTGGCTGATGGGCGCTCGCGACGATCTCGTCCTCGACTCGCAGATCGTCGAAACGCTGAGCTTGCGATAGCTGGACGACCATCTCCCGGGCGACGCTTCGACTTGCCTTGACGGCGCGAGGGGTCTACGTCGCGCTCACCGTTTTCAGTTGCCGCTATGCGGCCCCGCGATCCCTCGGCCCGCCACCCGCGCCGCGGCCGGATGGATCGCCCAACCGACAGGATCGACCCATGGCTCGCAAGAAATCCAAGCCGCTCGACGCTTCATTCGTGCTGTTCGACGTTTTCTACGAGGACGGCTCGCGCAGCTCCAACCGCCGCGTGCCAAGCGAACTGCTGGGCGGAATCGATGGTGACGACCCTGCCCTGGAGGCGATCCAGGAGCAGGACCGCATCATCGCCGAGAAATCGGGCAAGCGCCCCTTGGCGATCAGGAGCCTCGTGCGCGCCGGCGAGGCCGAGAAGCAGGCGGCCCGCCAAGCGGAGAAGGCCTCGCGCCGGGGCTGACCGCCTGCTGGCCGGTCAGCGTTTGGCGCGGCGACGCGCTGCAGGCTGCGACTGGTTGTTGCTGCCGCTGCTCAACAGCGAGCCGATGACATAGAGCGCGAGGCCGACGCCGACCACGGCGGCCAGCGGCTCGCGTTCGCCGCGCTTCAGCAGCATCTGGCCGCCTTCGCGGGCATAATCGCGGCCCATGTCGAGATAGTCCTGCCCGCGCGCAGCATAGTCGCGGCTGCGATCAAGCTGCTCACGGCCGCTGCCGACGAGATCGCGCCCGGCACGGAGCGCCTGGTCGCCATAGTCGCGCAGCATCCGGCTCCAGCCTGATGTGTCGGGCTGCCAGCTCGACCGGCGCGGG
This sequence comes from Methylobacterium sp., assembly GCA_013823325.1. Lineage (GTDB taxonomy): Bacteria > Pseudomonadota > Alphaproteobacteria > Rhizobiales > Beijerinckiaceae > Allobosea > Allobosea vestrisii. Next base: position 23,525 of record PNLY01000068.1, read on the forward strand.
GTCATCGCCCAGGCGATCAGGCCGACGCTGAGCGCGCCGACGGCAAATGCCGCGAGTGGATGGCGGTTGACAGTCTCGACCGCCGCCTCGCCGGTCTCCTGGGCATAGCGTCCGGCGTCGCGTAGCGTGTCGCGCGGATCGATCTCGGCCAGCTTCTCCTTGGCCCGGCCGTAACCGTCCTTGACGGTCTCGGCCGTGCGGTTGGCGAGGTCCGCGGCCCTTGCCGCGACGCTCCCCGTCGCGCGGTCGATCTCATCCTCGTTCGAGGGTACGTCCGGCGGCAGGCGCTTGTCGTTGTCCATCATGCGGCTCCATGGGCTCGAAGGCTTCATGGTCGAAACGAAAGAGCGGCGGCAGGGTTCCGCCGCCGATCGAGTTTAACGTGTTGCCCGTCGCGTGGTGCGAGCCACGGCGGGGCCGGTGACGGCGCCGGCGGCCCCGCCCACGACGGCTCCGACCGGCCCTGCGACGACCGCGCCGGTCCCGGCGCCGACCGCCGCACCGCCGATACGCTCTTCCGTCGTTGAGCACGCGGCCAGGCCGAGGGTCATGACGGCAAGGGCGGCGAGAGTGGATGTCTTCATAATCGGATCCTCTGCATTGATCGGGCTGTAAACGCCCGAACAGCCCAGAAGTTGCCGCAGCGCGATGGCAGAGATTTCCATCGTTGGTTAAGCTCGCTTCGGCGAGCTCGACTCATCGCCCAGGGAGACTGCTCATGAAGACGCTTCTGTTCTCCACCGCCCTCGCTCTGATGACCATGGGTTTAGCCGGCGCGCCGGCCTCGGCCCTGACCATGAAGGAGTGCAGCGCCAAATATCAGGACGCCAAGAAGGCGAACACGCTGAAGGGCCAGAAGTGGAACGATTTCCGCAAGGCCAATTGCGCCGATGACGACGCCTCGGAGAGCGATGCCGCCGCGGCGGTGACGGATGCTCCTGCTCCGGCGGCGACCCCGGCTGCGACCACTGCGGGCAAGCCGGCCGCGGCGACCCCGGCAAAGCCGGCTGGCAAGGCCAAGCCCGCGGTTTTCCCGAAGGTGGTCTCGCCGAAATACTCCGACGAGACGGCCGGCAAGGCGCGCCTCAAGACCTGCGTCGACCAGTACAACGCCAACAAGGCGGCCAATGCCAATGGCGATCTGAAGTGGATCGAGAAGGGCGGCGGCTATTGGAGCCAGTGCAACGCCAAGCTCAAGGGCTGAGCTAAAACCGCGTGGCGCGCCCGGGGCTCGGGCGCGCCTGCAACGTCGTTTCGACCTTGTGAGCGTCCGGCCGTCTCAGGCCTTGGCGACGCTGCCATAGACCATCCGCCCCTTGTGGAAGGTGGCGCTGCGGGCCGGGACGCGAGCCACCGCCTCGGCCGAGCAGCTGGCGCCGACCAGGGTGAAGCCGGCATCGTCGCCGGGCTTCGGCCAGGCGCGCTTGCCCTCGTCGTCGAGCGGCAGAACGCCGCCGGTGGCGATGGCGAGCGAGCGCGACAGGCGGAACTCGTCGGAGTTCCGGTAGACCTGCGCATAGAAATACGACCGCTCCAGCATGTCGCCGCTGCCGAAGGGCGACCAGTGGTCGATGACGCTGTCGGTGCCGGTCATCACGAAGACGCCCTTGTCCTGCAGTTGCGGCAGCGGCATCGTCAGGGCGCCGAGCGGCACGGTCGAGGCGATCGTAATCCTCTGGGCCGAAAGGCGCTGGATCGTCTCGGCCTGCTGGCCGGGCGTCATGGTCGCAAGGGCGAAGCCATGGCTGATCGTGACCTTGCCGCGCAGGGCCGGGTTCTTCTCGACGGTGTCGATCATGTAGGTGATGGCGGCAGCGCCGGACGGGCTGGTCTCGTGCAGGTGGATGTCGACGCCCTTGCCGGTGTCGAGCGCGATCTGGAACATCGCGTCGAGCGATTTCTCCATGGCCTTGTCGACATTGGTCGGGTCGAGGCCGCCGACATAGTGCACGCCCATCGTCATGGCTTCGCGCATCAGACCCTCGACCTTGGAATGCAGCAGGCCGTGCTGGGGGAAGGCGACGATCTCGCAGGAGAAGTCGTCGCGGTGCTTCTCGAGCGCGAGCAGCAGATGCTCCAGGCTCTTCAGGCCGCTGACCGGATCGATGTTGCAATGGCTGCGGGCGGTGGTCGTGCCCTTCGACTGCAACAGGGCGATCAATCCCTCGGCGCGCTCCTGCGAGGTGGGCAGCAGCTTGGGGATCAGCTTCTCCTCCAGCGCGATCATGTCCATGATCGTCTTGCCCTGACGCGGGCGCGGCGCCTGCCAGGGGCCGCCATAGAAGGTCTTGTCGAGGTGGATGTGCATGTCGCGCATCGCCGGGAGCGCGAGCTGGCCGCCGGCATCGTAGCGCGGCAGCGTGGCCGGAAGGGTAGCGCCGGCCGGATGCAGAGCGGCGATCTTTCCGTCCTTGATCTCAAGGGTGTAGAGCCCGGTGCGGGTGCCGACCACGATGTCGCCGTCATAGTCGAAACCGTCTTCGAGCCGGACATTGCCGAGATGGTAATGGCGATTGCTCAGCACGGTGAGGCCGGCCTTGTCGCTGCTCTTCTCGACCTTGCTCGGCGCCGCCTCAGTGCTGCCGCCGGCGAGGCCGATGACCGCGGCGGTGGTGGTGAGCTGGCCCGTCTGCATGAGAAAGCCCCTGCGGCTCTGGTGCTGCACGCTGCCCATGTCGTTTCCCCGGACTGGATGTTGGTGCCCTTCCATCTACGGGAGAGCCGTCCGCGGTGGCAGCGATGTTTGCCCATGATGATCATTCGATTCGGCAATGATCAATGTGTTCAAGCCGATAGCCGGCGGAGAGCGGCGAAATGATCTCATGGCTCCAGCCCGCAGAAGTCCGCGAGCTTGCCGGCGAGCATAGTCGCTGCAACCGGAGCATTGTCGCGGTAATACAGCGCCAGCTCGAAGCCGGTAATCTCGGGCAGGCCCTCCGCCGCTCCGAGCACGCGATGATCCTTCTGCCGGCAGCTCGCGGGGAGCAGGGTCAGGCCGAGACCGGCGGCGGAGGCTGCGGTGAGGGCGGCCAGGCTCGTGCTGGCGTAGCTGACGCGCCAGCGCGTGCCGAGTGCGTCCAGCGCCCCGCAGAGCTCCTCGCGATAGAGGCCGTTGAGCGGGAAGACCGCCAGCGGCACCGGTGCGCGCTCGATCGCGGGGTGCGCGAGGCTGTCGAGCCAGAGCAGCGGCTCGGGCCGCGCGGCGCGTGGCGGCTGGCGGCGGCGCTGCTTGACCAGGATCAGGTCGAGCTCCTCGCGCTCATAGGCGCTGGAGAGATCGGCGCTGAGGCCGCTGGTGACGTCGAGGCGTAGATGCGGCTCCGCCAGGCTGAATTGCGCCAGCAGGCCAGCGGTCGGGACGGTGAAATCCTCGGGCATGCCGAGCCGCAATACGCCGTCGCGCCAGAAGCCGGTCAACGCGTCATGCGCCTCTTCATGCAGCGCAAGAATGCGCCTTGCATAGCTCAGCAGCCGCCCGCCTTCCTCGGTTAGCTGTACCTGATGCGGGTTGCGCTCGAACAGCGGCTTGCCCAGCATCTCCTCCAGCCGCCTGATCTGCTGGCTGACGGTGGATTGCGACAGCGAGACCCGTTCGGCGGCGCGGGTGAAGCTCATGCTCTCGCAGACCGCGACGAAGCTCTGCAGCAGCTGCGGGTTGAACATGGGGTAGCGGGTCATCGTCGCGCTGCCGGGCGGTTCGAGGCGGAGCGCCCGATACTAGCGCAGTTCCGCAATTCTCCGAATCGTGGAACTGCGCTAGGTCTTTGTTTTATCGCATTTTCTTCACGCGAACCGGTGTCCACTTCGCTCAAAAATGCTCTAGGCGGTGTCAATCCGGCCGCAACTCCGGCACCACGGCTGCAAGCGCCGTGTAGGCCGGCCTGTGACTGTCTCACCGACACGAGGGCCGGCCCGACGACAAGGAGACAGACCTGTGAGCCCTGAACACAGCAACATTGCTCTCGATGACCAGTTGCTGGACGGCGTGCATGGCGGGTTCACCCTGCTCAATCCGCTGGCGAACGTCGGCCAGGCAGCGGGGACCGGCTTTCAGAAGGGCGAGACGATCGGCAGCGCGCTGGGAGCTGTCGGCGCCTATATCGCGGCTACCGGCGGGGCAATGCTCGGTGCGCTCAACGGGTTGAAGAACGAGGTCGGCAAAGGGGTCAACGAGGCGGTGGGCGGACGCAAGGATTTCCTCCGTTGAGTCTGGCCGGTTTCCGTGGACACGGCTGGTGGGCCGAAAGATCAGCGCATTCGGCAGTGTGCTCATCATGGTTACGAGGTGGAAGAGCTCATTTTGCCTTCGAAGCCCCCTTCTCCAGAAGGTCAATTACAAAACTCATGCCGTGTCCGCCGTATCCTAAGATATAAGGGGTGCCAGCCTGTTTTGACCCTATCTTGGTGTAGGTTGTCACAACCCGATTTACGTGTTGCCCCATTAAGTTGCTTAGTATCTCAAAGCCACCTTGCCTGTCAGAAGCCATTTTCCCACCCGCCGAATACAGAGTCATGGCTTCTTGCTGTAGCGCGGGATTTGTCACGGCCAATGTCACGCCCCAGACCTGAAAGAGTCGTCCCTGAACGATGCGGCCCAAACTCTTGATCAGCCCCGCGTCGGCAGTTGTCATCAGGTGACAAATAGAGGCGTCGAAGGATCGAATGTCCGCATTGTTCGGAACCGAGAACCCGATACCGGCGGAGTTAAAAACAATGGCCCGCAAGCCGTTCTGAATGGCCGCGTACTGCGCCAGACCGCCGCCAAGGGAGTGGCCAGTGAGCACGAGATCGGTTTTGCCCTTCAGTTTGATTGCAGCCTTCGTGACCAGGTCAGCGACATCGTATTGTGTCGAAGGAGCTCCTCGCGGGTTCGCTAACTTCGAGAATGCGCCACCGGGGATGAAACGTTCGGTATGGTTTGCCGCACTCAAAGTTGTTGGGAGGTTCGTCAGGATCCAGTCCGGCAACCCGCGAAGACTTAAAATGTTTCCACTGCCCTCAAATGATAGTACCCACAAACTTCCGTTGCTTTTATTCAGTTTATAAAGAGCGGCGTTAAAGCCAAAGCATTTGAAAAATGCTGTTTTTAGGGCGCCGATATTAATCCCCCGAGATCTTTCTCTCGGGTCCATCAGAAGCTCGATCCAATTCATAACCAAGGACGCACTGCCTCGATTTTTGTTTGTCTGATCCGGATAAATATCCTGCGCCAGCCGGGCAAAGCTAAGTGCCGATTTTTGCTCGGAGGCCGTCAAGATGCCCGCAGGGCGGTTTGCAATCTTTTCGGTTTCGATCCAGCAATTGATCATAGCCACCCCCGAAGACAGCATTGTTGATGCTGACGTGTTCAGCAAGTGGTGTTGTCAGTCGAATGTACGGCTGCGAGCTAAGGCCAGGGTGCAGCGAACCCGGATCTTGCGACCTGTCGTTGGTCACGATCCAACGAGCGCTGCCGCGATTCGCCAAACTCTCCAGGACAGGGTGCCGGGGCACAAAACGCGCCCCGCTTCGCCGCGTGCTTAGGCGAAGCGCGATGCCACCAGCACCTTCATCATATCGGGAGAAAAAGGCCTGGTGGAGCTGAGGGGACGAGAACCGCAGTTAAAAAAGCGTATATTTTACAAATACTTATAACGAGACAAATGAGCGAAAAGCACCAACCTTGTGTACCAATTCGACGCCGTGAACTGTCGCGTCATCGACGCGTGGTGGCCACCTTTGCGCGGCCAAGAGTATCCCCCTGTTCGTATCCTGACCATTTTGCCCGCCGGCTCGGTAAATGGAACCGCTCGCTCGCCACTCTCCGGAGAATGCAAGGTTGGCCAACACTCGGCCAACCGGTTAAACGTTGGCATGATATGAAGCACTCGGGTGAAGTCGCCTGAACGCCGAGGACGCACGCGGGCAATCAGATGTTGAAACTAAAGCGGGCGCGCATCCGGCGATTCAAGTCGATTTGGGAGTTGGAAATTGGCCTTGCGGCCAACCTGTTGGTGCTTATAGGTCAAAATGGCGCCGGAAAGAGCTCTACGCTCCAAGCCTTCGCGCTGCTTCGCGAGTTCGCGCGCGGAAAGGTAGCTTCTTTTTTTGACGCTAGAGGCTGGGATCCTATGGACGTACGGCATCGTGGCCGTACTTCAGTGCCGTCAATCATCGGGTACGATCTAGTGCTTGAGGCCCCGGACGGCGCTCGATTTCTATGGGAGATCGATTGGGGATTGAGCTCTGGCCGCACGCGGCGAGAAATGATCTGGCGAGTTTCCGATGGCAATTGGACAAGGCTGGTCGATTACCGCTTCCCGGGCTTGCTACGCCCAAACCGCCCTTCCCCTTTCAGAGGGCTGCGCCTCTCGGGTTCGATCCTCAACGCAGTCGACCCCGAAGAAATTTCTCCCGAGATAGATCTTGCGCCACTTCAACAGTGGGCGAGCGGTATCGTCAGCCTCGAACTGCTCAGCCCCCACGCAATGCGAAGAGGCATTCGGACGCACGCAACCGATCTCGGTGATAGGGGAGAACGCCTAGCTGGCTTTCTCGCCGGCCTCCCCGCAGAGAGTCGCGCAAGGATCGTGGATCGTCTGAAAAGGTACTATCCTCTCGAAGGATTAACAACGGTCCGCAAACGGGCTGGATGGATTGATTTATCGATCGCAGAGGCCATTTCTGGTGTTTCCGTTAAAGCCGAGCATGTTAGCGATGGTTTTTTGCGCCTCTTAGCAATTTGCACCATCCCCGAACTTGGACCAAGCGCGTCATTGGTACTTCTTGACGAAATTGAAGACGGAATTGAGCCGCACATATTGCCAGATGTCGTTCGAGATCTTAGAGAAGAAAGTTCGAGCCAAATAGTATTTACTTCGCACTCTCCAATACTAGCAAATTACGTGAATCCCGATGAAGTAGCCATCGTTGCAAGAGACGAACTTGGTCGAACTTTCGCTGCGCAGGCAAGTGAGCTCCGAACTTTTAGGCCCCGAGACACGGGATTCGGAACAGGCGAGCTTTGGATTAATACGAGCTTGCGTGCTCTTAACAAACAAGCGTTGGAAGCAAGAAGTCGGCAGCTTAGGACATCGGACTCCTTCGTATCTGCTCAATCAAAGCGAGCAGCATTCGTGGAGGCGATGTGAGAGTTCTTCTGTGCGGCGAGGGCGAACATGAGATGGGCAACCCTCGCGTTTGGGACGCAAGGGCAAACGTCTTTACTTCCGTTGACGGATGGATGCAGGCATTGGGGCGGCGCCTCATCCAGCATCCCGTTGAATTTGAAATCCGGCTTCGTAAAGATTTGTTCTTGGAACAGCGATTGGAACGGCAACTTGGTGCTCGTCCCGCTGGTCACGGCCGCAAAGCAAAGCTCGCAAAATGGATCGGTGAAAACGAAGAGTTTGACGTCGTAATCTTCATGGTTGATGCAGACAGCAACGATGTTCGCGACTGGCGGCGCATCGTATCAGAGATACAAGCCGGCTTCGATGCTTTAGCGGCGGGACCCGTTTCAGTTCCTTGTGTGCCAATGAGCGCATCAGAAAGCTGGCTTCTATCAGATCCGAACGCATGGAGCGCAGTCGGTTTGCTTCGAAGGGGAGTTCTCCCGCTTCGGCCAGAAACAATCTGGGGCGTTCGCAGCGATCCTTTAGACAATCACCCACATCAGTGGTTCGCACGTGTCTGCAACGCTGCTGGCGTTCTCGACGAGCGCGAGATACGGGTGGAAATCGCTGAGACAACCGATCTCAATGCATTGCGCAGCGCGTGTCCCATCAGTTTTTTGCCGGTATCACAAGCGCTTGGGGCGATCTGAGCTCTCTGCGCTAGACTTTCAGAACGAAAGCAGACGAGCCAACATTGCCACTCAATAAGGTGGGCAGCTCTCGCTCATGAGGATGGCGAACCCTGCGGGCCAACCGTCATGTAGCTCTTACTAGTCTGTTCGCAGCCGTGGCGCTGCTGGCGTCCAGCTACTCTACTGGGATAATCATGATCCTGATTTCAGGCGGGGCTACATGG
>PNLY01000069.1 GCA_013823325.1 Methylobacterium sp.
GGCGGCCGGCGTCACCACCGTCTATGACGCGATCTGCGCCGGCACGCCCTTCTCGGCCAAGGACTATCGCAAGGACATCTTCGCCGACGTGATGGATGCGCTCAGACTCGGCAGCGCCGAGGGCGTCTTCCGCATCGACCACCGCATCCATATGCGCTGCGAACTGACCAGCCCGGACCTGCTCCGCGACATCGAGCCCTATCAGGACGATGCCCTGGTCCAGCTGGTCTCGCTGATGGACCACACCCCCGGCCAGCGCCAATGGCGCAATCTGGAGGATCTGCGCACCTATGCCCTCGGCACCGGCAAGACCCAGGCCGAGTTCGAGGAGGATGTCGTCGTCCGCCAGCGCGAGGGCGGGGCGAATGTCGCGCGCAACTGGAGCGCCGTGGTCGAGATGTTCCAGTCCCGCGGCATCCCGATCGCGACCCATGACGACACCACGGTCGAGCATGTCGAGGCCGGCATCGCCTCGGGCGCGGTGATCTCGGAATTCCCGACCACGGTCGAGGCTGCCGAGGCCGCCAAGCAGCGCGGTCTCGCCACCATCGCCGGCGCGCCCAATGTTGTCCGCGGCGGCTCGCATTCCGGCGGCGTCTCGGTGGCCGAGCTTGCCGAGAAGGACCTGCTCGACGGGCTCTCCTCCGATTACGTCCCGGCAAGCCTGCTGCAGGCGGTGCTCAAGCTCCACGACAAGCACGGTATCACGCTGCCGGCAGCGATGGCCAAGGTGACCTGGAAGGTCGCCGACATCCTGGGCCTGACAGATCGCGGTCATCTCAAGCCCGGCCTGCGCGCCGATATCGTGCGCTTCAAGGCGCTGGGCGCGACGCCGGTGATCGCCACCGTCTGGTCGCAGGGACACCGGGCCTTCTGAGCGCAGCATGACTGAGACCGCGCCGCGCTATGCGCTCTACTACGCTCCCGCCGCCGACAGCGCCCTCTGGCGCTTCGGCAGCGCGACGCTGGGCTATGACGCCGTCACCGGCGCGGACATCGACTTCGCCGTCCCGCCGGGCTGCGAGAGCCTCGACTGGTCGGACGTCACCGCCGAGCCGCGCCGCTACGGCTTCCATGCGACGCTGAAGGCACCGTTCGAGCTCGCCAATGGCCGCAATGAGGGCGCCCTGCGCGCCTTCGCCCGCAATTATGTCGCCGGACGCCCGTCGGTCCGACTTGCCGGACTATCCGTCAATGCGCTCGGCCGCTTCATCGCGCTGACCCCGTCCGAGCCGAGCGAGGCGTTGCAGCGCTTCGCCTTCGACATCGTCCAGGCCTTCGAGCCGTTCCGCGCGCCGCTGTCTGAAGCGGATTTGGCGCGCCGCCTGCAGAGTCCGCTGACGCCGGCACACCGGGCCTATCTCGAGGCCTATGGCTACCCTTATGTCGACGACGCCTTCCGCTTCCACATGACGCTGACCGGCTCGCTGCCTGAGGATCAGGTCGCGCCGGTCAAGGCGGCACTGGTCGAGGCCCATGCGCAGGCCGTGCCGGCCGGCCCGGTACTGATCGACCGCGTCGCCATCTTCAAGCAGGCGATCCGCAGCAGCCGGTTCGTGCTGCTCGACAGCATCCCGCTTGGCTAAAGCAAATTTCAGCAGAAGTGCGTAGCGGTTTTGCGTCTCGAATTGCGTGAAACCGAAGAGATAGACGTCGTCCAAGGAACCCTGTCATGGCAGGCAAGAAGCTGGGGCTCGAACCCGTCATCGATGGGACCGCCAGGGTCCGCGACGCCGTGCTCGGCCGCTATACCGAGATCGGCGCCCGTACCTCCTTCGCGGAGTCGACGCTCGGCGACTACTCCTATGTCGTGAACGATTCCGATGTGATCTACACGACGATCGGCAAGTTCTGCTCGATCGCGGCGCATACCCGCATCAATCCCGGCAACCACCCGATGCAGCGGGCGAGCCAGGCGCATTTCACCTATCGCGCCAGCGCCTATTTCGAGGATGCCGAGGATGAGGCTGCCTTCTTCGACTGGCGCCGCTCGACGCCCGTCACGATCGGCCACGACGTCTGGATCGGCCACGGCGCCATTATCCTCGCCGGCCGCAGCATCGGCACAGGGGCGGTGGTCGCGGGCGGCGCGGTCGTGACCAAGGACGTGCCCGACTACACGATCGTCGCCGGCAATCCCGCCCGCATCATCCGCCGGCGCTTCCCGGAGGAGATCGCCGAGCGGTTGAAGGCGCTGGCCTGGTGGGATTGGGAGCATGCGCAGCTGCGCATTGCGCTCGACGACTTCCGGGCGCTGAGCGTCGAGGCGTTTCTGGAGAAGTACGAAGGCTGAGGGCGCCGAGCCCCTAGAACTGCACCCTCAAGCCGACCAGCGCGACATTGGCGGTGTAGTCCGAGCCCTGATTGGTCGAGTTCAGCCGCTCATGGGTGAAGCTGGCGCGGATCGCGAAGGTCCGGGTCAGCTTGTACTCGATCCTGGCGCCGATGGTCGACAGGTTCTCGCGCAGGTCCTGGCCGTCATATTCGGTGCGGGCGAAGGTGGTGAAGCCGGTGACGGTCAGGTTGCGGCGTAAGGCATGCGCCACCTCGAGACCGACGCGGCGCGCCGTCGTGCCGCTCGAGCCGGGAATGGTGGTGTCGCCGAGCTCGGCAGAGCCGCGCAGCGTCACCGTGGTCAGCGGCGTCGGCGTCCACAGGATCGCGGCGTCGCCGACGAAGCCACGCAGGTTCCGCAGTCGGCCGTCCTCGTATTTGCGGTCCTGATAGCCGCCCGAGACCTCGCCGGTGAGCATGCGGCTGATCTCGAAGGTCGAGCCGAGGCGGACCGTATAGCCGTCGGAGGAACGCATATAGCCGCTGGAATCGACCTTCTGGTCGAACTGGCGGGTGTCGATCTCGGCCTGGATGAAGGGCTTGAAGCCCGGCGTCACCTCATAGGCCGCGCGCAGGCGCAGGCCGTATTGCGTCTGGTTGCGATCGGCCTGGCTGAGTGTCCGGCCATTGCCGAGACTGGCGTCCTCATAGTCCTGCCGGTCGACCGAGCCGCGCAGGGTCAATTGCAGGCGGTTGAAGTCGTGGGTGACGCCGGCCGCGCCGCCATAGTTCCAGGTGATCGGCCGACCTTGCACGGCGGAGGTCAGGTCGGGCGAGCCCGGGCGCTGCGTATCGAGCCGCAGGCGAGATTCCAGCAGAATGCGGGTGTCGCGCGTCGCGTCGAGGCGCAGCGACATATTGCCTTCCGCGTCCGGGCGTGAAGCGTTGTCGTTGCGGTAATAGCGGCTGTAGCCGCCGCGCAGCATGCCGGTGAGCTCGTGCACGTTCCAGTCGGACTGGATGCCGAGCTCGCCTTCGGTGCGGGTGAAGAGCGAGCCCTTGCTCGGCCCGGAGATGCGCTCGGGATTGCTGTCATAGCCGACCGAGCCGGTGATCGCCGGGCGCAGGATGAGATTGCCCAGCCGCAGCCCGAGCGGCGCGTAGGGGTCTTCCTCCGGCCGCTTGCGCTTGCGCGGTTCGGGCGCGGGCGGGAGCGCGGGCGGCAGGTTGGACACCATCGGTGGTGGTGCACGGAACTCACGCTGGGTGACGCCGCGCAGGCGCGAGGCCCGGATCGGCTGGCTGGCGCGCGCGGGCTGGCCGCTTGAGATCGCGCTGGAGCGGCCGCGAGGGGCAGGGGCGGCATCGTCGACGCCTTCAGGCAGGGCGGATGCGGTTCCGGGAACCGGGCCCGGCCGTTGCGCGACATAGTCCGGCGTGCCGGTCCGCAGGGCGGGGGTCCGCGACCGCGTCGGCATCTCGGCCGACTGCGTCTGCGCCAGGGCCAGCTCCGGCCAGCTCGTCAGCCCGACGATGCCGCAGCAGCCTGCGACGCCGGCGAGCCAGCAGATCTGGGCGAAACGGGACACGGGCGCGACAATGCTCCGGCGAGGCAAAGACTTATCCGCGCCGGGCCGGCGCGCATGGTTAATGGAGTTAGAACGAAGAGGGTTAATGCCCCGTCAATGCGCCGCCGCCGGTGGTCAGAGGGGCTCGCGCCGTGCTAGAGGCGCGCTCCATGACCGCGACCATCAGTGCCTCCGCCCTTCGCACCATCGCCACCGAACGCGCCGGGCTCGACGCCTTGCACCAGGCGATCGGCAACGGCCTCGCCGAGCCCTTCGCCGCCGCCGTCGAGATGATCCGCGCCGCCTCCGGCCGCGTCATCGTCACCGGCATGGGCAAATCCGGCCATGTCGGCCGTAAGATCGCGGCGACGCTCGCCTCGACCGGCACGCCCTCCTATTTCGTCCACCCGGCCGAGGCCAGCCATGGCGATCTCGGCATGGTCCAGCCCGAGGACGTCGTCATCGCCCTGTCCTGGTCGGGCGAGGCGGTCGAGCTCTCGGCGATCGTCGGCTACACCCGGCGCTTCCGCGTCGGCCTGATTGCGATCACCGCCAATCGCGACAGCGCCCTCGGCCGCGAGGCCGATATCCCGCTCGTCCTGCCCAAGGCCGAGGAAGCCTGCCCGAACGGGCTCGCGCCGACGACCTCGACGACGATGCAGATGGCGCTCGGTGATGCGCTCGCGGTCGCTTTGCTGGAAGCACGCGGCTTTTCGCGCCAGGACTTCTACGTCTATCACCCCGGCGGCAAGCTGGGAGCGCAGCTCAAGACCGTCGCCACAATCATGCATTCCGGCGAGCGCCTGCCGGTTGTCGGCGAGACCGCGGCGATGGCCGATGTCGTCGCGATGATCACCGCCAAGGGTTTTGGCTGCGCCATCGTCATCGATGCCGACGGCAAGCTCACCGGCGTCGTTACCGATGGCGATCTGCGCCGCAAGCTCGGCACTGGCTGGGGCGGGCGGCTGGCGCGTGACGTGATGACCCGGGATCCGCGCAGGATCGCGCCGGACGCTCTGACCGCCGAGGCGCTGGAGATGGTCAACCGTCTGCGCGTCACCGCGCTGATCGTCGCCGATGCACAGGACAGGCCGGTCGGCCTCGTCCATGTTCACGATCTGCTGGCGTTGGGCGTCGCCTGATCCGGAATGCCTCGCGAGAGGGCTCATGGCCGCGCTCGAATGGGATGATTTGCGCTATGTCCTCGCCGTCGCCGAGGCCGGCTCGCTTGCCGGCGCGGCGCGCGAACTGCGCGTCAACCATTCGACGGTGCTGCGCCGCATCGCCGCCTTCGAGCAGCAACTGGCCTTGCGCCTCTTCGAGCGCCTGCCGACCGGCTATGTGCTGACGGCCGGCGGCGAGGAGCTGGTCGCGGCAGCGCGCAGCATCTCCGGCACCGTCACCGAGCTCGAACGCCGGATCGCCGGGCAGGACCTGCGCCTCTCCGGCACGCTGCGGATCACCGCGACCGACACGCTGATGGGCTCGATCCTGCCCGAGATTCTCGCAGAGTTCGGCGAGGCCCATCCCGGCATCGCCCTGGAGGTCGCGGTCTCCAATCTGATGTTCAACCTGACCAAGCGCGATGCCGATGTCGCCTTGCGCACCGCCGATAATCCGCCGGCGACTTTGGTCGGGCGCCGGATCGGCAAGATCGCCTTCGCGATCTATGCCGCGCCCGCCTATCTCGCGCGCCACGATCATGCCGACCTCGCCGAACATCGTTGGGTCGGGCCGGATGACACGCTCGCCGGAACCTCGGTGGCGCGCTGGATGCAGGCCAAGCTGCCCAAAAGCGAGATCGTGCTCAGGGCCGATTCGCTCCTGGCGATGCAACAGGCGGCGGTGGCCGGCCTCGGACTGGTGGCGCTGCCCTGCTATCTCGGCGACAGCGTCCCGGCTCTCGCTTGCGTGCGCCGTCCTATGCCGGAGATGGAGACGGCGCTCTGGATCCTGACTCATGAGGACCTGCGCGCCGCAGCGCGCGTCCGCGCTTTCACCGATTTCGCCTACGGCGCCTTCCGCAAGCGCCGTGTCTTGCTGGAGGGCGAGGCCATGTCTTCCGCTTGAGGATCACGCCTCGACCAGTTTGAGACCGATCACGCCGATCAGGATCAGCGCGAGCAGGCCAAGGCGGGTCGGCGAGGCGCTCTCGCCGAGGGCGACGATGCCGGCGAGGGCGACGCCGAGCGCGCCGATGCCGACCCAGACCGCATAGGCGGTGCCGACAGGCAGTTGCTTCAGCGCCAGCGACAGCATGATGAAGCTGACGATCGCCGAGACGATGCCGATCACACTCGGCCAGAAACGGGTGAAGCCGCCGGCCTGCTTCAGCGCGACCGCCCAGACGATCTCGAGTAGGCCCGCTCCGGTGAGCAGCAACCAGGACATGGGATGTCTCCTTGGAATGGGGTGACGGCGCCGGATCGGCGCCGTCCTGAAGCTTGAGGGGTCAGAAGACCTTGATCGCGGCGACGCCGAGCAGCAGGACGACGACGCCGGCGAAGCGCAGGGTCGAGATCTCGCGCTGGGGCAGACGGAACCAGCCGTAACGATCGACGAAGAGCGAGACGATCTGCTGGCCGGCGACGGTCAGGCCGACGGTCGCGGCGGTGCCGATGGCAGGGATCGCGACAAAGACGGTGGTGACATAGGTCGCGCCGCAGGCCGCACCGATCCAGCCCCACCAGGGCATGGTCCTGAGACCGCCGAGCTGGGGCTTGGCGCCGCCCGTCAGCAAGGTCAGCAGCAGCACCGCGATCATCGACAGGGTCGCGACCACAAAGCTGATCGTGCCGACGACGAAGGGCGCGCCGAGATCGTGCTGGAGCAGGCCGTTAATCGCGCCTTGCACCGGCAGCACGGCGCCGGCGACGAGGGCGAGCAGCATCCAGCCGAGCTTCGAGCCGGAGAGTTCTTTGGTCGCGCCCTTCTGGCCGAAGACGATCGCGACCACGCCGACGAGGACGGCAGCCGTGCCGATCAGCGTGGCGGGCTTAGGAGCCTGCCGGGGCACGCCGAGCAGGCCGAAGCTGTCGAGCCCGAGCGAGGCCAGCATCTGGCCGGCGATGAAGAGGCCGACCGCGACGACGGCGCCGAGTCGCGGGAAGACAAGGATGGTCGAGGCGACATAGAGCGCCGTCGCGACGCCGCCGGTCGCATGCCACCAGGGCACGGCCCGCAGCCCGCCGAACGCAGTCGCCGTGCCGGTCGCGATCGCGACGATCAGCAGCAGGATGGCGGCGAGCACGACCTGGATCGTGGTCGCGGCGAAGGGGCTGCCGGTCGCCTTCGACAACTGTGCGTTGGCGCCGGCCTGAACTGCCAGAAGGCCGCCGGCGGCGAGGGACAGCGGGATGAAGAGGGTATCCATGACGAAAATCCTGTCGGACGCGACGCGCTCAGGCGTCGGCGTGTGCGAGCGCCGGCACGGCAAGGCCGCGCTGCACGGCGGGGCGGGCCGCGATCGTCTCGTGCCAGCGTTGCAAGTGAGGGGTGTCGGTCAGGCTCACGCCGAGCTGAGGCAGGGCGTTGATCCAGGGCCAGACCATGATGTCGGCGATGCCGTAGCTGGCTTCGACCAGATAGGGCCGCAGCGCCAGCTCGCCGTCGAGGACACGCAGGATGCGGGCGGTCTCGCGCTCATAGCGCTCGATCGCATAGGGCAGCTTGTCCTTGGCGAAGACCTTGAAGTGCCAGAGCTGGCCGATCATCGGCCCGACATGCGCGGCCTGGAAGAAGCTCCATTGCAGCGTCTTGCTCAGCGCCTGCAGGCCTTTCGGCTGCAACACGCCGGAGCGCTCGGCGAGGTAGAGCAGGATTGCACCGGATTCGAAGAGGGTCTGGTCATGGTCGTGGTCGACGATGACCGGGATCTTGTTGTTCGGGTTGAGCGCCAGGAAACTCGGCCGGTGCTGGTCGCCCGCCTCGATGTCGATGACATTGACGGCATAGGGCAGCCCGGTTTCCTCGAGCATGATCGAGGCCTTGTGGCCGTTCGGGGTCTGGTAGGTGTAGAGGTCGATCGGGGTCATCGGCTTGCTCCGAAGTTCGGATGCCGATGAGATAGATTGTGCGATGGCGCATCGCGATGTGTGATGTGGCCTTGAGATTATGCGAAATCGCACAGGCCCTCGGATCAGGCTGGCAATCTCGCCTCATGGCCGGGGCATATTGCGCCGGCCATGACGAATGAGGCTCAGACCGCCCGTTTGCCGATGATGGCGAAGCGCAGCTTGTTCGAGAGGAAGTCGATCGCGGTGACCGCCGCCAGGACCAGCAGGATCAGGAATGAGACCTGCTGCCATTCGAGCGTGCGGATGGTCTCCGCGAGGTAGAGGCCGATGCCGCCGGCGCCGACGATGCCGATGATGGTCGAAGAGCGCGTGTTCGACTCGATATAGTAGAGCACCTGGCTGGCGATCACCGGCAGCACCTGCGGGATCAGGCCGAAGCGGATCTCGTGCAGCTTGCCGCCGCCGACCGAGGCGACGCCCTCGACGGGCTTGCGGTCGGCGGATTCGATCGCCTCGGAGAACAGCTTGCCGAAGGCGCCGAGGTCGCTGGTCATGATCGCGAGCATGCCGGCGAAGGGGCCGAGGCCGACGACGTTGACCCAGATCAGCGCCCAGATCAGGGCGTCGACGCCGCGCACAGTGTCCATCGAGCGGCGCGCCAGGAAGTGCACCACGCGGTTGGCGACGACGTTCTTGGCGGCGAGGAAGCCGAGCGGGAAGGCGAGGATCGCCGCCAGGATCGTGCCGAGGAAGGCGATGGCGATGGTCTCGAACAGCGCCTTGACGAAGATGATGGCGCGGGCGAACGAGCCGGGGTCGGGCGGCAGCATCAGCACGACGAAAGTGCCGAGATTGGAAAAACCGGCGATGATCTTCCAGAGCGAGGTCTCGAGCGTGGTCAGCCCGTAAAGGAAGAGCCCGACGAGGCCGCCGATGACGGCGATCGTCGTAAGCTTCGTCTTGAGGGAACCGTCGATCGCGGCCTTGTGGCGGGCGATCAGCGCGGCGCGGTCGGCGGCGGAGAGGGCGAGCGTCATTTGCCGTGCTCCAGGCTGAGCAGCGCGTGGCGCAGGCGCTCGGTGCCATAGTCGATCAGCATCACCGTGACGATGATCAGCAGCAGGATGGCGCTGACATCGGTGAAGTAGAATTTGCGGATCGCCTCGATCAGGTCCTGTCCGATACCGCCGGCGCCGACGAAGCCCATGATCGAGGCGCCGCGGACATTGATCTCGAAGCGCAGCAGCGCGTAGCTGGCGAAGTTCGACAGCACCTGCGGCACCACCGCGAAACGGACGGTCTGCCACCAGCCGGCGCCCGTCGCGGTCAGGCCGTCGACCGGCTTCATGTCGATGTTCTCGACCACCTCCGAGAAGAGCTTGCCCATCGCGCCCATGGTGTGGATGGCGATGGCGAGGACGCCTGGCAGCGGCCCCAGCCCGAAGGCGATGACGAAGATCAGCGCGAAGACGATCTCGGGGACGGTGCGGCAGAATTCGAGGAAGCGGCGCGTGCCCCAGCGCAGCCAGGGCGAGCGGCCGAGATTGCTGGCGGCGGTGAAGCAGAGCAGGAAGCCGCCGACGGCGCCGAGAATGGTGCCGATATAGGCGATCAGCAGGGTCTGCCAGAGCAGCTTCAGCCAGCCGTTCAGGCCCCAGTACCATTCCTTGAGATCGGCGCCGAAGGTCGCCAAGCGCAGCGTCGGCATGGTCTCGAGGATATATTTCGGGAAGCGCCAGGCGTTCGCCGCGAATTTCGCAAGATCGACCTCGGCGCCGATTGCGGCGAGGGCAACGCAGGCGATGAAGATTGCCGCTCCGAGCAGGGTCTGCAGCCGCTTGGCCGCCATTTCGCGCCGATAGAGCTCGGCATGGGCGGCAATGGCCGGGTCGTTGCGATCGATCGCCAGTGTCATGGGAGCGCTTCCACAAATGTCGCAAGACCGGCGGGTACCGGTCCTGGACTGGGCGTCATTCTCGGGCGGAGCGAAGCGCAGACCCGAGAATCTCGATCAGGAGATGCTCGGGTCAAGCCCAAGCATGACGGCTGTCAGAGTTACGACGACTTCTTCTTGCGGAGCGCGTCGACGAACTTGTTCAGCTCGATGATCGGGTCGTAGGCCTTGTTGTCGACGGCGACGAGCGGGCCCTGCTTGCCTTCATAGATCTTGTCGAAGGCGGCCTTGTCCTTGGTGGCGAGGTTCAGCACCGCGTCGCGGATCTTGGCCTTCAGCTCTTCCGGCAGGTCGGAGAGATAGGCCATCGGCGAGTTCACGATTTGCTCGGACTTGTAGATGATCCGGAAATCCTCGGCCTTGACCATGTTCTTGCGGGCCATGCGCAGCAGGTTCGACTCCTGCTCGTCGTTCCACCAGTTGGCGGCGACGTCGACGGTGCCCTGCTGGAGAGCGATGACAGCGTTCTCATGGCTGCCGGTGTAGACGACCTTGCCGAAATAGGTCTCGGGCTCGATCTTCATGCCGTCGAGCGCAAAGCGTGGGACGTTGTTGCCGGAGGTTGAGTTCGGGTCGACCAGGCCGAGATTCTTGCCCTTGAGGTCCTCGATCTTCTGATAGGGCGAGTCCTTCTTCACATAGAAGACCGAATAGTAGCCCTTGGTGCCGTCGATGTTGGTTTCGATCGCGAAGGCGTCGATCTTGGCGCCGGTCATCAGGGCGCGGGCGAAGGAGGCGGGGCCGTACATGCCGATATGGATGTTGCCGGCGCGCTGGCCTTCGATGATCGCGGCGTAGTCGTTGGCGATGCGCAGAGTCACCTTGGTGCCGAGTTCCTTCGAGAGGTAATTCACGAAGGGGGTGTAGCGCTCGACGACGCCCGAGGCGTTCTCGGCCGGGATGATGGCGAAGACGATCTCGGGATATTTCGCTTTCCAGTCCTGAGCGAAAGCGGGGGCGGCGAGCGTCGCGGCGAGGCCGGCCGCGGCGAGCGTGAGGGTATGACGACGGGTCAGCATAGTGGTGCTCCTTTGAAGAAAACGCGGCGATGAAGGGGCAGGCGTAAGGGCAGGCTCAGGCGGCGTTCTGCTTGGCGCGCTTGGCTTCCTGGCTGGCGATGGCGTCGAGCGCGTCCAGCGCCTCGGCGCCGGCATCCTTGGCCTCGATGCCGTAGAGCTCGGCGGCGAGCTCGCTGGTCAGGGCATGCGGCGGGCCGTCGAACACGACCTTGCCGCCGGCCATGCCGATCAGCCGGTCGCAGTACTTCGCGGCGATGTCGAGGTGGTGGAGATTGCAGACCACGGTGATGCCGTCCTCGCGATTGATGCGGAACAGCGCGTCCATGACGACCTGGGTGTTGCGCGGGTCGAGCGAGGCGATCGGCTCGTCGGCGAGGATGATCTTGGGTTCCTGCACCAAAGCGCGGGCGATGGCGACGCGCTGCTGCTGGCCGCCGGACAGGGTCTCGGCGCGCTGGGCGAGCAGATGGCCCATGTCGAGACGCTCGAGCGCGGCGATGGCGCGGACCTTGTCGTCCTGCGAGAAGCTCTTGACCAGCGTCAGCGCCGCCGAGCGATGGTTCAGGCGGCCGAGCAGCACATTGGTCAGCACGTCGAGGCGCCCGACCAGATTGAACTGCTGGAATATCATGGCAGTGTCACGTCGCCAGGCCCGCAGCGCCGCGCCGCGCAGGGCGGTGACGTCGCGCTCCTCGCTGAGGATACGGCCTTCGGTCGCGTCGGCGAGGCGGTTGAGCATGCGCAGCAGCGTCGACTTGCCGGCGCCCGAGCGGCCGATCACGCCGACCATCTCGCCGCGCGGAATCGACAGGGTGACGTTGTCGACGGCGGCCTTGCCGCCGAAACGCTTGGTCAGACCCTCGATACGCAGCATCAACACTCTCCCGCGATTGCGGGATGATGCGGTATCGGCGGCAGATGACAGCACCGTGACAGGAGGTGCATTCCGGGACGGTCAGGGCGGGAGGGCGGTCATCGGTCGTCAACCATATCCGCCCGCGCCAGCTGGCGAAGCCGAGATCTCAGCCCGTCCGCAGCAGCAGGTCGACGCAGGCGGCGACATAGGTCCTGCGCTCGACATCGGGAACCGGATCGATGCCGAGCAGCCCGCGCACCTGATGGAAGCCGCGCAGCATGCCGATGAACTGCTCGGCGAGCCGGTCGGCTTCCGCGTGGGTGAGCGGTCGCGGCAGGCCATCACCCGATCGTGATCGCTGCGCCAGCAAGGCGGACAGTTCCGTGATCATGCGGCCTGCCCCGGCCTCGTACGCAGCCTGTCCCAGTTCGGGAAAGCGGGCCGCGGCTCCAACGATCAGGCGATGCAGATCGAGCGAGGCCGGATGCAGCATCATCGCCAGCGCATCCTCGCCGAGACGCAGCAAAGTGGTGCGTAGATCGCCGGTTTCGCTCGCCGGCTGGCGCAGCGGAATCGTCAGCTTTTCAGTGAGTTCGGAGCAGATCGCCAGGAACAGGGCCTGCTTGTCGGCGAAATGGCTGTAGATGGTCTGCTTGGAGACGCCGGCGCGCTGGGCGATCTGGTCCAGGCTGGCGCGGTCGAAGCCTTCGGCCAGGAATGTTTCCGAAGCGGCCTTGGTGATCGCGTCATGTTTGTCCGGCCGTGATTTTTCGGCCGGCATCGGTCTTGCTTCTACAGCGGTGGCGCTACCGCGTCCGTGCATTGATCATTCCGTCACGCTTCCGCCCTTAAAGGGTGCTTATCAAACTAGACCGTCCAGTCTAGAATATGTCCGTACTCCCGGAGCGTCCAGCCTGATGAAGCGCTTTCTCCTCCTTATCCTGGTCGCCGGGCTGGCGGGCGGCGGGTATTACGGCTACCGCAACCACTTCAAGGGCAGCGGGCAGCAGGCACAGGCGCAAGCGACCGGCCCCGGACAGGCCGCCGGCGTGCCGGTCGAGGTCGGCACGATCGAGCTCGCCTCGGTCAACGAGGAGGTCGAGGCGCTCGGCACCCTTGCCGCCGACGAATCCGTGGTGATCGCCCCGGAAATGGCCGGCCGCGTCGTCGCGCTCGGCTTCAAGGAGGGCGAGAAGGTCGCCAAGGACCAGAAGTTGGTCATGCTCGACACCGCCATGCTCGACGCCGAGCTGAAGCAGGCCCAGGCCGATCTCTCGCTCGCCCGCGACACCCATGACCGCAATCGCTCGCTGGTGCAGCGCGGCTCGGGCACGCAGGTCGCGCTTGAGCAGGCGACGGCCCAGCTCGCCTCGCAGGAGGCAAAGATCCAGCTCGTCCAGGCCAAGCTCGCTCTGGCGACGATCAAGGCGCCGTTCACCGGCGTGGTCGGCCTGCGCGCGGTCGGCGTCGGCGATTTCGTCTCGATCGGCAAGCCGCTGATCACGCTGACCAATATCGACCCGATCAAGGTCGACTTCCGCGTGCCCGAGATATTCCTGACCCAGGTCAAGGTCGGCCAGCCGATCCAGCTCAAGGTCGACGCCGTGCCCGACCGGCCCTTCACCGGCCAGGTTTTCGCGATCGACCCGGTGGTCGACGTCAATGGCCGCGCCGTCAAGCTGCGCGCCACCATCCCCAATGGCGACCTCGTGCTGAAGCCCGGCCTGTTCGCGCGCGTCACCGTGGTGGTCGACAAGCGCGACAATGCGCTGCTCGTGCCCGAGACGGCTGTGGTGCCGGATGGCGTCGGCAAGGCGGTCTTCGTCGTCGAGGGCGGCAAGGCCAGGCGCATGCCGGTCGAGCTCGGCAAGCGCCTGCTCGGCAAGGTCGAGGTGATCAAGGGCCTGAAGCCCGGCCAGCAGATCGTCACCGCCGGCCAGATGCGCCTGCGCGACGGCTCGACCGTGGCGATCAAGGAGAAGGCCTCGGTCCAGACCAGCTCGCTGCCGGGCGTCGTGCAGCCGGGTAACGCGCAGCAATGAGCCTGTTCGAGCTCTTCGTCCGCCGGCCGGTCCTCTCGACCGTCCTCAGCCTGCTCGTCGTCCTGATCGGCTTCGTCTCCTATACGCGCCTGACGGTACGCGAATATCCGAACATCGACGAGCCGATCGTCTCGGTGCAGACCGTCTATCGCGGCGCCAGCGCCGAGATCATCGAGACGCAGGTCACGCAGATTCTGGAGAACTCGATCGCCGGCATCGAGGGCATCGAGATCATCAACTCGACCAGCCGCCAGGAGCGCAGCCAGATCTCGGTGCGCTTCCGTCCGGACGTCGACCCGGACGTTGCCGCCTCCGACGTGCGCGATCGCGTCAGCCGCGTGCGCGGCCGCATGCCCGACGAGATCGACGAGCCGATCATCGCCAAGGTCGAGGCCGACGCCCAGCCCGTGATGTATCTGTCGCTGACCAGCAAGCGCCATTCGCCGCTGGAGCTCACCGATTTCGCCGACCGCTTCATCTCCGACCGCGTCCAGAACATCACCGGCGTTGCCGAGGTCCGCATCCTCGGCCAGCGCCAGTTCGCCATGCGCATCTGGCTCGATCGCGCCCGCATGGCCGCCTATGCCATCACCGTGCAGGAGATCGAAGGGGCGCTGCGGGCTCAGAACATCGAGATCCCGTCGGGCCGGATCGAGAGCAACGACCGCGAATTCACCGTTCTCTCGCAGACCAGCCTGATCACGCCCGAGCAGTTCCGCGAGATCACGGTCAAGGACGCCAGCGGCTTCCCGGTCAAGCTGCGCGATGTCGCCAAGGTCGAGCTCGGCGCGCGCGAGGAACGCAATGCCGCCTGGTTCGGCGGCGAGCCCTCGGTGACGATCGGCATCGTCAAGCAGGCGACCGCCAATCCGCTCGACGTCTCCTCGGGCGTCGTGGCGGCGCTGCCGGGCATCCGCGACGACCTGCCCGACGGCATGTCGATCGCGACCTCCTACGACACCTCGATCTTCATCGATCGCTCGATCAAGGCGGTCTACTCGACGATCGGCGAGGCGGTTGTCCTCGTCGTGCTGATCATCTTCCTGTTCCTGCGCTCGCTCAGGGCGACGCTGATCCCGCTCGTCACGATTCCCGTCTCGCTGATCGGCGCCTTCGCGCTGATGTATGCGATGGGCTTCACGGTCAACACGCTGACCCTGCTCTCGATGGTGCTCGCCATCGGTCTCGTCGTCGACGACGCCATCGTCGTGCTCGAGAACGTCCACCGTCACATCGAGGACGGGATGGAGCCGAACAAGGCGGCGATCAAGGGCATCAACGAGATCGCCTTCGCCGTCGTCGCGATGACGCTGACGCTGGTTGCGGTCTATGCGCCGATGGCGTTCTCGACCGGGCGCACCGGCAAGCTCTTCGTCGAGTTCGCGCTGACGCTCGCCGGCGCGGTGCTCGTCTCCGGCTTCGTCGCGCTGACGCTGACGCCGATGATGTGCGCCAAGCTGCTGCGCCATGAGAACAAGCACAACTTCCTCTACAATGCGCTGGAACGCGTCTTCGAGGGGCTGGCCAGCGGCTATCGCCGCTCGCTGCGCTTCGCGCTCAAGGTCCGGCCGTTGATCGTGCTGCTGGCGCTCGGCGTTGCCGGCGGCAGCTATTTCTTCTTCACCAACCTGCGTTCCGAGCTGGCGCCGGTTGAGGATCGCGGCACCATCACCGCGATCGGCGTTGCGCCCGAAGGCGCGACCATGGCCTTCACCGCCGACTATGCCCGGCGGGTCGAGGACTATTTCAGCAAGATCCAGGAGGTCGACAGCTATCTCGTCATCGTCGGCTTCCCCGACGTGACGCGGGCGATCGCCTTTGCGCGCCTGAAGCCCTGGGAGGAGCGCCACCGCAAGCAGCAGGATCTCGTCGCCGAGATCAACAAGGGGCTGTCGCAGATCCCCGGCATCCGCCTGTTCGCAACCAACCCGCCCTCGCTCGGCCAGGGCGGCGCCAACAGCAAGCCGGTCGAGTTCGTGCTGCGCTCCTCGGACAGCTATGCCGAGATCAAGCAAAACGTCGATCGCCTGATCGCCGAGGTGCAGGGCAATCCGGCGCTGACCAACATCGAGAGCAACCTCATCCTCGACAAGCCGCAGATCAAGGTCTCGATCGACCGCCAGCGCGCCGCCGATCTCGGAGTCGGCGTCGACGTGATCGGGCGCACCATGGAGACGCTGCTGGGCGGGCGCCAAGTCACCCGCTTCAACATGAACAGCAAGCAGTACGACGTGATGCTGCAGGTCGCGGGCGAAGACCGCAACACGCCGCAGGCGCTGCAGTCGATCTATCTGATCGGCCGCGGCGGCCAGGTCGTGCAGCTTTCCAGCCTGGTCCAGGTCGAGGAGAACGTCGCGCCCAAGGAACTGATCCGCTTCAACCAGCTACGCTCGGCGACGATCACCGCCGTGCCGGGGCCGGGCTATTCGCTCGGCGACGCGCTGGGCGTACTGGAGCAGGGGGCCGCGAAGGTGCTGCCGACCTCGTTCCAGACCGATTATTCCGGCCAGAGCCGCGAGTTCAAGCAGTCGGGCTCGTCGATCCTGCTGGTCTTCCTTCTGGCGCTCGGCTTCATCTATCTGGTGCTGGCGGCGCAGTTCGAGAGCTTCGTCGATCCCGTGGTGATCATGGTCTCGGTGCCGCTCTCGATCACCGGCGCGCTCGCCGCGCTCTATTTCTCCGGCGGCACGCTCAACGTCTACAGCCAGATCGGCCTGATCACGCTGGTCGGCCTGATCACCAAGCACGGCATCCTGATCCTCGAATTCACCAATCAGTTGCGAGAGGAAGGCCGGGAGCTCGTCGACGCCCTCGTCGAGGCGGCGGAACTGCGCCTGCGGCCGATCCTGATGACGACGGGCGCGATGGTGCTCGGTGCCGTGCCGCTGGCATTGGCGGAGGGCGCCGGCGCCGAGAGCCGCTCGCAGATCGGCTGGGTCATCGTCGGCGGCATGACCTTCGGCACGCTGCTCACGCTCTATGTCGTGCCGGTCGCCTACAGCTACATGGCGCGGAGCAAGCATGGCTCGCGCCATGCCCCTGCCGAGGCGCATCCGCAGCCGGCGGAGTGATCAGCGATCCGGGTAGAGGATATCCGGATAGCCGATAGCGGAAACCTCTATTCGCTTTCGCCGCCGCCCGACGCTAACCGTCGCGGCGGCGGTGCCCAACGAGCGAGAACTCAGGTGCCGCCCGTGACAACAACGGGAGGAACGGCATGAAGGTTGGCTTCTGGCTCAAGGCTGCGGCGTTCGCCGCCTGCATGGCGAGCTCGATCGCGCTTGCTCAATCCTTCCCGACCAAGCCGATCACCATGCTGATCCCGTTCGCGGCGGGCGGACCGACCGATGTGGTCGGGCGTCTGGTCGGCGAGCATATGAGCCGCACGCTCGGCCAACCCGTCATCATCGAGAACGCAGTCGGCGCCGCCGGCACGCTCGCCGGGCAGCGCCTGATGGCCGCGCCCGCCGACGGTCATGTCATCCTGATCGGCCATACCGGCACCCATGCGGCTGCCGTCTCGCTCAATCCGAATCTGAAATACCGGCCGGTCGAGGATTTCGCCCCGGTCGGGCTGGTCAACACCAACCCGATCTTCCTGACCGTTCGCAAGACCCATCCGAGCGCGACGCTCACGGAGTTTGTCGCCTGGGTGAAGGCGAACGAGCAGGCGGCGAGCAACGCCCATGCCGGCGTCGGCTCGGTCAGCCACACCACCTGCCTGCTGTTCAACACCGTCGTCGGGGTCAAGCCGAACGGCGTGCCCTATCGCGGCACCGGTCCGGCGATGAACGATCTCGTCGCCGGCCAGGTCGACTATCTCTGCGACCAGGCGGTGAATGTCGCCCCGCAGCATCGCGCGGGCACGATCAAGACGCTCGCCGTCGCCTCGACCGCCCGTGCGACGGCGCTGCCGGATGTGCCGACCAGCACCGAGGCCGGGGTGCCCGGCTTCAAGGTCGAGGTCTGGAACGCGATGTTCGCGCCCAAGGACACGCCCGCGCCGGTCGTCGCCAAGCTGAACGGAGCGCTGAAGGCGGCGCTTGCCGATGCGACGGTGAAGGCCAAGCTCAACGAGCTCGGCGCCGAAATCCCCTCGGCCGAATTGCAGGAGCCCGCCGGTTTGCGCAGCTTCGTCGGCGCCGAGATCGAGCGCTGGGCGCCGATCATCAAGGCCAGCGGCGTCAAGATCGAATGAAGCCGGGCTTTTGTCTCATCGCATTTTCTTCACGCGAACCGGTATCCACTTCGCTTGAAAATGCTCTGGTTATTGCAGCCTGACCGAGACGCTCTCGCTGGCGCCGGCGGCGTCGATCACCGAGATGCGCACGAAGCCCCTGCCGGGCGGCTGCCAGGAGGCTTCGCGCCGCTTCACCGCCGACATCACCGGCGCGCCGTCGACCAGCCAGGTGAAGGGGGCGACGCCGCCAGTGACCTTGAGGTTGAGCTGCGGACTGCCATCGAGGGCCGAGGCGGAAAGATCGATCTTCGCGCCTTCGGGCGGGAAGGCGAGCTTGAGGCCGGGCGTTGCCAGCGCGGCGACGGTCTTCGGCACATCCTGGCGCAGGTGCCGGAGCGGTGGCGGCAGGGTCGCGCTGCTCGCGGCGATCGTGCCGGGCGGTTGCACGAAGGGGTGCGGGTCGAGGCCGATGCGGGCGAAGGCGTCGAACAGGATCGGCGCCGCGACGACGCGCCCGACGAGGCCCGGCACCGCGCCATTGTCGGGCCGGCCGACCCAGACGCCGATCGTGTGCTTGCGGTCGAAGCCGACGGCCCAGGCGTCGCGATAGCCATAGGAGGTGCCGGTCTTGTAGGCGATCCTACCAGGTGGGGCGTTGAGCGGCGGCGGCGCGCCGAGCAGCGTATCCGCGACATACCAGGCGGCGACCGGCTCGACGAGGCGCAAGGGCGGCTCAGCTGTGCCACTTGCCGGCTTCACATGCAGCGGCACGACCTCGCCGCCGCGGGCGAGGCCGACATAGAGCCGGGTCAGGTCGGAGAGGGTGATGCCGAGGCCGCCGAGGCCGATGGCGAGGCCGGGCGCGCCGCCATCCCTCGGCATGGCGATGGCGGCGCCGGCATCCTTCAGGCGCGACAGGAAGCGCTGCGGGCCGAGAGCCGAGAGCAGCTCGACCGCCGGCAGGTTGAGCGAGAGCTGCAGCGCCTTGCGAGCGCTGACCATGCCCTGGAAGCCGAGGTCGAAATTCTCGGGGACATAGAGGCCGTAGCGGGTCGGCCGGTCTTCCAGCATCGTCTCGGGATGGGCGAGGCCGTTGTCGAAGGCGAGCGCGTAGATGAAGGGCTTCAGCGCGGAGCCGGGCGAGCGCAGCGCCTGGGTCAGGTCGAGCGAGCCGGCGCGCCCGGCATCGAAATAGTCGACGCCGCCGACCGAGGCGCGGATTTCGCCGCTCTCGTTGTCGGCGACGAGGATGGCGATCGAGAGCTGCGGGCCCTGGCCGATGGCGCGCTCGCGGGCGAGCTGCTCCAGGCTCGCCTGCCAGCGCGCATCGATGGTCAGGCGCTGGCTGCGCTGCTCGGGAGCCTCGGCGACGACCTGCTCGGCCGTGTGCGGGGCGAGGTTCGGGAACGGCTTTCGCGCCGTCGGCACAGGCTCCTCGCGCGCGGCGGCAACCTCGTCCGATGTCGCAAGCCCGGCTGCCTCGACCCGGGCGAGCACGCGCTCGCGGGCCTTGCGCGCAGCGTCCGGGAAACGGTCGGGCCGACGCGTCTCCGGCGATTGCGGCAAAGCGACCAGCAGGGCGGCTTCTGCTGTCGAGAGCCGCTTCGGCTCCTTGCCGAAATAGGCGAAGCTCGCGGCGCGCACCCCTTCGAGATTGCCGCCGAAGGGAGCGAGGGTGAGATAGAGGTCGAGAATCTCGGTCTTACCGAAGCGGCGTTCCAGCTCGACGGCGCGCACCGCCTGCCTGACCTTGGCCGAGAGCGAGCGTTCCTGGCGCGGTTCGAGCAGGCGAGCGACCTGCATGGTCAGGGTCGACCCGCCCGAGACGATGCGGCCGTTCGCCAGCATTTGTCCCGCGGCGCGAAATGCGCCGAGCGGATCGATGCCGGCATGGTCGTCGAAGCGCTTGTCTTCGAAGGCCTTGAGCATGGCAAGGTAGCGCGGATCGACGTCGTCGGCGCCCACCGGCAGCTTCCAGCGTCCGTCGGCGGTGACGAAGGGGCGCAGCAGCTTGCCCTCGCGATCGAGCACGACGGTCGAGCGATCGCGTGCGGCCGCGAAGTCGATTGGGGGCAGGGTGAAGGCGTACCAGACGAGGGAAGCCGCTCCAGCGACTGCCAACGTAACGGCGCCGAGGCCGGCGTAAGCGAGCCGGCGCGACCAGACCCGCCTCCCTTCTCCCCTCGGGGGAGAAGGTGTCTGCGGAGCAGACGGATGAGGGCCGTGCGACTGGGTGAGGCCGCTGTCAGTTTGCGCCTGACTTCCCTCATCCGTCAGCGCTTCGCGCTGCCACCTTCTCCCCCGAGGGGAGAAGGAAGAGGCGTTTCGCTCGTCCGGCCCCGGCTTCACGAGGTCACCGCGCCGACGTGATCTCGATCGTCCCGAAACCCGTCCGGCCGAAGCGGTCGGGGCGATACATGTCTTCGATCACCGCCGCCGGCGCGACATACCGGCCGGGCGAGACGGCCCGGGCGATATAGGCGACCGTGTAGCTCAGCGGGTCGTTCTTGCCGCCGCTGCGTTCGAAGGCCGCGACGAAGCGGTCGTCGCGCGCCTCGGTATGCACCGGCGAAACCTCCTGCTTCAGCCAACTGAGGCCCTCGACCGAGGCGCCTTCGGTCAGCTTGGCGTTCTCGATCTCCAGGCCGGCCGGAACGGGATCGACCAGCAGCAATCGGCCATAGCGCGAGCTCGGCTCGGTGACCTTGAGAGCCACGACATAGCGCTCGTTCTGGCGCAGCCGCGAGGGATCGACGCGCTCGCCCTTCATGGTGAACAGCGTGCGCTCCAGCCCGAAGCCCTGGTTGAGGGCCGGCTCCGGTGTCGACGGGATGCCGGAGACGGTGATCACCGCATTGGCCGAGGCCGTGCCGGGATTACCGATGACGAGGGGCTTGGCCTCGAGCGAGGCCTGCGGGATGGTGCGGTAGAAGGCGCCCTTGCGCTCGGCGCCGTCGACGGTCAGCGCCATGCCCTCGGCCTCCTTGGCCATCGCCGCCGCGGCCATCGCCATCCACATATTCTCCTGCGTCGAGGTATAGCGCGCGTTCTGGCGGGCGTTCTGGACGACGTCGGCGGCGCGGGAGAGATCGGCGCGCTCGCCATTGCTCTCGGCGATCAAAGTGAGAATGCCGGCGCCGTCGCGCAGCCGCGAGCCGTAATCGGCGCGCGACAGGCCGTCATCGCTCGCCTGCTGCAAGGATCCCAGCGCGCTGGTGAAGGCGGCACGGCCGCGGGTGCGGTCGCCGAGCAGCGAGAGCGCGGCGCCGATCTGGGCACGGGCGAGGGGGGAGCCGAAATCGCCGAGTTTGTTGTCGGCGAGATAGCGCAGATCGCCCATCACCGGCCGGCCGTTGCGGGCGAGCACATAGAGGGCATAGGCGATGCCGGCCGCTTCCTCCTTGTTGATCTCGCTGGTATTGACGACCTGGTTGCGCAGGCGGTCGAGCGCCATGTTGAACGCGGTCTGCGGCACGGCGAACTGGCGCTCGCGGGCGCGGGTCAGGAAGTCGGTGACGAAGGCGTCGAGCCAGAGATCCTCGCCGCCGACGCCCCAAAGGCCGAAGGAGCCGTTATTGCCCTGGCGGGCGAGCACGCGCTCGATCGCGGCGGTGACGCGCTCGTCGGCGTTGCCGTCGAGCGCCAGCTGCTCCATCGAGGCGAGCCGGTTGACCACCAGCAGCGGTAGTGCCCGGCTGATCGTCTGCTCGGTGCAGCCATAGGGATAGCGGTCGAGCGCCTTCAGCACCGAAGCGACATCGAGCGCCGCGACCGGGGAGACCGACACGGAGACCGCGCCGGAATCGGGCACGAGATCCGCCATCAGGTCGGAGGAGACGGTGAGCGAGCCGCCGCCCGGGATCGGGCGGACGATCCGGCGCGCGATCGTCTGGGTCGAGGGCTGCACCCGGACCGCGAGGTTCTGCACCGTGCCGATGCCGTTCGGGCCGGTGACCTTGACGTCGAAGCTGGCGCGGCCGAGGCCGGCGGCGGTCACAGGGATCGTCAGCGAGCTCTTGGCTCCCGCTGCCATGGTCATGCTGCGGCGGGTGGCGTCGGCGGCGACGACGACCGGGCCCTTGACGTCGAGATCGACGAGATAGGAGCCGGCCGGCCCCTCGACATTGTCGATCTGCAGGTGGAAGCGCGACTGGTCGCCGAGCGCCAGGAAGCGCGGCAGCGTCGCCTGCGCCACGATCTGGTCGCGTACGAAGACGTCGGCGCTGGCCTGGCCGGTGCGGCCGGCGCTCCAGGCCACGGCCATGACGCGGACCGAGCCGTTGAAGGCCGGCAATTCGAAGTCGACCTTGGCGGTGCCGTCCGGTCCGAGCTTGACCACGCCGGAATAGCGCGCCAGCGGCTCCTGCGTCGGCGCCTCGCCATTGAGCTGCGGGGCGGCGTCGCCGCCGGAGCGGATCGCGCCGCGCGCGCCCTGCATGCCGTCGATCAGATAGCCATAGAGATCGCGCAGTTCATGGCCGAGCTGGCGCTGGCCGAAGAAGTACCGGCTCGGATCGGGGTTCTCGAAGCGGGTGAGGTTGAGGATGCCGATATCGACGGCGGCCACGGTGATGAAGGCGTCCTCGCCTGCTTTCGCGCCGGTGACCTTGACCGGGAGCGAGAGCGTCGAGAGGGGGCGCACCAGGTTGGGCGCACCAAGATCGATGGCGAGGTTGCGTTCCGCCTTGCCGACGCTGAACCAGGCAAGGCCGATGGCGCGGCCGGGCATGCGCTGCGCGGCCGTGTCCATCGGGCGATGGGCGAGCACGACGAGATAGGCGCTGGCGCCCCAGTCGGACTTGGCGGGGATGGTCACGGTGGTGCCATTGGCCGGCACGTCGACGGTGCGGATCTCGGCGACGCGGTCGCTCATCACCGCCAGCGTCGCCTTGCCGGCGAAGCGCGGGGTCAGGCGCACCTGCATGCTCTCGCCATTGGCGTAGGACGGCTTGTCGAGGGCGACGTCGAGCACATCCGGCTGGTCGGCGGTCTTGTCGGTCTCGTAGCCGACAGTGAAGGAGACGCTGGTCTCGGTCGCCTCGGCGCCATCGGCGCTGACGTCGAGCCGGTAATTGCCCCATTGCACGGGAGCGGAAATGCGGGCCGGGGCGTTCTCGGCGACGGCGATCTCGCCATCGGCGACACGGCGGGTCGTCTTCACGCCCTCATAGTTCCAGCGGCCGTCCTGGTAGAACCACTGGTAGTTGCGGCTGACCTTTGACAGCGTCCATTTCAGGCCCTGGCGGGCGATGCGGCGCCCGTCGCCCTGGGCCATGATCACGTCGAAGCTCGCGGTCTGGCCGTTGCCGAGCTCGCCGTCCTTGAAGGCCTTGCGCACGCCGATGGCGGCGCCCTTCGGCACGATCGGCAGGGTGAGCGAGCGGGCGATGGCGCGCCCGCCGGGCTCGCCGACACGCACGGTCAGTTCGACCTCGAGCGGGCGATTGGTCTCGGGCTGGGCGACCGGATTGGCGATCGTGACCTTGCCGTCGGCGCCGGTCTTGGCAGCGTCCTCGAACTCGCTCTGCTGCGGCTCGAAGGCCTCGTCGGTCAGGCCGACCTCGTAGCCGGAAAAACCGGGGATCGCGGTCTGGGCGGCCGAGCGCACGGTCATCGAGCCGGTGACGTCGAGATCGGAGCCGGGCGCGCCGTAGAGATAGCGGGCGTTGACGTCGATCTCGGCCGGCTCGCCGGCCTGCAGCACCTGCTTCTTCGGGGCGAGCGTCAGCTCCAGCCGCTCGGGGACATAGTCCTCGACCAGGAAGGAGACCTCGCCGATGGCGGCGCCCTTCGGATCGGAATAGGCCTGGACGCGCCAGGTGCCGGTCTGGGCGCCGGAGATCAGCGGGATCGAATGCGCACGGCCGCCTGCACCCTGGTCCTCGACCTGGCGGCGGCGATATTCGACGCCGTCGGGCCGCCTGACGACCAGCGTCAGCGGCAGGCCGGAGACGGCGGCGCCCTTGGCGTCGCGCAGCAGCGTCGTCAGGTAGACGGTCTCGCCGGAGCGATAGACGCCGCGCTCGGTATAGAGGAAGGCGTCGAGCCCGGCCGGGGCGACGCGGCCCTTCACGCCGCGATCCGAGAGGTCGAACGCGGTCTGCTTCAGGTCGAGGAAGCCGTAATCCTCACCGACGCTGGCGGTGACGAGGCCGGGCGCATTGCCGCCCTGGCCCTTGCCGAGGGCTGCGTCGAAACGGGCATAGCCGTCGCGATCGGAGCGGACGGTCGCCAGCACCTCGTTGTTGCGGGCGATCAGGCGCAGTTCCGCATTGGCGACGGGCGAGGCGTCGGCGAGCGAGCGCACCAGCACATGCACGCCATCAGGCCCGGAGAAGGAGGTCAGGCCGAGATCGGAGACGACGAACCATTGCGTCGCGCGGGTGGTGCCGTCGTCATAGTCGCCGTCGCTGTCGGAGGAGCTGGCGGTCCGCGTGCTGCCGGTCGGCTTGGCGAACATGAGGTAGACGCCGGGCTGGAGCCGGCCGACCGCTTCCAGCACCGGGAAGGCGGTGGTGACGTCCTTGTTGAGCTCGGACTTCACCGCCATCGTGCCCTTCCAGACGCTCGAACCCTTGTCCGAGGCGATCTGGCTCGCGTTGTAGCTGCCGAGCTGGCTGAGGAAGTCGTCCGAATGGACCGAGCCGATCAGGTTGCGGTCGCCGATGCGCATCACTTCGAGATCGAGGCTGTCGGCATTGACCGAGACGACCGGCACGCCCTGCTGGCCGGTGCGCGGCAGCACGTAGTTCTTGCCGGTGAAGCGCACGGAAGGGGCGCGGTCGCGGACATAGACCTCGTAATCGGCCGATTTCAGCAGCTTCTCGTCGGGAATCGCCGAAGGCACGCCCTGGCGGATGACGAAGCTGTAGCGCTCGCCATGGCGCAGGCCGTCGACGCAGAGCTGGCGCTCCTCGCCGGTGACGGCGAAATCGCCCTTGCCGGTGATGGCGACATAGGGCGTGAAGTCGACGCGGCCGCGCGAGAGCGGCTCGGAGAATTCGAAGCAGGCGCGCGGGCTCGCCGCGTCGGAATCGACCTTGTTGGAGATGAGGCGGAAGCCGCGCTGGGCCCGCAGTGCCTCGTAGTCGGTGCGCAGCGATGCGTTGTCGGAAAGATCGAGGCTGAGGCGATAGGTCGTCAGCGCCGGGCGCCAGAGCTCGTGCTTCTCGAAGACGCGGGCGAGCACGCCGAGCGAGGAGGCCTCGTCGGGGCGCGAGGTCGAACGCTGATAGGCGAGATAGGCGGCGCTGATCGCGCGCTCGCGCAATTCATAGCGCTCGCGATAATCGCGCGGCTCGATGCCGCTGGCCGCCTGCGCCATCAGGCGCCAGCCGCCGGGATTGGCGGGATCGGCGACGGCCGCGGCATTGGCGAGTGGCAGGGCGGCGCGGGCATCGCCGCGGGAGAGGGCGGCGGTGCCGTCGCGCAGCAGGGTGGCGAAGGGCCGCTGGCCGACCGAGACCTCGCGCTTCAGCCGCTCCTCAAGGCGCTGCCCGTCGCTGGCGAGATCGGGCCGGACATAAGCCTTCTGGGCGAAAGCGGGTCCGGCGGCGACAGTCAGGCCGAGCAGGAGGGCGAGACGGACGAGATGGCGCATGGCTCGGTCTCCGAAAAGGCGGGCGGCAGAATACTGGCCGCGGCAGGCGTCGACGCGATGACGGATCATCGCATCGGGCCACGCGAAGCTAGCACCGGGCGCGTCGGGCGCAACTCGGCTTGCGATCGATTGAGCCCTTCTCGCCTCTTGCCTCTGCGGCAAGCCTGACGCTGAATGGCGCCGCGTCGCGGCGCGGTCTGGAACGAGGAGATTGTCGTGTTCAAGGTTCCCGCGCTGATCGGCATCGCCGCCGTCCTCGCCTGCCTCGGCGCTCAGGCGCAGCAGTCGGCCGACCCGCGGCTCGCTGCGGCGACGCAGAGCTTCTCCGCCCTGCCGGAGGTCGAGCGCAAGGCGATCCAGTCAGACCTGATCTGGACCGGGCACCTCAACAGCGCCGCGACGGGCAATTTCGGGGCGCTGACCTTCCGGGCCGTGAACAGCTTCAAGGCCGGGCGCGGCGAGCCGAACGGGCAGTTGACCCCGGCCGAGCGGCAGGAACTGGCGCGGCTCGCTAAGACGGCGCGCGATGCGGCGGGCTTTGCCGTGATCACCGACCAGCCGACCGGCGTGCGCATCGGCATTCCACAAAAAGTCCTGCCGAAGCGTGAGGCGACGGCGGCCGGCGGCAGCCGCTGGCAGAGCGGCGACGGCAAGATCACGCTCGACGTCAGCGCAGGCCCCGCGACCGAGCCGCTCCAGGCGATCTTCGAGCGCGCCATCGCTGTCAATCCGAACATCCAGCGCAAGGTCACCTACAAGCTGCTGCAGCCGAGTTTCTTCGTCGTCGCCGGCGAGACGCCGACGGGGAAGTTCTTCCGGCGCCAGGCGCTCGGTCCGTCAGGCTTGCGCGGCTTCTCGGTCGGCTACGACAAGGGCGTGGCCGCGACCTTCGACAAGGTGGTGACGGCGATCGCCGACAGTTTCGAGCCGTTTCCGAGCGGGGCGGCGCCGGCTCCCGCGCAGGCGCCCGCTGCAACCGGCGGGCCGCCGGTCGCGACCGCCCCGGCACAGCCGGCGACCGAGCGCTTTGGCGTCGGCCTCGTCGTCGGCAAGGAATTGGTACTGACGGCGCGCGCAGCAGTCGACCCTTGCAAGGGGCTCAGGGTCGGTACGCGCCCGGCCAAGCTGCGGGCGCAGGATCAGGCGAGCGGGCTTGCTCTGCTCGACGTGCCTGGGCTCGTTTCTGGTGCCCTGCCGGGGCTGCGCGACGCCGCGCCCGCCGCGAAGGAGGCAGTGGTCGTGCTCGCCTATGATGCAACCGCGGCCGCGCGGACCGCGGTCGCTCTGCCGGGAGAGGCGATGAGCGACGCCGTGCTCGCGCCCCTGCAGCCCGGCGGCGCGGGTAGCCCGGTCTTCGACCGGCAGGGACGTCTCGCCGGGCTGGTCACCGCCAATCCGTCCGACAAGGCTCTGATCGCCGGGGTCGCGCCGCAGCGCAACTACGCCATCGCCGGCGTCGCGCAGCTCAAGGCGATGCTGCAGAAGGTCGATGCCAAGCCTGTGGCGGCTGCAGCGAGCGCCGATCTGAGCACCGGCGCGATCGCCGAGGCCGCGGGCAAGAGCGTCGTGCCGGTCGCCTGCGGGCTATGACGTCTACGAGCGTGATCGTGCATACAGCATACGAAGATAGTTGCCTGATCGGCGGCAATCGGTTCTGATAGCGTGATTACTAAGAAGGCCGCGCCGTCAGGCGAAGAAGCTTTCAAATTTTAAATCGATTGAACGGGAGGACATTGAAATGAGCAGAATCAGCAGACGTTCGGTCCTGGCTGGCGCGGCAGCGGCCGGTGCGACCGGATTGATCGCACGCCCGGCGATCGGCCAGGCGAAATGGCCGACGCGGCCGGTCCAGATGATTTGTCCCTGGGGCGCGGGCGGCGGCACCGACGCAGTCGTACGCATCGTCGGCGGCCTGCTCGAGAAGAGTCTCGGCCAGCCCTTCAACGTCGTTAACCGGACCGGCGGCTCCGGCGTCGTCGGTCATTCGGCGATCGCGACGGGCGCGCCGGACGGCTACACGATGGGCATCATCACATCCGAGATCGCGATGATGCACCATCAGGGTCTGACGCAGCTGACCTTCGCCGACTACACGCCCCTGGCTCAGATGAACTCGGATCCTGCGGGTGTGCAGGTCAAGGCCGACTCGCCCTACAAGGACATCAAGGCCCTTGCCGAAGCGATCAAGGCGGCTCCGGCCGGCAAGCTCAAGGCGTCGGGCACCGGCCAGGGCGGCATCTGGCATCTCGCACTGATCCAGTGGATGCTCGGCATGAAGCTGAAGCCCGACCATGTCGCCTGGGCACCTTCGAACGGTGCCGCCCCTGCCATGCAGGACCTCGCCGCTGGCGGCATCGATCTCGTGACCTGCTCGGTGCCGGAGGCGCGCGCCATGCTGGACGCCGGCCGCGCCCGCTCGCTTGCGATCATGGCGCCCGAGCGTAACCCTCAGTTCAAGGACGTCCCCACTATGCAGGAGACGCTCGGCATCGACTCCGAAGTGGGGTCCTGGCGCGGAATCGGCGGACCGAAGGGCCTGCCCGAGAGCGTGCAGAAGGTCATGCGCGAAGAGCTGAAGAAGATCTACGAGTCGAAGGAATACACCGACTTCATGAACTCTCGCGGCTTCGCGATGGTCTACAAGGACGGGCCGGATTTCGGCAAGTTCATGGCCGAGAGCGACAAGCAGATGGGCGTCGCCCTGACCGCTGGCGGGCTCGCCAAGAAAGCATCATGACGTATCGCAGTACCGAAGGCGGCGGCGCGGTGCGTCGCCGCCTTCTTCGTCTTCTCCGGTCCGTGACCAGAGCGCCCGGCCATGGCCCTGCCGCTCAGGAAGGTTGAATCCCATGCGCTTCAACGATGCCGCCGTCGGCTTCGTATTCATCCTGATCGCGGCCGCGATGATCGCGATGACCTTTTCGTTTCCCGCCTTTCCGGGCCAGCAATACGGGCCGAGCCTGTTTCCGCGCATCATCGGCGCCGGGATCATCGGCTGCTCGGCGCTGCTGATCGTCCGAGGCTTTCGCGAGCACGCGGCCGGCGGGCGCTGGCTGCAGCGCGAGGACTGGACCGGCGTGCCGCGCCGCGTCGCCTCCTTCGCGCTGATGCTCGGGGCGATGGCGTTCTATGTCGTGGCCTCGGAGCCGCTCGGCTTCATTCCCTGCGCTTTCCTGATCCAACTCGTGCTGTTCCTCTGGTTCGGCGTCCGGCCGGTCACGGCGGTCGTGGTCGCGGTCGTCATGACCGGACTGGTGCACTGGTTCTTCTCGTCGCTGATGCGCGTGCCGCTGCCGCGCGGCGTCCTCGACAGCGTGCTTTGAGGAGCCGGCTATGACTGCGATCGCAACCGCCTTCGGCCTGGTCTTCGACCCTTATGTGCTGGCCGTGATCATGGGCTCCGCCGTCTTCGGCATGTTCGTGGGAGCGATGCCGGGCCTGACCGCGACCATGGCGACGGCGCTGCTGGTGCCGGTCACCTTCTTCATGTCGCCGGTGCCGGCGCTCGGCGCCATCGTCACCGCCACCGCCATGGCGATCTTCGCCGGCGACATCCCGGCGGCGATGCTGCGCATGCCGGGCACGCCGGCCTCGGCCGCCTATGCCGACGAGAGCTACGAGATGACCAAAAAGGGTCAGCTCGACCTGTGTATGGGCGTCAACCTGGTCTTCTCCGTACTCGGCGGCATCTTCGGCGTGCTCATCCTGATCGTGCTCGCGCCGGTCCTGGCCGAGGTCGCGATCAACTTCTCCTCTTTCGAGTATTTCTGGCTCGCCTGCCTCGGCCTGACCTGCGCGGTCTTCATCGGCACCGGCGATCCGCTGAAGGGGCTGCTCTCGCTGTTCATCGGCCTCGCCATTGGCTGCATCGGCATCGACCCGGCTGCCGGCCAGCCGCGCTTCACCTTCGGCAATGTCGACCTGCTCTCCGGCATTAACTTCATTCCGACCCTGATCGGCATGTTCGCCGTCTCGGAATTGCTGCGCGGCGCCGTGACCATGGAAAAGGCCGGCATGATGGTGCAGCAGACCGTCGGCAACATGTTCGCCGGCCTTGGCGCGGTCGCCCGGAAGTACTGGATGAACTTCATCCGCGGTTCGGTGATCGGCACGGTGATCGGTGCCCTGCCCGGCGCCGGTGCCGATATCGCCGCCTGGGTCTCCTATGCGGTGTCGAAGAAGCTGTCGAAGGAGCCGGAGAAATTCGGCACCGGCCATATCGAGGGCATCGTCGATTCGACCTCGGCCAATAATTCCGCGCTCGGCGGCGCCTGGATTCCGGCGCTGGTCTTCGGCATTCCCGGCGATTCGATCACTGCGATCGTGATCGGCGTGCTCTACATGAAGGGCATGAATCCGGGCCCGACCGTCTTTCTGCAGACGCCGGAGCTGATCTACGCCGTCTTCATCATCTTCATTCTCGCCAATCTGCTGATGTTCCCGCTCGGCTGGGCCGCGATCAAGTCGGCCAAGCAGATCCTGCGCGTGCCGCGCAACATCCTGCTGCCGATCATCCTGATCTTCTGCATGGTCGGCTCCTTCGCCATGACCAATTCGCTCTACGGCGTCGTGCTGATGGTGGTGATGGGTCTGTTCGGCTGGCTGCTCGAGGAACATGGCATCCCGGTCGCGCCGTTGATCCTCGGCCTCGTGCTCGGCGAGATGCTGGAGCAGAACTTCATGAGCTCGATGATCAAGGCAAACGGCTCCTTCATCGGCTTCCTCGATCGGCCTATCGCCGGAACGCTCGGCGTGCTCACCATGCTGCTCTGGGGTGGGATGCTGTGGAAGGCGCTGCCCTTCGGCCGGCGGCAGCCGGCGGCGGCGTGAAACAATAGCCGGCGGCGACTGCTGCCGGCGATGATCCCGAATCAGTGCTAGAGACGGGCGCATGGACGATGCGCTCGACGAAGGGCAGGGCGGCGGTACGGTCGAGGTGCTGATCCCGCTCGGGCTCGACCAGGCCTATAGCTATGCCGTGCCGGCGGGGCTGACGCTCGCGCCGGGTGATGTCGTGCAGGTGCCGCTCGGGCCGCGCGAGACTGTTGGCGTCGTCTGGGAGGCGGGCTCGGGCCGTGGCGGCAATCTGAAGAAAGTCGCGGCCAAGCTAGACATGCCGCCGCTCGATTCGGCCCTGCGCAAGCTGGTCGACTGGGTCGCCTGGTATACGCTCGCCGCCAAGGGGTCGGTGCTGGCGCTCGCTCTGCGCCGCCCGCCCGACGATACGCCGGAGCGGCCGAAGCTCGGGGTGAGATTGGTCGGCGCGCCGCCGGCGCGGATGACGCCGGCCCGGGCTCGGGCCATCGCCGCCGCCGAGGGCGGGCTCCTGATCGGCAAGTCGGCATTGGCCGAGGCGGCCTCGGTCAGCACGGCGGTGATCGATTCCCTCGTCGATGCCGGCACGTTCTGCGTCGAGGCGCTGCCGCAGGAGGCGATCGCGGCACGGCCCGATCCCGATCACGCCCGGCCGCAGCTCTCCGACGACCAGCGCGCGGTCGGCGATGCACTGGCCGAGCTCGTGCGCAAGCAGGCCTGGCAGGTCGCGCTCCTCGAAGGCGTCACCGGCTCAGGCAAGACCGAGGTCTATTTCGAGGCCGTTGCCGAGGCGATCCGGCTTGGCCGGCAGAGCGTGATCCTGATGCCGGAGATCGCGCTGACCGCGCAGTTCATCGACCGCTTCGAGGCGCGCTTCGGGGTGCGACCCGGCCTGTGGCATTCAGGCGTGAGCGGGCGTCGGCGCGAGCGGCTGCAGGCGGCGATCGCCAGGGGCGAGGCGCTGGTGGTGGCGGGCGCGCGCTCGGCGCTGTTCCTGCCATACCGGGATCTCGGCCTGATCGTCATCGACGAGGAGCACGAGG
>PNLY01000070.1 GCA_013823325.1 Methylobacterium sp.
CCATGGCCCAGCCGCTGACGATCGAAGACCTGCGCCTCCTGGCGAAGCGCCGCGTGCCGCGCATGTTCTACGATTACGCCGATTCCGGCGCCTGGACCGAGGGCACCTACCGCGCCAACGAAAGCGATTTCGCCGACATCAAGCTGCGCCAGCGCGTCGCGGTCGACATGACCAACCGCACCCTGGCCACGACCATGATCGGCCAGGACGTCTCGATGCCGGTCGCGATCGCGCCGACCGGCCTCACCGGCATGCAGCACGCCGACGGCGAGATCCTCGCCGCCAAGGCCGCCGCCCGGGCCGGCATTCCCTTCACGCTTTCGACCATGAGCATCTGCTCGATCGAGGACGTCGCCGCGAACACCGACAAGCCGTTCTGGTTCCAGCTCTATGTGATGCGCGACCGCGATTTCATCGGCCGCCTGATCGACCGCGCCAAGGCTGCGGGCTGCTCGGCACTGATGCTGACGCTGGACCTGCAGATTCTCGGCCAGCGTCACAAGGACATCCGCAACGGCCTCTCGGCGCCGCCGAAGCCGACGCTGGTCAACCTGATCGACCTCGCCTTCAAGCCGCGCTGGTGCCTGGGCATGCTCGGCACCAAGCGCCGCACCTTCGGCAACATCGTCGGCCACGCCAAGGGGGTCGGCGACCTCTCCTCGCTCTCTTCCTGGACCGCCGAGCAGTTCGACCCGACGTTGAGCTGGGACGACGTCAAGTGGATCAAGGACCGCTGGGGCGGCAAGCTGATCCTGAAGGGCATCCTCGACGCCGAGGATGCCGAGCTCGCGGCCCAGAGCGGCGCCGATGCGCTGATCGTCTCGAACCACGGCGGCCGCCAGCTCGACGGCGCGGTCTCCTCGATCGCGGCCCTGCCGGGGATCGTCGAGCAGGTCGGCGGGCGCATGGAGGTCTGGATGGATGGCGGCGTCCGCTCCGGCCAGGACGTGCTGAAAGCGGTGGCGCTCGGCGCCCGCGGCGTGCTGATCGGCCGCGCCTTCCTCTATGGACTGGGCGCCATGGGCGAAGAGGGCGTCAAGCTCGCCCTCGACATCATCCGCAAGGAGATGGACATCACCATGGCCCTCTGCGGCAAGCGCGACATCCAGGATGTCGACGCCAACATCCTGGTGAAGGGCAAGGCCTGAGCCTTTCGGCGCTCAGGGCTCCTCTTCCAGCGCGAGAACCGCGAAGCTGGCGAGCCAGTGCTCGCCCATATAGTCGCCGGCGATATGCGGGATCCCGGCGGCGAGATGCTCGGCCGCGGCGGTTTTCGCGACCTCGCGGCGGGCATCGCCCTCCGGCAGCGCGCCGGCCAGCGCCCGCCAGCACCAGGCCCGGCTGAGATTCAGCCCGTCGAGATGGGCGATCTTGCCGTCGCTGCGATCGGTGACCGTCGCCGGGCGGAACAGCGTCGCCGGCTCCCCGCGCTCCAGCTTCGGCAGGAAGCGGTCGAACCAGGGCAGGAACTGATCCGGCGCCAGCAGGCGGCGCATGCACTCGGCCTCGATCAGGGCCGAGGACTGGAAATCGTCGCCGCTCGGCTCGCCCCAGGCCGGGCAGTCGAGATCGTCGCCATACCAGCGCAGGGCCGTCTCGCGCAGCAGGGCCGCGAACGTGTCATCCGCCGTCGCGACAGCATAGTCGGCCGCCATGCGCAGGCCGAAGGCCGTGTTGAAATGCGTCCCGACCCGCACCGGATAGGTCGCGAGCGGCAGGAAATCGCGGAAGCGCTGCGCGAAGGCCTCGGCCAGCGGGGCGATGGTCCCAGACCAGCTCTTGTCGTCGAGCAGGCTCAGTTCCGCCGCCAGCTTCAACAGCCAGCCCCAGCCATAGGGGCGCTTGAAACCGCGCGCGGTCGGCGCGGCGAGATAGGCGCATTCGACCGCGACCTTCTCGGGCG
Organism: Methylobacterium sp.; assembly: GCA_013823325.1. Classification (GTDB taxonomy): domain Bacteria; phylum Pseudomonadota; class Alphaproteobacteria; order Rhizobiales; family Beijerinckiaceae; genus Allobosea; species Allobosea vestrisii. The sequence goes on from PNLY01000070.1 coordinate 1,904, forward strand.
TCAGCTGCGCGTCGAACAGCGCGCGGATCTCGGCGGCAGCCGCGAAGCCGGGATAGCGCCGCAGCAGGCGGGCCAGCATCCAGTAGCTGTGGACGCAGGAATGCCAGTCATAGCTGCCATAGAAGATCGGATGCAGCTCGCGCGGCGTCTGCGCATCCTGCGGCCCCGCCAGCGTGTGATCCGGCTTGTTCGGGTATTCGCGCCCGACATGCCCGAGCGCGATGCGGGCGAAGCGGAGCGCGAGCTCTTCCGTCAGACGGGCGGCGGTCATGATGGCTTCCTTGCTCTGGCCTGGCTGATGATCATGTCGATCAGACGCGGGGTGAGATAGATCGGCAACTGCGTCGCCGCGAAATACAGCGCCATGCGCGGCGAGGCCGCGGCGCCGAGCGCCGACCAGACCAGCCCGACATTGCGGTTGCCGAGGATCAGGCCGATGGTCAATCGCTCGGCGAGCGCGCCCGGCAGCAGCAAGGCGCCGGCGCCCTGCAGGCCAAGATTGCAGGCGAAGGCGAGTGCCAGACACAGCAATGCGCCCTGCCAATCCGCCTCGATCTGCGCGCGCACGCCCGCCATGGTGGCGACGACGAAGACGAGCAGCGCCGCGACAACGATCCCGTCGATGGCTTCGCCATGGCTGCGCAACCGCACTCCACCGAAGCGCCGCAGCAGCAGGGCGACGCCCTCGGCGCCGCCGACCAGCACGGCGAGGCGCAAGGCGAGGTCGAAGGCGCTGAGGCCGATCCCGCCTAACCAGCCGGCCAGCAGCGGCACGGTGAGCGGCGCGAGCGCCATGCACAGCAGCGTGACGGCAAGGGGCACCGTACCGTCGAGGCCGAGCATCCGCGCGACCGCCGCCGTGCCGCTCGATGGTGGAGCTGCGGTGGCCAGCACGAGCGCCAGCGCGAGCTCGGTACCGAGCCCGAGACGGTGGGCGAGCAAACCGACAAGGATCGGACAGGCGACCATCACGGTGACGGGGAGCAGAACGGAAAGAGCGGGGCGCCCGAGCACGGCGATGACGGCCTTGCCATCGGTCCGCAGCAGCGTGCCGAGCACGATGATGAAGATCATCGCCGGCATCGACGGCCGGGCGAACTCGGCCAGCGCCGGAGAGGCCAGGCCGACGAGGACGCCGAGAGCCAGGATGGTCGGCCCGCGCGGCACGAGGCGCGACAGGGATGCTCGCATGCGCCTCGTCCGGTCATTTCAAGCGCGCCCCTTTCAGCAGTTCGCACGGCATTGTGGAAATCGATTTTTACTATCGGTATTATTGTTCAGATGAATTTAGCTGCCGTAGATCTCAATCTCCTCGTCGCCTTCGAGGCGCTGCTGGAGGAGCGCAACGTCACCCGCGCCGGCCAGCGCATCGGGCTGGCGCAGCCTTCGATGAGCAGCGCGCTCACGCGTTTGCGCGCCTTGTTCGGCGACGAGCTTTTCATCCGCACCGCCGCCGGCATGCAGCCGACCGTCAGGGCATTGGAACTCGCCCGGCCGATCGGCGAGGCACTCGCCCGGATCAGGGCGACGCTGGCGCCGGATACCGCCTTCGAGCCCTCGACCGCCTACCGCCGCCTGACCATCGCCGTGACCGACTATGGCGACCTCGTCGTCGTGCCGCCGCTCGTCGCCCTGCTGCGCCAGGAGGCGCCCGGCATCGACCTCGTCGTCAAGCCGATCGGCGATGCCGCCGCTAGCCTCGCCGCCCTCGAACGCGGCGATGTCGATGCGCTCATTGGCGGCCATCTGCCGGACTCCGCGCGTATCGTCAGACACAGGCTGTTCGAGGAGGATTTCGTCTGCATTCGCGACAAGGCGCACGCCACGCCGCTGACGGCCGACGAGTACCTCCGGCTGCCGCATGCGCTGTTCTCCTCCGCCGGCGGCGACGGCTCGCCCGGCGTTGTCGACGCCCTCCTCGCCATGGAAGGCCGCAAGCGCCGGGTCGCGGTCACGCTCGCCCATGTCGTCGCGGTGCCCTTCGCCGTCGCCGGCACCGATCTGGTCGCGACCATGGCGCGGCGCGTCGCCGGGCGCTTGGCCGCGATCGCCGGGGTGACGCTCATGCCCCTGCCCTATGACACCCCGCCCTTCGCCATCGACCTGCTGCACAGCCGGCGCGCCGCAAGCGACCCGGCCTTGGCCTGGTTTCTGGCGGCGATTGAGCGGGTCGGGCGCGCGCTGTGAAAAACGAGCAGGAGCGTCCTTGACTCCCGCGCCCATCGCATCCAGATAAATGAGCAATCACTCACTCATTCAGATTTGACTGGTTCATGGCCCGCCCCCTCAGCGAAGCGAAGCGCGAAGCGATCCTGGCCGCCGCCTGCAAGCTGGTGGCCGAGCATGGTACCGGCGCGCCGACCGCCAAGATCGCCAAGGAGGCCAAGCTCGCCGAGGGCACGCTCTTCACCTATTTCGCCAGCAAGGACGAATTGCTGAACCAGCTCTATCTCGAGCTCAAGACCGACTTCGCCAAGCTCGCCATACCGTCTTATCCGAACGACGGCAGCCTCCGCGACCGGTTCGAGCACTTCTGGAACGGCTTCATCGACTGGGGCGCGAAACACCCCGCCAAGCGCAAGGCACTGCGCCAGCTCGCCGTCTCCGGCCGGATCAGCCAGGAGACCCGCGACAAATCGGCCGTCGCCTTCGCCGAGATCGGCACCATGTTCGAGCAGGGGCATCGCGACGGCGTGCTGAAGGACCAGCCGCAGAGCTTCATCGGCGCGGTTCTCGACGCCATCGGCACCATGACGCTCGACCTGATCGCGCAGGAGCCGAACCGGCATGAGCACTACAGGAAAACCGGTTTTTCGGTCTTCTGGGACGGCATCTCCGCCTGAACACTCGCCGAGAATGGCCCGCCTGGGCTCTTTCGATTCAATTAAATGAGCAAGTACTCACTCACAATGTCGAGAGGACAGCACATGACCAAGACCTGGCTGATCACCGGCGCCTCCCGCGGCCTCGGTCGCGCCATCGCCGAGGCCGCCCTCGCCGCCGGCGACACTGTCGTCGCGACCGCGCGCGATCCCGGCCGCCTCGCCGATCTCGAGGCCCGCTACCCCGACACGCTGCTCTGCTTCGCGCTCGACGTCACCGACATGGCGGCTGCGAACGTGGCCGTGACCGTGACGGTCGACACCTTCGGCCGGCTCGACGTCCTCGTGAACAATGCCGGCTATGGCCACGCAGCAGCCTTCGAGCAGACCAGCGAGGCGAGCTTCCGCGCCCAGATCGAGACCAATTTCTACGGCGTCGTGAACCTCACCCGCGCCGCCCTGCCGGTGCTGCGGGCACAGCGTTCCGGCCACATCATCAACATCTCCTCGGTCGGCGGGCGCACCGCCACGCCCGGTCTCAGCGCCTACCAGTCGGCGAAATGGGCGGTCGGCGGCTTCAGCGAGGTCATCGCCAGGGAGGTCGCGCCCTTCGGCGTCAAGATCGTCTGCGTCGAGCCCGGCGGCATGCGCACCGGCTGGGGCGAGATCGCCCGCGGCAGCGCCCCGGCCGTGATGCCGGACTATCAGCCCAGCGTCGGCGCTGTGCTCGACCTGCTCAAGGCTTATGTCGGCAACGAGATCAGCGATCCCGAAAGGATCGCCGGGATCATCCTCGACCTCAGCCGGCGCGAGACCCTGCCGTCCCATCTCGTCCTCGGCAGCGACGCGCTCTTCGTCCTGGCGCAGGCGGAGGCCCAGCGGCAGAGGCAGGCGGCGGAATGGGCGGATGTCAGCCGGTCGTCGGATTTTGAGGGGACCGACCTCGCGGCTTTGCAGAAGCTGCTCGGCGGGGAGGCTCGGGCGTAAATTGACGACGAAATCATGCTAACCGAAATCGAAAATGCCGCGCAGGCGATGCAGCCAGCGTGACATTCTCGCACGAGCAACAGCCCTCTGGCGTTAGCCCATCAAACCTTACTGATGGTCTGCAGCATCGCGAGAAATGAAGGCGTTCAAGCCGTCGACGTTATCGAAGTAATCAATCTCCAACGGGTCCCCGGCGGAGGGCAGCGCGGTGGGGTTGTCAGGTAGGATAACGCGAGCAACCCGCCCGTCGTGGAGACAGATCGCCATTTCGTCGCGGGCACGGCAGACGCCAATCACCGTAAAGCGCAAATCCAACAAAACTTCATTCGTTGGCAAGTATTTCTTTATCCGGTTCGCCAGCGCCGCTTCGGTTTCTTCGGTTTCGACAGGATACCAGGGTGGTAAGAATCGCACGGCTAATCGCATAAGGCCTCGCTTCACCACGCCAAAAATACGCGAGGAAATGTGAACTGCCACTACAGCAGTCGGTAGAGGTACCCTGCAACAGAGTGCCCAACAAAAAAAACCGCACCCCATCCCCGGAGCGCGGGCCTTTTTGAATCCTACCTCAGCCGCTTAGCGCGTGAACTTCTTGTACTGGATCCGCTTCGGAATCGTTGAATCGATGCCCAAGCGCCGCTTCTTATCCTCTTCGTAATCCTGGAAATTCCCCTCGAACCACTCGACATGGCTGTCGCCCTCGAAGGCGAGGATGTGGGTGGCGATGCGGTCGAGGAACCAGCGATCGTGGCTGATGATCACGGCGCAGCCGGCATAATCCTCCAGCGCCTCTTCGAGCGCCCTGAGCGTATCGACGTCGAGGTCGTTGGTCGGCTCGTCGAGCAGGAGGACGTTGGCGCCGGACTTCAGCATCTTGGCGAGGTGGACGCGGTTGCGCTCGCCGCCCGACAGCGAGCCGACCTTCTTCTGCTGGTCGCCGCCCTTGAAGTTGAAGGCAGAGCAATAAGCCCTTGAATTGATTTCCTTCTTCCCGAGATAGATGATGTCGTTGCCGCCCGAGATCTCCTCCCAGACATTCTTCTGGTCGTCGAGCGAGTCGCGGCTCTGGTCGACATAGCCGAGCTGGACGCTCTCGCCGATCTTGATCGTGCCGGCATCGGGCTTCTCGGCGCCGGTGATCATCTTGAACAGCGTCGTCTTGCCGGCGCCGTTGGGGCCGATCACGCCGACGATGCCGCCCGGCGGCAGCTTGAACGATAGCCCGTCGATCAGCAGCTTGTCCTGGAAGCCCTTCGACAGGTCTTCGAAATCGACGACGTTATTGCCGAGCCGCTCGGCGATCGGGATGATGATCTGCGCGGTGTCCGGCCCCTTGTTCGAGGCCTTCTGCACCAGCTCGTCATAGCGCTGGATGCGGGCCTTGCTCTTGGCCTGGCGCGCCTTGGGCGAGGCGGCCATCCACTCGGCCTCGCGCTCCAGCGTCTTCTGGCGCGAGGCGTCCTCGCGGCCTTCCTGGGCGAGGCGCTTCTGCTTCTGCACCGACCAGGCCGAGTAGTTGCCCTCATAGGGGATGCCCTGGCCGCGATCGAGCTCGAGGATCCAGCTGGTGACGTTGTCGAGGAAGTAGCGATCGTGGGTGACGATCAGGATCGCGCCCGGATAGGTCCGAAGATGGCCTTCGAGCCAGGCGGTGGTCTCGGCGTCGAGATGGTTGGTCGGCTCGTCGAGCAGCAAGAGCTCGGGCTGCTCCAGCAGCAGCTTGCAGAGCGCAACGCGGCGGCGCTCGCCGCCCGAAAGCTTGCCGACCTGCCAGTCGTCCGGCGGGCAGCGCAGCGCGTCCATCGCCTGGTCGACCTTGGAATCGAGATCCCACAGGCCCTTGGCCTCGATCTCGTCCTGGAGATTGGTCATCTCGTCGGCGGTCTCGTCCGAATAGTTCATGGCGAGCTCGTTGTAGCGATCGAGGATCGCCTTCTGCGGCCCGACGCCGAGCATGACGTTCTCGCGGACGGTGAGATTCTCGTCGAGCTTGGGCTCCTGCGGCAGATAGCCGACGCGCGCGCCCTCGGCGACCCAGGCCTCGCCGGTCCATTCCTTGTCGAAGCCGGCCATGATCTTGAGCAGGGTCGACTTGCCGGCGCCGTTGACGCCGAGCACGCCGATCTTGGCGTCCGGATAGAAGGAAAGGTGGATGTCCTTCAGGACCTGCTTGCCGCCCGGATAGGTCTTCGACAGGCCGCGCATATGGTAGATGAACTGACGAGACATGGGGCGTGCGGGCTCCGCTTGCGACTGGCGACTGCAGGTGTCGGGAAACTGGCCGCTATGTAGCGACCAGCCGCCCTGCCCGCAACCTTCCAGCCCGACCGAAGGCGGTGATCCGCTCCGGGTGCCGCCCCTTCTCGTCCGGCAGCCGTTTCTCCGTCTTCCATCCAACCGCATCCCCGGTCGTCCAACAGGGCTCAATTTGTCTGCTTGCGACTCAATCATATGATGATATGATCTATCTATGGCTCGCCCTTCGAACTTCCATGCGCATCTCGTAGACCGGCTCGGCCGGGAGATCGTCGCCGGCCAGATCGGGTTCGATGGCCCCCTTCCCCGGGAGGATGAGCTCTGCACGCGCTACGGCGTCAGCCGCACCGTCATCCGCGAGGCGACGAAGACGCTGCAGGCGCTCGGGCTGATCGTCACCGGCCCCCGGGTCGGCTCGCGGGTGCAGCCGGTGTCGGCCTGGCGCCTGCTCGATCCGCAGGTGATGGGCTGGATGACCGATGCCGACATGGCGAGCGGCTTCCAGCGCGATTTGCTCGAACTGCGCGGCATGATCGAGCCCACCGCCGCGGGCCTTGCCGCCGAGCGCGGCACCGACGAGCAGATTGCCGAGATCACCGCCGCGATGGCGGCGATGACGGCGGCGGGCGACAAGCCGGCCCACCAGACCGCCGACTATCGCTTCCACGAGGCGATCCTGGAAGCTTCCGGCAATCTGCTGCTGATCCAGCTGAGGCCGATCCTGCAGGCGGTGCTGAAGGCCTCGTTCGGCCTCTCCATGCATGATCTCGAGCGCGCGAAGGCTTCGCTCGCGATCCACCGCGTCGTCACCGACGCCATCGTCGCGCGCGATCCGGAACGGGCAAGGCGGACCATGGCGGAGCTGATCGCCGTCGCCCGCGCCGACATGGAGAACGCCGCCCGCACCAAGACCGAAGCGCCCAAACCCGAAGCGCCGAAGAGCGCCGGAAAGCCGACAACAACAGACCAACGGGAAACGTCCAATGCTGCGTCACGCCGAAAGGTGGGTCTTACGCGCGCTTGAGTTCAGCCTCGTCGCCCTGCTCGCCGGCATGGTGGTGATGGTGTTCGGCAATGTCGTGCTGCGCTATCTCTTCAACTCCGGCATCGACGTGTCGGAGGAATTGTCGCGCTATTTCTTCGTCTGGCTGACCTTCATCGGCGCCGTCGTGGTGATGCGCGAGAACGGCCATCTCGGCGTCGACAGCCTGGTCGGGGCGCTCGGCGACAAGGGCCGGCGCCTCTGCATGGTCGCCAGCGACGCCATCGTCTTCATCTGCTGCCTGATCCTGCTGGAAGGCACCTGGAAGCAGCAGGCGATCAACGCCAGCGCCGTCGCTCCGGTCACCGGCATCAGCATGGCCTATGTCTACGGCGTGCTCTACTTCGCCGGCGCCGGCATCGCGCTGATCACGCTCGGCCGCTTGTTCCGGGCGCTGACCGGCAAGCTCGGGCCCTCCGAGCTCGCCGAATTCGCCGGCGACTACAGCGGCAGCCCCTCGCATAATCTGAAGGGGCATCTGGAATGACCGTCGCCGTCTTCCTCGTCTCGCTCTGCGGAGCGATGGCGCTCGGCATGCCGATCGCCTTCTCGCTGATCGTCTGCGCGGTGGCGCTGATGCTCTGGCTCGGCGTCTACGACACCCAGATCATCGCGCAGAACATGATCATCGGCGCGGATTCCTTCCAGCTCCTCGCCATCCCCTTCTTCCTGCTCGCCGGCGAACTGATGAATGCCGGCGGCCTCTCGAAGCGCATCGTCAATTTCGCGCTCTCGCTGGTCGGCCACCTCCATGGCGGCCTCGGCTATGTCGCGATCTTCGCGGCGATCATCATGGCCTCGCTTTCCGGCTCGGCGGCGGCCGATACGGCTGCGCTGGCCTCGATCCTGCTGCCGATGATGCGCAGCGCCGGCTACGATGTCGGCCGCTCGGCCGGCCTGATCGCCTCGGGCGGCATCATCGCGCCGATCATCCCGCCCTCGATCGGCTTCATCGTCTTCGGCGTCGCCGCCAACCTCTCGATCACCAAGCTCTTCCTCGCCGGCGTCTTCCCCGGTTTGCTGATCGGCCTCTCGCTGGTCATCGCCTGGTGGATCGTCTGCCGCCGCGACAAGATCACCGTGCTGCCGCGCAAGACCGGCGCCGAGCGCCTGAAGGCGACCTGGGACGGTTCGCTGGCCCTGCTGATGCCGATCGCGATCCTCGGCGGCATCCGCTTCGGCATCGTCACGCCGACCGAGGCGGCGGTGGTCGCGACCGTCTACGCACTGATCGTCGGCATGTTCGTCTATCGCGAATTGAAGCCGAGCGACCTCTACCGGGTGACGCTGCTGGCGGCGAAGACGACCAGCGCCGTGATGCTACTCGTCGCCGCCGCCGTGGTCTCGGCCTGGCTGATCACGCAGGCCAACATCCCGGCCGAGCTGTCCTCGCTGCTCGAACCCTTCATGGGCAACAAGACCGTGCTGATGATCATCATCATGCTGCTGGTCATGGTGGTCGGCACGGCGCTCGACTTCACCCCGACGGTGCTGATCCTGACGCCGGTCCTGATGCCGATCGTCAAACAGGCCGGGATCGACCCGATCTATTTCGGCGTCCTCTTCATCATCAACAACGCCATCGGCCTGATCACGCCGCCGGTCGGCATCGTGCTCAACGTCGTCTGCGGCGTCGCCCGCGTGCCGATGAGCGCGGTGATGCGTGGCGTCTGGCCGTTCTTCATCGCCCAGTCGATCGCGATGTTCCTGCTCGTGCTGTTCCCGCAGCTCGTGATGGTGCCGCTCGCCTGGCTCAGCGGGCGCTGAGATAAGCCTACCAACCGAAAAGCCGAAGAAAACTCAGTACAGGGAGTAGACCATGACCAGGACGACCCGCCTCCTTTCGCTCGTCGCCGGCGTCGCGCTGGCAGCCTTCGCCGGCTCGGCGCAGGCCCAGATCAAGGAGCGCAATATCCGCGTCTCCAACGGCATCAACGAGGACCACCCGGTCGGCAACGGCGTCGCCAAGATGAAGGCCTGCATGGCCGAGAAGTCCGGCGGCAAGCTCAAGCTCCAGGCTTTCTGGGGCGGCGCGCTCGGCGGCGACCTGCAGGCGACGCAGGCGCTGCGCGCCGGCACGCAGGAGATGGTGATCACCTCCTCCTCGCCGCTCGTCGGCATCATGCCCGAGCTCGGCGTCTTCGACCTGCCCTTCCTGTTCACCGACGAGAAGGAGGCCGACGCCGTGCTCGACGGCACCTTCGGCAAGTACATCGCCGACAAGCTGCCGGGCTTCGGCGTCGTCAACCTCGCCTATTGGGAGAACGGCTTCCGCAACCTCACCAATTCGAAGCGGGCCGTGACCAAGGCCGAGGAGATGACCGGCCTCAAGGTCCGCGTCATGCAGAACAACATCTTCCTCGACAGCTTCAAGACCATGGGCGCCAATGCGACGCCGATGGCCTTCGGCGAGGTCTTCGCCGCGCTGGAGACCCATGCGATCGACGGCCAGGAGAACCCGCTCGTGACCATCGACACCTCGAAGCTCTACGAGGTGCAGAAATACCTCACCCTGACCCGGCACGCCTATACGCCGTTCCTGGTGCTCTATTCGAAGAAGCTCTGGGACCAGCTCTCGGCCGAGGAGCAGACGATTCTGGGCGACTGCGCCATCGTCGGCCGCGACGAGGAGCGCAAGGTCTCGCGCGAGCTCAACGACAAGTCCCTCGCCAATCTCAAGGCCAAGGGCATGCAGGTCAGCGAGGTCGGCGCCGACGAGCTCGCCAAGATGCGCGACAGCACGCAGGCCGTCTACCAGCGCCACCAGGCGACGATCGGCAAGGACACGATCGAGCGCATCCAGGCCGACCTCGCCAAGCTGCGCGGCAAGTAAGCAGGCCGCCCCTTCGCCGTCATGGTCGGGCTTGCCCCGACCATCTCGGAAACCAGCGCCCTCTGGTCATGAGATTCTCGGGGCAAGCCCGAGAATCTCATGACCCGCGCCCCTCTTCCAACCAACCCGGACCACCGATGAAGATCACCGCCCTCGAAACCATCCGCCTCGCCGAGTTCGGCAATCTCGTCTGGGTGCGCCTGCACACCGATGACGGGCTCGTCGGCCTCGGCGAGACCTTCATGGGCGCGGCCGCTGTCGAGGCCTATCTGCACGAGAGCGTCGCGCCCAAGCTGATCGGCCAGGACCCGCTGCAGATCGAGGCTCGCAACGCCAGCCTCAACAACTATCTCGGCTGGCGCGGCTCGGGCGTCGAGACGCGCGGCAACTCGGCGGTCGACCTCGCGCTCTGGGACATCTACGGCAAGGCGATCGGCCAGCCGGTCTCGATCGCGCTCGGCGGTCGCTCCCGCGACACCATCCGCACCTACAACACCTGCGCGGGCTACAAATACATCCGCGACGCCCGCGCCCAGAAGGTCGCGAACTGGCATGTCGGCGAGCAGGGCGGCCCCTATGAGGACCTCGAAGGCTTCCTCTATCGGGCCGACGAATTGGCGCATTCCCTGCTGGAGCAGGGCATCACCGGCATGAAGATCTGGCCCTTCGACATCGCCGCCGAGCGCACCGCCGGCTGGGACATCAGCCCGCAGGAGCTAAACACGGCGCTGGAGCCCTTCCGCAAGATCAGGAAGGCGGTCGGCGACAAGATGGATATCATGGTCGAGTTCCACTCGCTCTGGAGCCTGCCCATGGCGAAGAAGTTGGCCGAGCGCCTCGCCGAGTTCGACACCTACTGGCACGAGGACCCGTTCCGCCTCGACAACGTCCAGGACCTCGGCGAATACGCCCGCCATTCCAAGGCCTGGGTCTGCGCCTCCGAGACGCTGGCCTACACCCACTCCTTCCGCGACTATCTCGAGACCAAGGCGGCCGGCGTGGTGATGCTCGATCTGTCCTGGTGCGGCGGCCTCTCGGAAGCACGCAAGATCGCCGGCATGGCCGAGGCCTGGCACACCCCGGTCGCGCCGCATGACTGCACCGGGCCGGTGGTCTACGCGGCGTCCTGCCATTTCTCGCTGCACGCCCGCAACGCGCTGATCCAGGAATCGGTGCGCGCCTTCTACACCGGCTGGTACACCGAGCTCGTCACCGATCTCCCGGCGATGAAGGACGGCATAATCACGGTCTCGGAAGCGCCGGGCCTTGGCCTCGAACTGCTACCGGGGCTGGAGAAGCGCGCCGACGCGATCGTGCGGATCAGCAAGGGCTGACCCTTCACAAACCCGCCAGCCGGCTTTTCGTGGTCCGGCTTTTGCGGGAAGCTCCCGGTGCAACAATTGCTCCGGGAGCCGACGATGACGGTTGCGACGATGCTGGCCCGGTTTGCACTAACCGCCATCCTCGCGACGGGGCTCGCCGCCCCTGCCCTCGCCCAGGCCAACGAGCCCGGCTGTCGGCCGGAAATGGCGAGCTATCGCCTGCCGATCCAGCGCGTAAACCTCGCCAGGGACGAGGTGAGACTGACCTTCATCGGCCATGCCACCTTCCTGATCGAGACGGCCGGCGGCGTGAAGGCGGCGACCGACTACAACGATTATGTCCGCCCGCCGGTGACGCCCGACATCGCCACGATGAACAAGGCGCATTCGACGCATTATTCGCGCGCGCCCGATCCGGCCATCAAGCAGGTGCTGCCGGGCTGGGACCCCTCCGGCAAGGGCGCCGCCCATCACGACGTCACCCTCGGCGACATGCGCGTGCGCAATGTCCCGACCAATATCCGCAGCTATGGCGGCGATACCGACTATGACGGCAACTCGATGTTCGTCTTCGAGATCGGCGAGCTCTGCATCGCCCATCTCGGCCATCTCCATCACCCGCTCGAGCCCGGCCATTTGCGCGCGCTCGGCCGGGTCGACATCGTGCTCTTCCCGGTCGATGGCAGCTATACGCTCGACCAGGAGGGCATGCTGGAGGTGCTGAAAGCCGTGCAGGCCAGGGTGATGATCCCGATGCACTTCTTCGGCGGCGGCACCCTCAACCGTTTCCTGTCACGCTCTCAGGATCTCTGGCCGGTCGAACGGCGCGAGCGGCCAGAGATCGTGCTGTCGAAGGCGACGCTCCCGGCCAAGCCGACGATCATCGTCCTGCCGGGGCATTAAGCGCGTTGGCGCTCAGGTGTTCACCCCGCCGTCGATGGCTATGCCCGCGCCGGTGATGAACCGCCCCTCATCGCTGGCGAGATAGGCGATCAGGCCGGCGATGTCCTCGGCCTTGCCGAAGCGCGGGATCGCCATGCGCAGGCGCTGCGCCTCGGCATGGTCGCCATCGGCCGGGTTCATGTCGGTGTCGGTCGAGCCGGGATGGACAACGTTGACGGTGATGCCGCGCGGCCCGAGATCGCGGGCGAGAGCCTTGGTGAAGCCGATCAGCGCCGCCTTGCTCATGGCATAGAGCGCGATCCCCGGCTCCATCACGCGCTCGGCCAGGCACGAACCGGTGGTGATGATCCGCCCGCCATCGGGCAGGTGCTTCGCCGCTGCCTGCGAAGCAACGATCACGGCGCGGACATTGACGGCGAGGACCTTGTCGATCTCGTCGAGGCCCCAGCTGCCGACCTCGCCATAGTGCCAGATGCCGGCATTGTTCACGAGGATGTCGAGCCCGCCAAGCTCGGCCGCCGCCCTGTCGACGGCAGCCGTGAGCGCTGCCGGATCGGCACTGTCGGCCTGCAGCACGATGGCCTTGCGGCCCAGCGCCCGAATCTGGCCTGCTACGGCCTCGGCCTTGTCGCGGGCGCGCTCATAGGTCAGCGCCACATCCGCCCCGTCCTGCGCCAGCCGGAGCGCCGTCGCAGCGCCGATGCCGCGGCTGCCGCCGGTCACCAGAGCCGTCTTGCCTGCCAGTTTCGTCATGCGTCACCATATCTGTAATGATTGATACAAATATCGATGCCTCGCTTGCTCGGAAGCGTCAAGCGATTTATTTATCGATCGATACAGAAAGGTGGCAATCATGGCCGAACGAGGCCGACCGCGCGCTTTCGACAGGGCGCAGGCCCTGCAGAAGGCCATGCTGTTGTTCTGGGAGAAGGGTTTCCAGGGTGCCTCGATGAGCGAGCTCACCGCGGCGATGGGCATCAATGCGCCCAGCCTCTACGCCTGCTTCGGCAGCAAGGAGGCGCTTTATCGCGAGGCGCTGGCGCTCTATGAAGCCGGCGATGGCGCCGAGCTCGCCGCCGCGATCGCCGCTGCGCCGACCGCCCGCGAGGCGATCGAGATCTATCTGATGCGCTCGGCCGCTTTGTTCAGCCGCCCCGACAAGCCGGCGGGCTGCATGGTCGTGCTCTCCGTAATTCATGCCACTGGCACGAGCGACGAAGCGGGCCGCGCCCTTCGCGATGCCCGCGGCGAGATGCAAGGCGTGATGGAAGCGCGCCTGCGGAGCGACATTGCCAGGGGCGAGTTGCCCCCAAGGTGCGATCCGCCAGCGATTGCCGCCTTCTACGCCACGGTACAGCAGGGCATGTCGATCCGTGCTCGCGACGGCGCCAATCGCACCGAGCTGGAAGCGGTGGCGCGGGGCGCGATGGCGGCCTGGGCCGGCCTGACCGGGGCCCAGGCCTGACCTCGCGACATTCGCTTAACCCCTTGCTCAGACTGATCCGAGGCTTTGCTGGGCTGGGCGAGCCCACTCAGGCATGCTCATGCCGCGCAATGGAGCCTGGCATGATCCGTTCCCTCGCCGTCGCCACTCTCACTTTGGTCTTGCTGCCGGTGAGCGCCGAAGCCGCCAAGTTCCGCTTCAGCAGCGGCAGCCGCTCGCATACTACGCATACCAGCCAGCCCCACCGCGATGGCTCGCATATCGCGGTGACTCCAGCCTTCCGCAATCGCCAGACCGACGGCGCCACTTCGACCCGGCCCCTCGCCATCGCGACGCCGACCGCCGTCGCCGCGGTCGAAGCAGCCGACCTGCGTGGTGGGCAAGTCGCGGAGCCGCGCATCTGGTGCCGCTCGCAGGTGGTCGTCGGCGGCTTCTGTGTGCTGAACTGAGCGCCGCTCAGGCCGCGTGCGGCCTGTCCCCGACCTGCATCGCCCGCCAGCGTCCAGGCGATTGCCCATAAGCCTTGCGGAAATGCCGGGTCATTTGGCTCTGGTCGGCGAAGCCGCTCGCCGCGGCCGCCTCGGCCAGCGCCTCGCCCTGCCGGATCAGCAGCCTTGCCCGCTCCAGCCGGCGCATCACCAGGTAATGATGCGGGCTGGTGCCGTAGCGGCGGCGGAACTGCCGCGCCAGCGCATAGCGGTCGAGCCCGGTGATCGCCTCCAGCTGCGCGGAATCGATCGCTTCGTCGCGGCTCTCCGACAGGAAATCGCGCGCCCGCTCACAGGCCTGCATCGCCGACTTCTCCGCACTCTTCAGCGCGCAGGACGGATCGAGCTTGAGCAGCGCCTCGGCCAGCGCCCCGACTGCCGCATCGCGCTCCAGCGGCTCCAGCCCGTGCTCGACGTCGCCGAGCAGGCCGACCAGCGCCCGCATCAGGCTGCCGTCGCGGCAGACGGCGTTGCCGATGAACGGGATCGCGCTGGCGCGCCCGGCGAGCGCCGCCATAATCAGGCCGGGCTCGACATAGGCCATGCGATAGCGGAAGCCGTCCTCGATCCCGGCCCGGCCGTTGTGCAGTTCGTCCGGATGCAGGACGATCAGGTCGCCCGGCGTCGAATCCCGCTGGGCGCCGCGATAGTCGAAGCTCTGCACCCCGCTGACCGTGTAGCCGATCGCATAGGTGTCGTGCCGGTGCGTGTCATAGGCATGGCCGCTGAAGAACGCTTCGATCCGCTCGATGCCTTCGCCATCCGGCGCCGTTCGGATCCAGTCGCCGGGCGAGGCGGTGGCGCACAAACGTTCAAGACCGGCAGGCTGGCCGGGCTCTATCGCTGTCGTCATGCGCTTCGACACCAAGATTGCCATCATCGTCCATGACGAGCTCGCCGCCTGGCAGAAGCTCAACGTCACCGCCTTCCTGTCGGGCGGGCTGGTCGCCGCCGCGCCGGATCTCGGCGGGCAAGCTTACCGCGACGGCTCCGGCAAGGTCTACGGTCCGCTGGTGCGCCAGCCGATCCTGATCTTCGCTGCGACTTCGGCTGACCTCACCCGCGTGCTACGGCGGGCCGGGGAAGCAGGACTGACGCCTTCGCTCTACACGCGAGAGCTGTTCGCAACCGGGCATGACGAAGCCAATCGCGCCGCGGTCGAAGCCGTGCCGACCGAGTCACTCGACCTGGTCGGCATCGCGCTGCACGGCGAGCGAAAGGCGGTCGACAAGGCGATCAAGGGGCTGAAGCTGCATCCTTGAGCAGAATTCACCTCGTCCGCGCCACCCTTCCCTCCAGCGGATAGGCCGGATCGCTATAGCCGGGCGTCGAGGGATGTCCGGCCGGCACCAGTGAATCGACAAGCGCCTCGTCCTCGGCGGTGAAATCGGCCGAGAGCGCCGAGAGATAGCCCTGCCATTGCTCCATAGTGCGCGGCCCGGCCACGGCCGCAGTCAGCAGCTTGTTGTTCAGCACCCAGCGGACCGCGAACTGCACCGGCGTCAGGCCACGCGTTGCGGCATGGTCGCGGATCGTGCGGGCGATCACCAGCGATTCCTCGCGCCATTCCGTCTGCATCAGGCGCTTGTCGGCGCGGCCGGCGCGGGTGCCTTCCGGCGGCGCCTGGCCGGGCTCGTATTTCGCCGTCAGCACGCCGCGCGCCAGCGGAGAATAGCTGGCGACGCCGAGGCCGTAATAGCCGCAGGCCGGCAGATGCTCGACCTCGGGCATGCGGTTCATCGCGTTGTAATAGGGCTGGCTGACCACCGGGCGGTCGATGCCGAGCTCGTCGCAGAGCCGGCAGATCTCGGCGACGCGCCAGCCGCGATAATTGGAGACCCCGAAATAGCGGATCTTGCCGGCCCGCACGAGGTCGGCGATCGCCCGGATCGTCTCGGCGAGCGGCGTCGCATGGTCTTCCTTGTGCAGGTAGTAGATGTCGATGAAATCGGTGCCGAGCCGCTTCAGGCTGGCGTCGCAGGCCTCCAGCAGCCATTTGCGCGACAGCCCGCGCTGGTTCGGCCCCTCGCCCATCGCATTCGCCGCCTTGGTCGCCAGCACCCAGCCATGGCGGTTGCCGGCGATGGCGCGGCCGGTGATCTCCTCCGAGCGCCCTTCGGCATAGGCATCCGCCGTGTCGATGAAGTTGATCCCGGCGGCCGCGGCATTGTCGATGATCGCTCGCGCATCGGCTTCTTCCGTCTGCGCACCGAACATCATGGTGCCCAGGCAGAGCGGCGAGACCTTGAGGCCGGAACGGCCGAGCGCGCGATAATCCATGGACGATCTCCCCTGAGCAGGCGGGCAAACCTGCCGCAGAGCCGGCGCTGGCGCCAGCGCCGCTGACGCAACGCTGCCCGGCGCAAGAGAATCCTTAACATTTCGTGCCAGGCTTCTTGGATGGCAGCCATCCCGTCTGATCCGGCGCAGCTCGCGGCGCTCATCAAGAGCCAGAATCTCGCGACCCTGCTCGCGACGATGACCGGCAATGGCGGCCTCGCCGCCGGCAAGACGGTCGAAGCCAAGCTGGTCTCGCTCGACGACGACGGCAATGCCACGGCCCTGGTCAACGGCGTCAAGGTCGCGCTCGTCCTCGCCGGCCCCGAGGCCCGGCAGGCCGCACTGCAACTGGGCGCCGGGCTGATGCTGAAGCTCGCCGCGCCGGCCGAGCCCGGTGCGCCGCTGCAGGCGACGCTGGTCGGCGTGCGCCCGGCGCCGCCCAATAGCCCGAGCGCTCCCGCGCCGGCCGGGCAGCCAGCGCCAAGCACCGCGCCGCCAAATCCGCAGCAGACGCAGGCGGCGACCGCGACCAGCATGCCGCCCGCCACGGCACAGGTCGCGGCGGCTCCGGTTGCCTTGCAAGCGGCCGGCACGACGGCCGGCACCGCATCAGTCGTTCCTCAGGCTGTGCCGGCCTCGCCCCGCACAATCGCCGGCCCGCTGCTCGGCGCGGCGCTCGGGCGGCAGGACAGCCTCGCCCCGCTCTTCGCCAATCTCGGCAGCTTGGCGCAGGGCTCGGTCGCGTTGACCTTGCCGAAGCCGCTGATGACGCTGGTCGACCAGATCCTCGCCCAGCGCCTGCCGACCGCCGAGGCGAGGCCTGTCACGGCCGAGGCGCTGAAGGCCGCCGTGGCCCGCTCCGGCGTCTTCCTCGAAGCCAGGCAGGCGGCCGGGGAGGTGCCGACGCCGCAGACCGACCTCAAGGCGGCCCTGCAGAGCCTCCGCGACCTGCTGAAGCCCGCAGTCGAAGGCGCGCCGACCGCGCGGTGGCCACTCCCCGCCGAGGCCTCGAAAGAAGCTCAGCCCCAGCCCGGGCGCCCGGCCATGCGCAGCACGCCGGAACAGGATGCCGCCGCATCGGCACCGGCTAAGGCACGCCCTGCCCCGCCGCGCGACGGCCTGCTGACCCCACAGGCGGCTCAAGAGCCGAGCCTCAACAGCGCCGCCCGTCCGGCCACGATCGCACAGACGCTGTTCGGCCAGGCCGAAGCGGCGCTCGACCGCATCGCGCTCGCCCAATACGCCTCGCTGCCGCAGGAGGCCGCCCGCCTCGACCAGCCGCCGCCGGCGCGGTGGCTCACCGAAATCCCGCTGGCCTTGCCGAACGGCACTGCCGTGCTGCCGCTCGAGATCGAGCGCGATCCCCCGCAATCCGGCTCGGCGACGCCTGACGCGCCGCTCTGGCGCGTGCGCTTCGCGCTCGATGTCGAGCCGCTCGGCGCCTTGCAAGGCGTGGTGACACTGCAGGGCCGCGCCATCGGCGTCTCCTTCTGGGCCGAGCGCGAGGACACCAGCCGCCTGCTGCGTCAGGCGACGCCGGATCTGGAAACCTCACTGCTGCGGTCGCGCTTCGACAGCGCCGAGTTCGAGGTCTTCACCGGCCACCCGCAGAAGGCCAAGGCGGCCGCCGGTCAGTTCTTGGACCGGCGCTCATGACCCAGCCTCTGCCGCTGCCGCTCGCCGTCGCGCTCGAATATGACGGCCAGGGCGCGCCGCGCGTCACCGCCAAAGGCCATGGTGTCGTCGCCGAAAAGATCATCGAGACCGCGCGCGAGCACGAGATCGCCATCGAGCAGAACGCTGCTCTCGCGCAAGCGCTCTCGGCTGTCGAGCTCGAAGACAGCATTCCCGAGGAACTCTATCTCGCGACCGCGCAGGTGATCGCCTTCGTGCTCGGCCTGCGCCGCCGCGGTGGCCCATCGCGCCCATGACCGCTCCGATCGCGGTCCGCCGCCTGCCGGCCGGGACCTATGGCGCAACTTACGCTGAGGCCTTCGCCGATCTCTGCCGCCGGGCCGAGGCGCCCAATCTGCATATGGCACCGGCCGCCGTCGTCGCGGCGCTGAGCTTCGGCATCGCAAGTGAGGACGTCGTCGTCCTGGCAGCGCATGAACGGGGCGACGAGCGCCTGCTCGGCCTCTGGGCCCTGCATCGGACAAGCGGCCTCCACAGCGGCTTCACCCACGTCCTCGAAGCGCCACTGGTACCGCTCTATGAGGTGTCCTCGGCCCCGGTGCTCGATCGCGAGCGTGCCGGCGATGTCGCCGTCGCGCTTCTCTCGGCCATCGTTAAGGCGCCCGGCCTGCCAAAAGTCCTGAAGCTCCCGCTGCTCCCCATGCAGGGCAACGTCTTCACCGCGCTCGAAGCCGCACTGGCAACAACGGGCAGCACCATCACGACCTTCGAGCGCTGGCAGCGGCCGATGCTGATCCCGCAGCCCGGCGACGATGCCGAGCGCTATCTGCGCCGCGCCCTCGGCCGGGGCTACAAGAAGCGCATGCAGCAGCATCGCCAGCTCGAGAAGGCCGGCGCGCTCGCCTATCGGCGCCAGCGCCGCGCTGACGCCGTCGCCGCGCTGGAGGATTTCCTCGCGCTCGAAGCGGCCGGCTGGAAGGGGCGCGGCGGCACCGCGCTCGCTAGCCGGTCACGCGACAGCGCCTATATCCGCGGGATCGTCAGGAACTTCGCTGCCATCGACGCGGTCCGCATCGACCTGCTCCGGCTCGATGGCCAGCCCATCGCCGGCGGGCTGCTGCTCGACCTCGCCGGCCAGTCGCATTTCCTCAAGATCGCCTATGACGAAGGCAAGGCCCGGCTCTCGCCCGGCCGGGCGCTGGCGATCGAGATGCTCCGGGCCGATTTCGCCGCCGGCCGCTCCTTCCGGCTCGACAGCGGCGCCGGCGACCGGGTCGATCCGTCAGCCTATCCCTGGGGCGAGCGGCAGGAGATGGCGAACGCGATCGTCGCCCTCGTGGGCTGCTCCGCTGCCCTGCCGCGTCTCGCGGCTGCGGTGCGCATGCAGCTGAGAGGCTGGCGCGACCGCAGCCCGCGTTGACCGGGGCCGCAAGCTGCTCGATAGACGGTGGACGAAACGCCGCGACTGGCGCGAGGAGGATCATGCGCGTTCTGGTGACAGGGGCTGCCGGCTTCATCGGTAACGAGACAGCCCGGGTTCTGCTCGAACGCGGCGACGAGGTCGTCGGCATCGACAATCTCAACGATTACTACGATCCCGCTTTGAAGCAGGCCCGGCTCGCCCGCCTCGACGGCCATAACCGCTTCGGCTTCGAAAAGCTCGACCTCGCCGATCGCGACGGCATGGCCAGGCTCTTCGCGGAAGGCCGTTTCGAGCGCGTCGTCCATCTCGGCGCCCAGGCCGGCGTGCGCTTCTCGATCGAGAATCCGCAGGCCTATCTCGATTCCAACCTCATCGGCTTCGGCCATGTCCTCGAAGGCTGCCGGCGCAACGGCGTCGAGCATCTGGTCTACGCCTCGTCGAGCTCGGTCTACGGCGCCAACACCCGCACGCCCTTCCGCGTCGAGGACAATGTCGACCACCCGGTCAGCCTCTATGCCGCGACCAAGAAGGCGAACGAAGGCATGGCCCATGCCTACAGCCATCTCTACGGTTTGCCGACCACGGGCCTGCGCTTCTTCACCGTCTATGGTCCCTGGGGCCGGCCCGACATGGCGCCGATGATCTTCACCCGGAAGATCCTGGCCGGCGAGCCGATCGAGGTCTTCAACGAAGGCAGGCACGAGCGCGACTTCACCTATGTCGACGATATCGTCGAGGGCGTGGTCCGCGTACTCGACAACATCGCCGCGCCCGATCCCGCCTGGTCGAGCGACGAACCCGGCCCCGCGACTTCCTCGGCGCCCTGGCGGCTCTACAATATCGGCAATTCCGATCCGGTGCCGCTGATGGCGTTCATCGCCACGATCGAGCAGGCGCTCGGCAAAAAGGCGGTGATGGAGATGAAGCCGCGCCAGCCCGGCGACGTCTTGCGCACCGCCGCCGACGTCTCGGCCCTGGAGGCGGCGGTCGGCTTCCGCCCGCATACGCCACTCGCCGAGGGCATCGGCCGGATGGTGCGCTGGTATCGCGACTTCTACCGGGTTTGAGGATCGACCATGGCTGCCCCCGCGAAGATCGGCATCGTCACCGTCTCCGACCGCGCTTCGGCCGGGGTCTATGCCGATGAGGGCGGCCCGGCCATCCTCGACTATTTCAGCAAGGCGTTGACCAGCCCCTGGCAGGCGATCACCCGCGTCATTCCCGACGAGCGCGCCGGCATCGCCCAGACGCTGACCGAGCTCGCCGACGAGGAAGGCTGCTGCCTGATCGTCACGACGGGCGGCACCGGCCCTGCGCCGCGCGACGTCACGCCGGAAGCGACCGAGGACGTGATCGACAAGCTGATGCCCGGCTTCGGCGAACTGATGCGCCAGGTCAGCCTGACCAAGGTCCCGACCGCGATCCTCTCGCGCCAGCTCGCCGGCATCCGCGGCAAGACGCTGATCGTCAACCTGCCCGGCCGCCCGCGCGCCATCGCCGAATGCCTGGGCGCGGTGATGCCGGCGATCCCCTACTGCATCGACCTGATCGAGGGTCCCTATCTCGAAACCGATCCTGCCGTCATCGTCGCGTTCCGGCCGGCGCAGAAGCCGAAAGGGTGAACAATACCTCGACCGATACCACCCGCCTCTCCTTATGAGCGTTTATCGGATGGTAGCTTCGCTGCTGTAGGACTAGGTGGACCAGTTTCCGCCGGAAAACCGACATGGCTGCAAAGATCGTCCCTCTCATCATGGCCGGCGGCTCCGGCACCCGCCTCTGGCCGCTCTCGCGCGACACCATGCCGAAGCAGTTCATCGCGCTGCTGGACGATGGCCTCTCGACCTTCCAGGCGACGCTGCAGCGCCTGATGGATCCGGCCTTCGGTGCGCCGATCGTCATCACCAACAACGACTTCCGCTTCGTCGTCGCCGAGCAGATGCTGGCGCTCGGCATCAAGGGCGAGATCGTATTGGAGCCCGAGCGACGCGATTCCGCTGCGGCCATCGCGGTGGGCACGGTCATGGCCGGCAAGCGCGATCCCGAGGCAGTGTGCGTCGCGCTCGCCTCCGACCATGTCGTCAGCGACGCCGACGCCTTCCGCCAGGACTGCAAGCGCGCCGCCTCGCTGGCTGCGACCGGGCTGATCATGACGCTCGGCATCAAGCCGACGCATCCCTCGACCGCCTATGGCTATCTCGCCCCCGGCGAGGCGCTGTCCGAGCCCGGTGCCAATCGCCTCTCCCGCTTCGTCGAGAAGCCGAAGCTCGATATCGCCGAAAAATACGTCGCCGAAGGCTATCTCTGGAACAGCGGCAATTTCCTGTTTTCGGCCAAGACCATGCGCGACGAGCTCTCGCGCCACGCCCCTGCCGTGCTCTCGGCGGCCGAGGCCGCGGTCGACAAGGCCACGCGCGATCTCGACTTCCTGCGGCTCGATCCCGAGAGCTTCGGCAAGGCCACCAAGATCTCGATCGACTATGCCGTGATGGAACGCACCGCGCATGCCGGCATGCTCGCCGCCTCCTTCGACTGGTCGGATGTCGGCTCCTGGGATTCGATCCATGCGATCAAGCCGCAGGACGGCGACGGCAATGTGCTGGAGGGGCCGGCGGTCGCACTCGACACCCGCCGCTCGCTGATCCGCAGCGAGGAGGTGCTGACCACCGTGGTCGGCCTCGACGACGTCGTCGTGGTCTCGACCCGCGACGCCGTGCTCGTCGCGTCGATGGCCGCGGCCGGCAAAGTGAAGAACCTCGTCGAGCAGATGAAGGCCGACGGGCGCCCGGAGGCCAGCGAGCATCTGCGCATCTACCGGCCCTGGGGTTGGTATCAGCGCATCGACATCGGCTCCCGCTTTCAGGTCAAGCACATCCACGTCAAGGAGGGCGGCCAGCTCAGCCTGCAGAAGCATTTCCACCGTGCCGAGCACTGGGTCGTGGTGCGCGGCACGGCCGAGGTCACGCTCGACGACACCGTCCGCTTCGTTCACGAGAACGAGTCGGTCTATCTGCCGATCGGCTGCACGCACCGGCTGAAGAACCCCGGTAAGATCGGGCTGGAGCTGATCGAGGTCCAGGTCGGCAGCTATACCGGCGAGGACGATATCGTCCGCATCGAGGACATCTACGCGCGCAGTTGAATTCTTTAGCGGCGGCGTACTTCCAACCCGTCATGCTCGCCCTTGTGGCGAGCATCCACGTCTTGAACACCGCATTCGCTACAGGAAGACGTGGATGGTCGGGACAAGCCCGACCATGACGGCATGAGGCCGGCTCGCGAGCTCAGCCCTTCTCCAGCTCCTGCCCGATCGCGCGGATCAGCTCCGGCGACAGCGGGTCCATCCGCGAGCTGAAGCTGCCGACCAGGCTGCCATCGCGGCCGATCAGGTATTTGTGGAAATTCCAGCTCGGCAATTCGCTCGGGCGCTGATTGGCCGCCCAGCGATAGAACGGATGCGCGTCAGGCCCGCGCACCACGTTCTTCTGGGTGATCGGATAGTTGGCGCCATGGCTCTGGCGGACCGCTTCGGCGATCGCCGCGCCGTCGAGCGGCTCCTGCCCACCAAAATCATTGCTCGGCACCGCGATCAGGACGAGGCCGCGCTCGCGATAGCGTTCCCAGAGCTGCTCCAATCCGGCGAATTGCCCGGCCAGCCCGCACTGCGTCGCCGTGTTGACGATCAGGATCGGCTTGCCGCGATAGGCCGAGAGCGGGATGCGCCCGCCTTCCGCCCGGTCGAAGCTGAAGGCATAGGCGTTGCTTTCGCCCTGCGCGGCGAATGCCGGGGCAGCCGGTGCGAGCGCGAGCAAGGCGAGAATCTGGCGGCGATGAAGGCGCATGGACAAGCTCCGCGATGCTGCGAGGCTAAGGCCGATCGAGCCTACTCGCAAAGTAAGATATCCGCGAGCGAAAATGAAAAACGCCCCGGCGCGGGCCGAGGCGTCGATCATTTTCGCAGGAGCGTCGGCCGCTCAGCAGGCGAGCACCTTCTTCACGCGCACCTCGAGATCGCGCAATTCATAGGGCTTCACGACATAATGGTCGGCGCCGTTGCTGGTCGCCTCGTCCATCTTGTCGACCGAGCGTTCCGAGGTCGCCATGATGATCTTGATCTGGTTGAGCTCCGGCACCGAGCGGATGGCGCGCAGCAGGTCGATGCCGCTCATCCCGTCCATGTTCCAGTCGAGCAGCAGCAGGTCATAGCGCTTGACCTGCATCTTCATCAGGGCTTCGCGGGCATTTTCCGCCTCGTCGATGTCCTGGAACTCGATCTGCTTGAGGAAGTAGGTGGCAAGGCCACGCATGCTCTTCTGGTCGTCGACCACGAGGATGCGATAGTCGCTTCTCGCCTTTGACATCGTACTCTCCCTACGGCATCGGACCGAAAAATGGAATCCACTTTTCGGAATAATCCGATGCGATAACAATGTAATAGATCATCGTGACCGCGTCCGTTCGGACGCGCGATGATCTACGCGGTGCGCTGCTGCGGGCGCTCGCCCAGCAGCCCCGCGATGGCGCCTCCGATCTGGTCGAGCGGTACGACCCGTTCGGCGGCGCCCAACTCGAACGCGGCTTTCGGCATCCCGTTTACCACACAGGTCTCGCCACTTTGGATTAACGTCGCCGCACCGGCTTTGCGCATGGCTAACAAACCGTCAGCGCCGTCGCGCCCCATCCCGGTGAGCAGCACGCCGATCGCCTGCGCCCCGAGCGAGCGGGCGACCGAATGGAACATCACGTCGACCGAGGGGCTGTGCCCGCTGACCAGCGGCGCCTCCTTGAGATGGCAGATGAGCTCCCCGCGGCGCTCTTCGATCTCCAGATGCCTGGAGCCGCCCGGCGCCACCACGGCCATGCCCGGCCGCAGGCGGTCGCCATCGCTGGCCTCGCGCACGTCGAGCCCGGTCGCGGCCGCGAGCCGGGCCGCGAATTTGGCGGTATAGCCGGGCGGCATGTGCTGGACCACGGCGATCGGCAGGCGCAAATGCGCGGCGTCGCGCATCACCGTCTGCACCGCCGGCACGCCGCCGGTCGAGGCGCCGATCGCGATCAGCGAGACCTTGCCGTGATTGGCTGGCGCCTGGGGCGCCACTGCCGGCCTGACCGGCGCGGCCATGGCCGGTCGCTGCTGGCCCGCGAGGCCCTTGGCCGCGGCGAGCATGCGCCGGCTGGCTGAGGCGCGCTGCAAGGCCGCGGCGACATGCTTCATGAAGCCTTCGAGCGTATGCGTCGCCCCGTCCGGCTTCTCGATGAAGTCGATGGCGCCGAGCTCCAGGGCCTGGATGGTGTTGTCGGCGCCCGGACCGCCAAAGGCCGAGACGATCAGCACCGGCAGGGGGTCCTGCTTCAGCACCCGCGCCAGCAGCTTGAGGCCGTGGCGACCCGGCAGTTCGAGATCGAGCGTCAGGATGTCGGGCCGCAGATCCTGGATCGCGTCCCAGCCTTCCTCCGCGCTGCCGGCGACGCCGATCACCTGGAAGCCGGGCGTCGAGTTGATGATCTGCGTCATCAACTTCTGCATCAGGATGGAATCGTCGACGACGAGGACCTTCACCGGGCCGGCGGACGAGGTCAGCGGACTCATCACCAGATCTCCACTTCACCAGCCACCGGCTGGGTCTTGAGGCGGTTGAGGTAGGCGATCTCCTGCTCGCGCTCGGGATCGCGCGCCGCCTGCTGGACGTGCTGGACCCAGGCGCGCCCGGTCGAAGGCTGGTAGTGGATGCGGCGCGAACGTGTGCCGCCGACATCCCTCGATACCACCGGAATGCCCTCACGGGCGAGGAACTCGTTGACGAAGGTGATGTTGCCCTCGCCGATCGCCAGCATCGTGGCGCCGGAGAGCACGCGCGCCCCGCCGAAGACCTTGGCCTCGAAATGGTTGCGCCGGCCGCCGCGTTTTAGCAGGCCGTTGATCAGCACTTCCATGGCGGTGTCGCCATAGCGCTCGCCGGCGCTGGCGTCGCTGCCACCATTGTTCTTCGGCAGCAGGAAATGGTTGAGCCCGCCGACGCCGACCTGCGGATCACGCATGCAGACCGAGACGCAGGAGCCGAGCACGGTGGCGACGATCTCGTCCTTGGCCGAGGTGATCTCGTGTTCGCCCGGCGCGACCGTGATGATGGTCGCTTCGAAGCGCGGATCGAAATAGCGCCGCGAGGATCGGGTCAGGCTCATGGCGTGCGCTCGTAGATGGTGCGGCCGATCAGCCTGAGCTGGGGATGCGGCTGCGGCAGGGATTCGGAGTGGCCGAGATAAAGGAAGCCGCCCGGCTGCAGCAGGGCGACATAGCGGTCGAGGATCGCGGCCTTGGTCGGCGTGTCGAAATAGATGAAGACATTACGGCAGAAGATCACGTCGAACGGACCCTTCATCGGCCAGCGTTCGATCAGGTTCAGCCGCTTGAAGGCGATCAGCCGCTTCAGGTCCTCGGCAATGCGGGCTTCGCCGCGGGAGCTCTGGCCCTCCAGCCGCAGCAGCGGGCGCAGATCCGCAGGCAGCCGGTCGAACTGCTCGGCCGGATATTGCCCCGCCGCAGCCCGGTCGAGGATGTCGGTGTCGATGTCGGTCGCCAGGATCTTGAAGTCGAGATCGCTGCGATGGCCGATCACGTCGCGCGAGATCGCCGCGGCGCTGTAGGGCTCCTCGCCCGAGGAGCAGGCCGCCGACCAGATCCGGATGCGCCCGCGCCGCCCGGCCCGCTCCTGGATAAGGCGCGGGAGCACGTCCTTGCGCAGATGGTCGAAATGATGGCGTTCGCGGAAGAAGGCGGTGTGGTTGGTGGTGACGGCGTTGATCAGCTCGGGGATCTCGTCGACGGCCGCCGGCGTGCGCAGATAGGCGCAATATTCCGCGATCGAGCCGAGGCCGAGCACCTTGACGCGCCGCGCCAGCCGGCCGCGCGCCATCGCCTCCTTATGCTCGCGGATGACGATGCCGGCATGCTCGTAGACGAGCTTGGCCACCAGGGCCATGTCGTCCCGGCTGAGCGTCGTGTCCGATTGGACGGGTTGTGGCGCAAGCATGCTCATGCCCTGCAAAACCAATCAGTGTTCCGCCCACTCATCCATCCGGCCGCCGCCAGCGACGCGGCGGCGCGGAACGAGGGGGCGGGTGTCAGTGGGACGATGAAGATCCTGGCGAGCCGGCGCGCGGCGCGGCTCGCTCGGCGCCGGCCGGGCCTGGGCCTGGGCCGTCGGCCGCTCGAAGCGGAAGACATCGGCGAGTTCGCGCAGCGCCTGCGTGTGTTCGGCGAGGCTCGCCGCCGCGCCGGCGCTCTGCTCCGCCAGCGCCGCGTTCTGCTGCGTCGCCTCGTCCAGCGCCGCGACAGAGCGGCTCATCGCGGCGATGTCGCCGGCCTGCCCGGCACTCGCCTGCGAGATCTCCGACACTGTCGCCGAGACCTGCTCGACCGCTGTGACGATCTTGCCGAGCGTCTCGCCGGTCCGCCGCACCAGGCGCACGCCCTCGGCGACCTCGGCGTTGGAATTGGCGATCACGCCCTTGATGTCCTTGGCGGCCGTGGCCGAGCGCTGAGCCAAGGTCCGCACCTCGCTCGCGACCACGGCGAAGCCCTTGCCGGCCTCACCGGCGCGAGCCGCCTCGACCGCGGCATTCAGCGCCAGCAGATTGGTCTGGAAGGCGATGCCGTCGATCACGGTGACGATCTCGGCGATGCGCGCCGATGACTGCTCCATCCGCCCGATCGCCGCGATCGTCTCGGCCACGGCCTGCTGCCCGCTCCCGGCCACCGCCATCGCCTCATTGGCAAGCTCCGTCGCAGCGCGCGAGCGGCCGGTGCTTCCGGTGATCGAAGCCGCGAGCTGTCCGGTGGTCGCGGCCGTCCGTTCCAGGCCCAAGGCCGATTGCTCGGTGCGCCCGGCAAGGTCGACCGCACCCGCCTTGATCTCGACTGCCGTCGCCGCGACATGGGCCGCCGCCAGCTGGATACCGGAGACAGTCTGAGTCAGCCGCGCCAAGGTCTGGTTGAGCCCGACCTTCAGCTCGCCGAGGCGCCCATCATAGGCCCCGTCGATGCGGCCGGTCAGGTCGCCCTCGCTGAGACCTGCCAGCACCACGGCGAACTCGTCGGTGGCGGCCTCGACGATGGCGTTGATCTCGTTGACGCCCTCGGCGATGCGCTGCAGCGCTTCGGGCTTGCCGGCGAGCGGCACGCGCCGGGAGAAATCGCCTTCAGCCGCGGCGGCGACGACGGCAGCGACCTCGTCGGCGGCGCGCAATTCCTCGGTCAGCTCGCGCCATTCGATGGTCGAGCCGAGCCTCTGGCCGTCGGGCTGCGTCGTGACGGTCAGCGTCAGCGCGACCATGCGCCTGCCGAGCGCGACCCGCATGGTGCGTGCTTCCGGCATGCCATGCGGCCCGGCGAACAGCTCCAGCACCTTGCCGAGCATGTCCTTGGCCGAGACGCCAGGGAAGGCCGCACGGAAATCCTCCTGCGCCCCGCTGAAGAAGGCGAGCAGCGACTTGTTGACGTAGACGACCTGGCCTTTCGCATCGCAGACCATGACCGCGGTGCGGCAGCCGTCGAGCGCCGCCTTGATCCGCGCCGCCTCGACCGAGCTTTCCTGAACCTGGCGCAGCGCCCGCGAGAGCTCGCCGATCTCGTCGCGACGGGTCAGCTCCGGCATCACGCCGGGCGCGCCTTCCGAGAGCTTTTCCATGCCCTCGCGCAGCGCCGTGACCGGCCGGGCCAGCGAACGGGCCGCGAGCCAGCCGAGGCCGGCGGCGAGAGCGACACCGGCGACACCGAACGGCAAGGCTGTGCCGGCAAAGCCCGACAGCGCCGCTTCGACCTGCTGGCTGGACAGGCCGAGGGCGCCGAGCCGGGCGCTTGCGCTCTGCTGGACCGCATAGGCGACGAGCGCGCTCGAAACGGCAGCGCCGCCGGCGAACAGCGCCGGCAGCTTGACCGAGAGTTTCGAGAAGGCGCCCAGCTGAGTCATCGGCTCTTTTTGTCTCTCAGGCGGTCCTGACCATCGTGCGGCATCCGGCTGGGCGCTGCCGGGAGCCATCGAAGGCTCAGGCGACGCGCAGTTGCTTGTCCTGGTTGTCGCCGCCGTCGCGGATCACCGCGGCGAGGTCCAGCAGGGCGACGATCTCGGTGTCGAGCAGGACGAGGCCCTCGATCAGCCCGTGCTCGTCACGCTCGAGGTCCGGCGCCGGCCTGACCGCGCTGACCGGCACGTCGACGATGTCCGAGACCGAGTCGACCAGGAGGCCGGCCGTCTTGTCCTCGACATCGACGACGACGATCACATGGGTCGCGGTCGCCTCGGTGGAGCCGAGGCCGATCGCGGTGCGCAGGTCGTAGACCGCCAGGATCACGCCGCGCAGGTTGAGCACGCCGCGGACATGCGGGGCCGCATGCGGCAGCGGCGTCGTCGCCTGCCAGCCCTTGATCTCGCGGACCATGCCGACATCGATGCCGAAGGTGCGGTCGCCGA
>PNLY01000071.1 GCA_013823325.1 Methylobacterium sp.
CGGGCGAAGGAGTTGCTCGAGCTGGTCGGCCTCTCCGCCAATGCGATCGACCGCTATCCCCACGAGTTCTCAGGGGGCCAGCGCCAGCGCATCGGTATCGCCCGGGCGCTCGCGCTGGAGCCGGACGTGCTCGTCGCGGACGAGGCGGTCTCGGCGCTCGACGTCTCCGTGCAGGCGCAGATTCTCAAGCTGATCAAGGACATCCAGCAGCGGCTCGGCCTCGCCATCCTGTTCGTCACCCACGACCTGCGCGTCGCCGCGCAGATCTGCGACAAGATCGCGGTGATGCAGCGCGGCCGGATCGTCGAGAGCGGTCCGACCGCCGCGCTCTTCGCCGCTCCCCAGCACGACTACACCCGCCAATTGCTCGCCGCCGTTCCCGGCGGGGAGCGGTTCGGGCGGTGAGCCTCATCCGTCATTCTCGGGCGTAGCGAAGCGCAGGCCCGAGAATCTCAGGACCAGATAGCTGGTTTCCGAGATGGTCGGGGCAAGCCCGACCATGACGAGCCGGCTGAACGCTTGCCCCCTGTATCGGAGACCTCCCATGCCGCTCGATCCCGCCCTGCGCGACCGCATCCTCGCCTCTGTCGAGACTGGCTTTGCCGAGCAGATCGCCTTCACCCAGGAGATGATCCGCTTCCCCTCGACCCGCGGTGACGAGCACACCGTCCAGGACTTCATCTTCCGCGCCTTGAAGCAGCGCGGCTTCACCATGGACCGCTTCGCCATGGACCGCGAGGCGATCGGCCGCCATCCCGGCGGTGCGCCCTTCTCGGATACCCATTCGGATGCGCCGATCGTCGTCGGCATCCACCATCCGCGCGAAGAGAAGGGCCGTTCGCTGATCCTGCAATCGCATGTCGACGTGGTGCCGACCGGCCCGGCCGAGCTCTGGACCCATCCGCCCTTCGACCCCGTGATCGAGGGCGACTGGCTCTATGGCCGCGGCGGCGCCGACATGAAGGCCGGCGGCGCAGCCAATCTCTATTGCCTCGACGCGCTCCGGCGCATCGACCTGCAGCCGGCGGGAACCGTCTATGTCCAGTCGGTGGTCGAGGAGGAATCGACCGGCAACGGCGCGCTGATGACGCATCTGCGCGGCTACGAGGCCGATGCGGTGCTGATCCCCGAGCCGGAGGAGGAGATGCTGGTGCGCGCCAATACCGGCGTGCTCTGGTTCCAGTTCGAGGTCCGCGGCGTGCCGATGCATGTGCGCGAGATGGCGGCCGGGGCGAACGCGATCGACGCGGCCTATCGCGTCATTGGCGCGTTGCGCGAGCTCGAAGCTGCGCTCAATCGCGAGAAGCACGGCCGCAAGCATTTCGAGGACATCGCCCACCCGATCAACCTCAACATCGGCAAGATCGAGGGCGGCGACTGGGCCTCATCGGTGCCGTGCTGGTGCCGGGTCGACTGCCGCATCGGGCTCTATCCCGGCATGCCCGCCGAGGAGCTGGGCAAGCGCATCGAGGCCAAGGTGCTGGCCTTCGCGCGCTCCGACAGCTTCCTCTCCAACAACCCGCCCAAGGTCGTCTTTAACGGCTTCTGGTCGGAGGGCTATGTGCTCGAGCCCGGCAGCGAGGCCGAGGCCGTGCTCGGCAATGCTCACAAGGCTTCGACCGGCAAGGCGCTGAAGAGCTTCATGACCCCCGGCTATCTCGATACCCGGGTCTACGCGCTCTATGACAAGGTCCCGGCGCTCTGCTACGGGCCGATCTCGCAGAACATCCACGCCTTCGACGAGCGCGTCAGCCTGGCGTCGCTGAAGCGCATCACCGGCACCATGGCGCTCTTCGTCGCCGAATGGTGCGGGGTGGAGGCGATCGAGGGCTGAGCGGGAGAGGCACGCGCTATCCCCTATCCCCTTGCGGGAGAGGGCCAGGGTGAGGGGTCTCACGACGCCTTTCCGTCATGGTCGGGCTTGTCCCGACCATCCACGTCTTCGCTGGTCGAGCGTGGTGTTCAAGACGTGGATGCTCGCCACAAGGGCGAGCATGACGGGTAGACCTGCGCGACCCCTCATCCGGCCCTTCGGGCCACCTTCTCCCGCAGGGGGAGAAGGGAAGAGCGGCAGCCCGCCTGCCGTGCATCGAGCCCGCGCCGAAATGACATGACAGCGCCTGCCTGTCCTCACACATAGTCACGCCATGCCGCACGCCTCCGCCCGCTCGCTCCTGCTCGTCCCGCTGCTTGGGCTGCTCTGGGGCTTCAACTGGCCGGCGGTCCGGATTTCGCTGACCGAGATCGCGCCCTGGACCTTGCGGGCCGGCGGCATGACCTTCGCCGGCCTCGCGCTCGTCGCGGTCGCGCTGGCACGTGGCATCAGCCTGCGGGTGCCGAAAGAGCACTGGCCGAGGCTGGTCGTCGCCGGCATCCTCTCGATCGCCGCCTTCAACATCCTGCTCGCCTTCGCGCAGCTGATGGCGCCGACCTCGCGCGCCGCGATCCTGACCTTCACCATGCCGGTCTGGGCGACGCTGATGGCCTGGCCGGTCCTGGGCGAGCGCTTCGATCGCCCGCGCCTGATCGGCCTCGGCCTTGGCATCGCTGGGCTGCTCTGCCTCGGCCTGCCATTGATCCGGGCCGGGCAGTTGTCGCCCGGGCTTGCTCTCGCACTTCTCGCAAGCCTAAGCTGGGCGCTTGGCACGATCGTCACCAAGCGCTGGCCGGTCGGGGCGCCGACGCTGACGATCGCCGCCTGGCAATTGCTGATCGGCGGCGCGGCTGCCGGCATCGGCATGCTGGTTTTCGAAGGGCTGCCTGTCCCGAAGGCGCTCTCGCCATCGGTCGCGGTCGCGCTGACCTTCCACATCTTGGGGGCCCAGGCGCTCGCCTATTTCCTCTGGTTCACCGTGATCGCACGCCTGCCGGCCGGCATCGCGAGCCTGGGGACGCTGATGGTTCCGGCCGTCGGC
Organism: Methylobacterium sp.; assembly: GCA_013823325.1. Lineage (GTDB taxonomy): Bacteria > Pseudomonadota > Alphaproteobacteria > Rhizobiales > Beijerinckiaceae > Allobosea > Allobosea vestrisii. Next base: position 2,916 of record PNLY01000071.1, read on the forward strand.
GCACTCGGCTCCGTGCTGCTTCTCGGTGAGCGGCCAGCGGCCAGCGACTGGCTCGGCCTTGTGCTCGTCGTCGCGGCTTCAGGCGCGATTCTGGTCTCGCCGAAACGGGGTCGCTGACCCTAGGGCAATTTTTCTTTGTCCCACCGGGAACCTTCTGCGGAGTGCGGCGTTCAGCGCGTTGGACATGTCATAGATCAAGGTTCCAAACGTGCTTCAGATTGCGGAAGGTCCGGTGACCGCCGAGCGTTATCGATTGCTGGTGGAGTCCGTCACGGACTACGCGATCTACATGCTCGATCCGCAGGGAATCGTGATCAGCTGGAACCCAGGCGCCCGGCGTTTCAAGGGCTATGAGGATCACGAGATCATCGGGCAGTCGTTCTCGCGCTTCTACACCGAGGAGGATCGCGCCGCCGGCCTGCCGCAACATGCGCTGCGCATCGCCGCGGAGGAAGGCCGTTTCGAGAGGGAAGGCTGGCGCGTCCGCAAGGACGGCACGCGCTTCTGGGCCCACGTCGTCATCGACCCGATCCTCAACCCGGCGAGCGGGCGCGTGCTCGGTTACGCCAAGGTGACGCGCGACCTGACCGAGCGGCGACAGGCCGACGAGGCCCTGCGGCGCTCGGAAGAGAAATTCCGCCTGCTGGTGCAGGGCGTCACGGACTACGCGATCTACATGCTCGATGCCGACGGCATCGTCACCAACTGGAACGTCGGCGCGGAGCGTATCAAGGGCTACGCGCCGGACGAGATCATCGGGAAACACTTCTCGCTGTTCTACACGCCGGAGGATCGCGAGCGCGGCGAGCCGCAAAAGACGCTCCAGGCTGCGATCGCCAATGGCAACGCCGAGAGGGAGGGCTGGCGCGTCCGCAAGAACGGCGAGATCTTCTGGGCCAGCATCGTCATCGACCCGATCCGCGGCGATGCCGGCGAGATCATCGGCTTCGCCAAGGTCACGCGCGACCTGACCGAGCGCCAGAAGGTCCAGGCCGAGCTCGACGCGGCGCGCGAGGCGCTGTTCCAGGCGCAGAAGATCGAGGCGCTCGGCCAGCTCACCGGCGGCGTAGCGCATGATTTCAACAACCTGCTGACCGCCGTGCTGGGCAGCCTCGAGCTCGTGCGCCGCCAGATCAGCGACGAGCGCCAGCTCAACCTGATCGACAATGCGATCAAGGGGGCGAGCCGGGGGGTCTCGCTGACGCAGCGCATGCTCTCCTTCGCGCGAAAACAGGAGCTGGCGCTGCAGCCCGTCGCCGTTGACGTGCTCATTGCCGAGATGGGCGATCTGCTGCAGCGCTCGCTCGGGCCGCTGATCCGGATCGAGACGGATTTCCCAGCCGATCTCGTGGTGGCCTCGGCTGATCCGAACCAGCTCGAAACCGCCCTGCTCAATCTCGCTGTCAACGCTCGCGACGCCATGCCCGAGGGTGGCATCCTCCGCATCGGCGCCAGGAACGAACATGTCGGCAGCGGTCACCGCACCGGCCTGCCGGCCGGCAACTATGTCCGTCTCTCCGTGGTCGATAATGGAACTGGCATGGACGCAAAAACGCTGGCCCAGGCGGCCGAACCCTTTTTCACCACGAAAGGCGTGGGCAAGGGCACCGGGCTCGGCCTGTCGATGGTGCATGGCATGGCCGAGCAGCTCGGCGGCCGCCTGCAGCTGGATAGTCGCCCGGGACAAGGCACGACCGCGGAGATCTGGCTGCCGGTGTCGGCAGTGTCCGCTGGCGACGAGCCTGCGCCTCTGGCGGTCGAGCACAAGAGCGATGCCGACGCCGCGCCGCGCACGCTGACGGTGCTCGCTGTCGACGACGACGCGCTCGTTCTGATGAATACGACGGCCCTGCTGGAGGATCTCGGCCACCGGGTTATCGAAGCCAGTTCGGCTCGGGAGGCCTTGGCGTTCCTTGAAGCTGGCGAAGCGGTGGACCTGCTGATCACTGATCACGCCATGCCGCAGATGACCGGGGCGCAGCTCATAGCGGAGGTCGGCGAGCGCTGGCCGGCGCTGCCGGTCATTCTCGCGACCGGCTATGCCGATTTGCCGGCCGGCGCGCGGGCAGGCGTGCTGCGGCTGAACAAGCCGTTCTGGCAGGCCGATCTGGAGAAGGCCGTGGGCCTCGCCATGGCGAGAGGCGCGACGGCAGCCGCAGCGTAAGGCGCCCTATCGGGCTTGCTTGGGCGGCACGGCCGCCGAGGCACGCTCGATCAGCCTTGTCGACAGTGTCAGGTCGGACGGGGCGCCGCGCCCCGACAATTGCTCGATCAACAGCGCCATCGCCGCCTGGCCGATCTCGCGGCGGGGCTGATGGATTGTGGTGAGCTGCGGCTCGACCGCCTCCGCCAGCACGATGTCGTCGAAGCCGACGACCGAGACGTCGTCGGGCACGTGGCGGCCGCGGGCGCGGAGCTCACCCATGGCACCGACCGCCATCTGGTCACTGGCGGCGAAGATGGCGGTGTAGCTGGCGCCTCTGTCGGCGAGCGTGCGGATCGCCGCTCTACCTGCGGCCAGCCCGAAATCGCCCTCGACGACGAGATCAGGATCGGCTGCGATACCCGCATCGGCGAGGCCGGCGAGATAGCCGTCGCGGCGGTCGACGCTCATCGGGTCCGGCATCGGGCCGGCGATGTGGGCGATGCGGCGATGGCCGAGCCGGGCGAGATGCGCCACGGCGGAGCGGGCGGCGGCATGGTTGTCGATTTTGACGGTCGGCAGATTCAGCCCGGGCAGCCTCTCCAGTGCGACCACGATGGGCGGCAGGCGGCTGCGCTTGGCGAGGAGTTCGGGGAAGCGGCCGACCATCAGGATCAGCCCGTCGGCATGACGCTCCCTGACCATGTCGACATAGCGCAGGATGCGCTCGTCATCGTCGCGGGCGTCGCCCATCAGCACCTTGTAGCCGGCGTCGATCGCCGCTTCTTCGACGCCCTTGTAGATCTCGAGATAGAACGGGTTGCTGATGTCGCGCACCAGCAGGATCACGGTGCGCGTCGCCTGGAGGCGCAGATTGCGGGCCTGGGCGTTGGGGATGAAGCCGGTCGCCTTGACCGCCTCGATCACGCGCTCGCGGGTGCGGGCCTTGACCTTCTCGGGCTGGGCCAACGCCCGCGACACCGTCGCGGTCGAAACGCCGGCGAGGCGGGCGACTTCGGCGATGGTCGGGGCGGTTGTGGATACGTCTTGCAAGGCGAATGATCGGGAAATTGCGACAGCGAATCGGCAGGAGGAGGCAGGAAGCCCATCATGCCGCAATCGCTGCCGTTAGGGCAAAAGCGGGCGCCTGCCGCATGCAGGCGCCCGATGTCGTCGTTACTTGCCGCCCCAGCGAGCCGGGTAGTTCGCCATCTGCTCGCAGCCGCAGAGCGCGTAGTGCAGCGGCGGCATCTTGTCGTTGACGAATTTGTCGAGGGTCTCGGCAGTGATCGCCGGCTGCGGCAGCTTCCAGGTCGGGCCGGTGACCGGCTCGCCCTTGAGGATGCGGATCGCCGCGATCACCGGGGTGCGCCACTGATAGGTCGGATAGGTCGGCGCGATCGCGGTGAGCTTGTTCTTCTTCCACTTCTGCAGGAAGTCCTGCTGGTCCTCGCCATTGATCACCGGATAGGGCTTGCCGGCATCCTCGAAGGCTTCGAGCGCCGCGACCGCCGTCGCGCCGGCATCCATCCAGACGCCGTCGATCTTGCCGAAGCGGTTGAGGTAGTCCTCGACGATCGCCTTGGTCTTGGCGTTGTCGCCATTGGTGAATTCGGCGCCGACGACCTTGATGCCCTTCTCCTTGAAGATGCGCTCGGCCGCAGCCCAGCGGTTCTCCAGCACGTCGACGCCCGGCAGGATGCGCAGCGCCAGCACCGCGCCGCCGGCCGGGATCTTCTCGGCGATGAAACTCGCGCCCTGGATGCCGAAGCCGTAGCCGCCGATCGGGTTGATGAAGGTGACCGGCGCCTTGCTGTCGACGCCGCGGTCGAAGACCACGACCGGCAGCTTCTTGGCGGCAGCCTCGACTGCCGGCGTCAGCGCCGCGGTGGTGTTCGGCGAGACGATCAGCGCATCGCACTGGCCGCTGTTGACGAAGGCGTTGATGTCCGAGATCTGCTTGTCGTCCTTGCCCTCGGCATCGGCATGGGTGAACGAGGCGATGTCGGCCTTGTTGGCGTCGACCTCGGCCTGCATATTGGTGAAGCCGACGACGCGCCAGGGATTGTTCACGCCGGCATTGGAGAAGCAGAGCTTGTAGGGGCCGGGCTTCTTGTACTTGGCGGTGTCGACCTTTTCGCCGCCGAGATTCTGCTCCCAGGGCTTGCCCTCCGGACCCTGCGGGGTGACCGTGAGCAGCGCCTTCTGCCGCTCGAACTCGGCGGGATCGTTGAAGTTCTGGGCGACGGCGCCTGTCGACAATGCTGCCAGCAGCGCCGCCAAACCGATCTGCGTCTTCATGTTCACCTCCCTCTGTCGCGCCGCCTTGCCGGCGGCCTCTGGCGGAGCGCGTGGGATCACGCGCTTCCGAAAACTCTCAGTCTCAGGCGCGCCGCATCCGCCAGGCGCTCGACGCCACCGCGGCGATCAGGATCAGGCCCTGCACGGTTTCGCGCAGCGGCTGCGGCAAACCCATCAGGTTGAGCAAGGTGAACAGGGCGAACAGGCTGAGCGCGCCAGCGACGGCGCCGGTCACGCTGGCGCGTCCGCCGAGCAGCTGCGCCCCGCCGATGACGCAGGCGGCGATCGCCTGCAGCTCCAGCCCCTGGCCGACCGCGGTCGAGACGCCGGCGAAGCCGCCGAGCAGGATGCCCGCGGTCACCGCCGACAGCGCCGAGATGACGAAGACCAGCACCCGCGTCGCGCCGACCGGCACGCCGGAGAGCTCCGCCGCGCGCGGGTTGTCGCCGACCGCCAGCACCTGCCGGCCGAAGACGGTGCCATGCAGCAGCCAGGCGGCGATCCCGACGAATCCGATCAGGATGAGCACCGAGAGCGGCATGATTCCGGTCAGCGGGACGTCGCGATAGACGAAGCGGCCGAGCGCGCGGAAATTCTCCGGCAGATAGCCGCGCGGCGCCCCACCCGACCACATCAGCGCAGCGCCGTTGAGCGAGAGCAGCATGCCGAGCGTCGCGATGATCGAGGGCACCTTGAGCAGGGTGACGACGAGCCCATTCACCAGCCCGACGCCGAGCCCGATCAGATAGAGCACGCCGATCGTCCACCACGTGTTCTCGGGATTGCCGCCGGCCAGCATCGAGCCGCCGAGCACGGTCAGGGTGACCAGCGAGCCCATCGACAGATCGAAGCCGCCGCCGGCGATGACGAAGAGCTGGCCGCAGGCGAGGATGATCAGCGGCGCGGCCCGGCGCAGGAAGTTGAGGAAGCCCTCGACCTCGAAATAGCCCGGCTGCAGCACGGCGATCGTGCCATAGAGCACGAGGAAGACGGCGAGGCCGACATTGACACCGCGGGCGAAGCGCAGCGCCGCCGAAGGGCCGGTATGAGTGGCAACCGCGCTCATGCGACATGCCCCCGGCTGCGCACCGCGTAGACGGCGACCGCGAGGATGACGATGGCGCCGCGCAGCACCTGCTTCGGGAAGGCGTCGATGCCGGTCATGTTGAAGACGGCATCGAGCGTGGCGAACAGGAAGACGCCGGCCAGCGTGCCCCAGACGCCGCCGCGCCCGCCGGCGAGCAAGGTGCCGCCAATCACGACGACGGCGATGGATTCAAGGTCGTAGACGCCGTCGCGGCCGACCCAGGGTGCGCCGGCGCGCAGGCGGCTAGCGAGATAGAGCCCGGTCAAACCGGCCATCAGCGAGCACAGCACATGCGCGCCGATCATCACGCGCTCGGTACGGATGCCGGCGAGGCGGGCGCCGTCGCGATTGCCGCCGGTGGCGTAGAGATGCGCGCCGAAGCGCGTGCGCGTCAGCAGCAGCCAGATCGCAAAGGCCAGCACGAACAGCAGCAGCACCGACCAGGGCAGGGGCCCGATCCGGCCATAGGCGAAGGCCTGGAAGGCCGGTGGAACCGAGCCGGCGAAGTTGCTGAAGCTGGCCGAGAGCAGGCCCTGCAGGATCAGCCCGACCCCAAGCGTCGCGATCAGCGGATTGACGTCGAGCCTTGCGATGATCAGCCCGTTGAGGAGGCCGACAGCCGCCGAGAGCGCCAGCACCGCCAGCACGGCGGGGGCGATCATCGCCGGCTCACCCTTCATGATGAAGGAGGCGAGGACGGCGGCGACGCTGATCAGGTTTGCGACCGAAAGATCGATCGAGCCGACCAGGATGGTCAGCGTCTGCCCGAGCGCGACGATGCCGAGCGCGACCATGCGCTGGGTCAGGCCGACAAAGCCTTCGCCGGTGAGATAGGCATGCTGCCCGGTCACGAGCGCGGTCGTGACATAAAGCGCCAGCGAGCCGGCGAAGAGCAGCGGCGCGACCGGCCATTCGCGTACCGGACGGGTGACCGCGATGTCGGTGCCGGCGCTCATGCCGCAGCCTCCGTCGCCCCGGTGCCGAGGGCGAGGTGCATCACGTCTTCTTCGCTCGCGCCGCGCCTCAATTCGCCGGCGATACGGCCTTCATGCATGACGAGGATGCGGTCGCTGACGCCGATGATCTCAGGCAAATCGGAGGAGATCATCAGGATCGCGCGGCCGCGATCGGCGAGCCCGCGCATCAGCTGGTAGATCGCCGCCTTGGCGGCGACGTCGATGCCGCGAGTCGGTTCGAGGAAAATCAGCACATTGGGGTCGCGCGCCAGCCAGCGGCCGATCACGACCTTCTGCTGATTGCCGCCGGAGAGCTCGCGGATCTCCTGGGCGAAGCCGGCGGCCCTGACATCGACCTCGGTCAACTGCCGGTCGGCGGCGGCGCGCGCCATTGCGCCCGAGCCGGGCGGCAGCAGGCGGCGCGCGAAGGCGCGCAGGGTCATCAGGACATTGTCGCGCAGCGATTGCTGCGGAGCGATGCCTTCCTTCTTGCGATCGTCGGAGAGGAAGCCGATGCCGGCGGCGATGGCCGCCCGCGGCGAGGCGATCAGCCCGTCCCGTCCGTCGATGATCATGCGGCCGCGCGTCAAGGGCTCGTCGCCGAACAGGGCTCGTCCGAGCGCACCCTTGCCGGAGCCTTCGAGCCCGGCGACGCCGACGATCTCGCCGGCGCGCAGGTCGAGCGCGATGTCGGCGAGCACGGCGTTGCCGCCGCCCTGCACGGACAGGACGACGGGGCCAAGCTTCGCTGGATCGCCTGGCGGCGGGAAGAAATCGGCGAGGTCGCGCCCGACCATCAGCCTGACGATCATGGCCGGCGTCAGCGCAGCGGCAGGCTGTGTCGCGACCAGCTTGCCGTCCTTCAGCACGGTGATGCGGTCGGCGATCGCCTTCAATTCGGCCATGCGATGGGAGATGTAGAGGATCGCTGCGCCCTCGCGCCTGAGCGTCCCGACCAGTTCGAGCAGCCGGCCGGCATCGCGCTCGTCGAGCGCCGCGGTCGGCTCGTCCATGACGATGATCTGCGCATCGAGCGCCAGCGCCTTGGCGATCTCGACCAGTTGCTGCTCGGCGATCGAGAGCGATTTCACCAGCGCGTCGGGCTGGACTTTGGCGCCGACGCGCTCCAGCAGCTTGCGTGCACCATCCTGCATCGCGGCGCGGTCGAGCAAACCGCTGCGGGTCGGCTCCAGCCCGAGGAAGATATTGTCAGCGACGCTGCGCTCGGGCAGCAGGCTGAGCTCCTGGTGGATGATGCTGATCCCGGCCCGGCGTGCCTCGACCGGGTGCTTGAATGCGGTCGGCTCACCGGCCAGGAGCACTTCGCCTTCGTCAGGACGATAGACGCCGCCCAGCACCTTCATCAGCGTCGACTTGCCGGCGCCGTTCTCGCCGCAGATGGCGTGGACTTCGCCGGCATGGCAATCGAGGCTAACATCGTCGAGCGCCCGCACGCCGGTGAAGCTCTTGCCGATGCCGCGCATCGAAAGGACCGGCGTGCCCACGCTCATGCCGCACCTGCCCTGGCAGGGCCGGCCGCCTCGGCCCAGCCTTCCCGGATGAAGTCGTGGCTCTCGACCAGAAGCGTGTCGAGATCGGGGAAGAGTTCGCGCCAGACCCGTGTCGCCGCCGCGAGCGAGGGCAGGGCCCGGCCGAAGGCCTCGACCGTCAACCAGCCATCATAGCCAGTGGCGCGGATGGCGCGGAAGGTCTCAGCCCACGGCACGTGGCCGCGCCCGACGATGCCACGGTCGTTTTCGGAGAGATGGATATGGTTGATCTCGGGGGCGTAGCGGCTGTAGGCGCCAACCGGATCTCGCTCCTCGATATTGGCGTGGAAGGTGTCGTACATGTAGCCGAAGTTCGGATGCCCGACCCGGGCGCGCAGCGCGCTCGCGGCTTCCATCGTGGTCAGCGCGTAGCATTCGAAGCGGTTGATCGCCTCCAGCGAGAGCGCGATTCCGGCCTTGCCGGCATCATCCGCCATCGCATGCAGCGCTTCGGCGAGATGAGCGAGCTCGTCCTCGCGCGGGCCTTCGCCGGTGAAGACGCCGACCGGCGAGTGATAGGGGCCGGCAATGACGGTCGCGCCGAGCGCCGCGGCGCAGTCGATCGCCCAGCGATGGCGCTCCCGCGCTTGTCGGCGGATGGCCGGATCGGACGAGAGCGGGTTGCTGTCCTCGGCGACGATGGTGACGATGGTGCGCTTCAGGCCGATCGCGTCGAGGCGGCGGCCGAGCTTCTCATAATGGCCGATATCGCCCTCGAAGACCGGGATCTCGACGCCGTCATATCCGATCGCGCGGATGCGCTCGCACAGCGGCAGATGCGCTTCGTCGATGAAGCCGCCGACCGTCAGCAGGTTGAAGCCGATCTGAACCATGGCCCGGGCCTTCGCGCGGGTTCAGCGCAGCCGCAGCGCGGTCGCACTGCTGCAAGAAGTCGATGAATCGACGATGCCGATGCACATGACCGGTGCTCCTCCCAAGAGCGGCTCATTCTATGGAGCCGCTTCAAAAGCGATTATGTAATCGATTGCAAAACTGTCAACTGGCTCATAGCGCGCTTGTCCCTGGCGCCCCGGGCGGCCTTGCGAGAGGCTGGCTTTGGCGCCCGCAGCGACCGGCTGTCTGAGCAGGAGGTCAGCTGAGGTCGGAGCCGGGGGCATGGATCGACTGCGCGGCGGTCGAGCCTTGGTCCGTCGCCACCTGCCGCTGGCCGTGGGTGGAACGGAATCCTCCATATTGGTTACACTTCGCGAGCGCTTCCGCCTCCGGCCGGTCGCATCTTTGAAAGGACATTTCATTGACCCTGGCTGTTTTCGCAGGAAGAATGTCAATATCGAGCGCCGATGACTGTGCCCGATCGCGGGATTTGCTGGAGCAGCTTGCGCCGCGTCAACAATGCTAAAAGCACCACGATGCTTTCGTGGGCTCCGAGCGCGGAGACACGTCGATGAAACCAGGCAATACTTTGGAATCCGAGCGATCTCGCAGCTCGCTGCGATGTTCCTGATCCGCCGTCCCGCGGCCTGACCGCAGGACCTGTCATTCCCTAGCAGCGTCAGCGTGCCGGTCCGTCCGGTCGAAACGTCGTCCCCTGGCGACGTGCGCCTCGCTGCGTCCTCCCGCCAGCCGAGGCCTTCATGACCGTTGTCTCGCTCGTCACTCCAGCATCCGCGGCCCCTCGTCAGTTCGGCCGCGCCGCGTCGGCACAAGCCGAGGCGCCGAGCTTCCGGTCGGCGCTGCGCCATCTCGCCGGCGGCGTCAGCGTGATCACGACGGGGCAGGGCGCCGATCGCACGGGCTTGACCGTCACTTCGCTGTCCTCGCTCTCGGCCGAGCCGCCGACGGTGATGTTCGGGCTCAACTTGGCTTCGTCGAGTTTTCCGGTGCTCGCCCGCCATCGCAGCTTCGGCGTCAACTTCCTCAACGCCACGCAGAAGCAGATCGCCGATCGCTTCGCCGGCCGAGGCGGCGAGAAGGGCCCGGCGCGCTATGCCGGCGCGAACTGGAGCGAAGGCGGTACCGGCGCGCCGCTGCTCGAGGGCGCGCTGGCGGCGCTCGACTGTGAGGTCGAGGAGCTGATCGAGCGGCATTCGCACGCCATCGTCATCGGCCGGGTGCGCGAAGTCAGGCTCGGCGGCGACGACGCGGCGCTGGTGTACTGGCGCGGCGACTATGAGCGCCTCGGCTGGATGGCCGAGGAGGCGCGCACCGCCTGCGGCCTGCGCGGCATCTGATCCGGCGAGAGATCCCATGGCCTATTCCCTCAGCCTGCTCGACAAGAGCCCGATCCTCGACGGCGAGAGTGCGGTCGAGGCCCTGCAGCGCACCATCGCCTTGGCGCAGGCCGCCGAGCGGTTGGGCTATCGCCGCTTCTGGCTTGCCGAGCATCACGGCTTTCCCGGCCTCGCCAGCTCGGCGCCTGAAATCCTGGTCGCCCATCTGATCGCCCGCACCCGCCACATCCGCATCGGCTCCGGCGGTGTCCTCCTGCAGCATTACAGCCCCTACAAGGTCGCCGAGACCTTCAACCTGCTCGCCGCGCTGGCGCCGGATCGCATCGATCTCGGCATCGGCAAGGCGCCGGGTGGCCTGCCGCTGTCGACCAGGGCGCTGCGCGTCCAGCACGATCCGAAGGACGCTCGTTCCTTCGAGGCGCTGCTGGCGGAGCTCGACGCTTTCCTCTCGGGCTCGCTCGCTACAGATGATCCGCTTGCCGGTGCGCAGGCCCTGCCGAAGCCGCCTGCGCCAGCCGAGCGCTTCCTGCTGGGCGCCAGCCCGGACAGCGCCCGGCTCGCCGCAGAGCGGGGCTGGCGCTTTGTCTTCGCTGGCCAGCTCAATGGTGACCCCAAGGCGATCGAGGCCAGCCTCGATGCCCATGCAAGGGCCGGCGCCAGGCACCCGCCGCTGTTCGGTCTCGCGGCGCTCGCCGCGGCGACGGCGGAGGAGGCGCGGGCGCTGACCGAGCCGCTGCGCGTCGTCAGGCTGACGCTCGACAATGGCCAGAGCGTCAATCTCGGCAGCGACGAGCAAGCGGCTGAGTTCGCCCGCCAGGCCGGAGCGGCGTCCTACACCACCGAAATCCGCCGCCCGAGCATCCTCGCCGGCACCGCCGAGGATGTCCGGCGCGAGCTTGATGCGCTCTCGGCCCGCTTCGGCATCGCCGAATTCGTCATCGACACACCGGCTGCCGCGACCGCCCAGCGCCTTGCCTCGATCGCGCTGCTCGCGGGCGATGCGCCGGCGCTCGCCGCCTGAGCCGACAGGAGACTTTGATGAGCAAGACCCGTCTCACCTTCGGCCTGATGCTCCAGGGCCCCGGCAGCCACATGAACGCCTGGCGCCATCCGAGCAATCCGGCCGATGCCAGCGTCAATCTCGACTTCTTCATCCGCAACGCCCGCAAGGCCGAGGAGAACGGCATCGCCTTCGCCTTCGTCGCCGACGGGCTCTACATCAACGAGAAGTCGATCCCGCATTTCCTCAACCGGTTCGAGCCGCTGACCATTCTCTCGGCGCTGGCGACGGTGACGAAGAAGCTCGGCCTCGTCGGCACGGTCTCGACCTCCTATAGCGACCCCTTCACCATCGCCCGGCAATTCGCCTCGCTCGACCTGATTTCCGGCGGGCGCGCGGGCTGGAATGCCGTCACCTCCCCCTTGGAAGGCTCAGGCCGCAATTACGGCCGCCCGCATCCCGAGCATTCGCTGCGCTACGAGATCGCCCACGAATATCTCGACATCGCCAAGGGGCTCTGGGATTCCTGGGACGACGACGCCTTCGTTCGCGACCGCGAGGCCGGCCGCTTCTTCGATCGCGAGAAGCTGCACACGCTCGGCTACAAGGGACGTTTCTTCCAGGTCGAGGGGCCGCTCAACATCCAGCGCTCGCCGCAGGGCCAGCCGGTGCTGTTCCAGGCCGGCGCCTCCGATGCCGGCATCGGCCTTGCCGGCCGCCATGCCGATGCGGTCTTCGCCAACCATGTCTCGCTGGAGGAGGGCCAGGCCTTCTATCGCAGCATCAAGACCAGCGCGATCGCGCAGGGGCGATTGGCCGACGAGGTCAAAATCTACCCGAGTGCCGGTCCGATCGTCGGGCGCACCCGGCAGGAGGCCGAGGACAAGTACCAGGCGATCCGCGATCTCGTCTCGATCGACGAAGCGCTCGCTTATCTCGGCCGCTATTTCGACCATCACGATTTCAGCGCCTACCCGCTCGATGCACCCTTCCCGGAGCTCGGCGACATCGGCAAGAACAGCTTCCGCTCGACCACCGACCGGATCAAGCGCACCGCCGCGCTGAAGCGCCAGACCCTGCGCGAGGCGGCACTCGAAGCTGCGACCCCGCGTGCCGACCTGATCGGGTCGGCCCAGGAGATCGCCGACATCCTGATCGAGCGCGTCGAGAAGCAGGCGGCCGACGGCTTCATCCTCGGCTTCCCGGTGATCGGCCAGGGCCTCGACGATTTCGTCGAACTGGTCATTCCAGAACTGGAGGCGCGCGGCGTCTACGACCGCAACCTGCCGGGCAAGACGCTGCGCGACCATCTCGGATTGCCGCGCCGCGAGAGCCGCTATGCCCGTCCCGCTCCGGCATCCGTGCCGCGCAAGGCCGGCTGAAAACTCTGCAGAACCCGTTTCCAGAACCCAGCGATCCGAGAGGCTGTCCCATGGCCGACGAATTCTTCTACACCACCCCGCTCGATCCGCTCGCCCAGCCACTGGTCGAGCAGCTGACCTGGGAATACGCCACCCGCTATGGCAGTTATTTCGGCGAGCCGCCCGGCGCCGAGATGAGCCGCTACCCCGCCTCGCTGTTCGCGCCGCCCGAGGGCAACTTCGTGCTGCTGCTTCGTGATGGCCGCGCCATCGCCGGCGGCGCCTTCAAGCGCTATGACGCGCAGACTGCCGAGCTGAAGCGGATGTGGACCGACAGCGCCTTCCGCCGCCAGGGCCTGGCCCGGCGCGTCGTGGAGGAGCTGGAGGCGCAGGCCGTGCGCCAGGGCTACGGCAAGATCTTCCTGACCACGGGCTTCCGCCAGCCCGAGGCGCGGGATCTCTATCTCAGCACCGGCTACACGCCGCTTTTCGATCCCGCCGTCGATCCCGAGGTCTACAAAAAGCTCGCCTTCGAGAAGGATCTCGCCGTCGCGGCCTACAAGCCGCGCCCGCCTGCCGGGCAACTGCCCGCCAGCGCCGCCTGATCGCGCCGCCCGTCGCACCAACAGAAACGAGACCAGCCATGAGCCTCGCCAGCGATTTCGCGGGCCTGCCGACGCGCGCCCATAGCACCCCACCGGCGCGCGATTTCAGCCGCTACAAGATCGTGCCGGCGCGCTACCCGGCCCGCACCATCGGCACCGCCTTCGCGGTCGTGGTGATCTTCGCGGTCGCGAATTCGGTCCTCTCCAACCCGCGCTGGGGCTGGGACGTCTTCGCCGAATGGTTCTTCGCCGAACCAGTGCTGGCTGGCCTCGCGCGGACGCTGCTGCTCACCCTGCTCGGCACGGTGCTGGGCTTTCTGCTCGGCACCGGCCTCGCGCTGGCGCGCGTCTCGGGCTCGCCGCTGCTAGCGTCTTTGTCCTGGGCCTATGTCTGGCTGTTCCGCTCGATCCCACTGATCGTGCTGCTGCTGATCCTGAACAATCTCGGCTATCTCTATTCGACGGTCTGGCTGGGGGTTCCCTTCACCGACATCACCTTCGCGACCTGGTCGACGACGCAGCTGATCACGCCGTTCTTCGCGGCAGTGCTCGGGCTCACCCTGCATGCCGGCGCCTTCTCCTCGGAGATCGTACGCAGCGGCATCCTCTCGGTCGACCAGGGCCAGCACGAGGCGGCCGCCGCGCTCGGCCTGCCGCGCCGCCGGCAATTCTCGCGGATCGTGCTGCCGCAGGCGATGCGCACCATCCTGCCCAACGGCTTCAACGAGATCATCCTGCTGGCGAAGGGCACCTCCCAAGTCTACATCCTGGCGCTGCCAGAGCTGTTCTACACCATCCAGATCATCTACCGGCGCAATCTCGAGGTGATCCCGCTCTTGATGGTGGCGACGGTCTGGTACCTCGTCATCCTGAGTGTGCTCTCCTTCGTCCAGCATCATATCGAGCGCTATTATTCGCGCGGCGCGCTGCGCAATCCGCCGCCCTCGCTGATCGGCCTGGCGCTGGCCCGCTTTGGTCGCTCGCGCGATGCCGCAGCGACGCGCCGTAGCGAGGCCGCGCTGGCACAGACGGGTTCGTCCGCCGCAGTCGCTCCCTCGCTGGCGAGTCTGTTGCCTCGTGCCGGCGGCGAGATCCGCATCAGCAACGTCTCGAAGAGCTTCGGGCCGCTCAAGGTGCTCGATGATGTCAGCCTGGCGCTGCGGCCGGGCAGTGTCACCGCGATCATCGGCCAGTCCGGCTCCGGCAAGTCGACGCTGCTGCGCTCGATCAACCATCTCGAGCGCGTCGACGAGGGCTTCATCGCCATCGATGGCGAGCTGATCGGCTACCGCCAGGACGGCGACACGCTCTACGAGCTCAAGGAGCGCGAGATCCTGAAGCGCCGCGTCGATGTCGGCATGGTCTTCCAGAGCTTCAACCTGTTCCCGCATCTGACCGCGATCGAGAACGTCATCGAGGCGCCGCTGTCGGTACGCGGCGTCGGCCGTGAGCAGGCGCTGGCCGAGGCGCGCGAGCTGCTGGCCCGCGTCGGCCTCGCCGACAAGGCCGAGGCCTATCCGCGCCAGCTCTCCGGCGGCCAGCAGCAGCGCGTGGCCATCGCCCGGGCGCTCGCCCTGAAGCCCAAGGTCCTGCTCTTCGACGAGCCGACCTCGGCGCTCGATCCCGAGCTGGTCAACGAGGTGCTCGACGTCATCAAGGAGCTCGCCCGCTCGGGCACGACGCTGGTGATCGTCACCCATGAGATCGGCTTCGCCCGCGAAGTCGCCGACGAGGTCGTCTTCATGGAGGCCGGCCGCATCCTCGAAGTCGGCCCGCCCTCTCGCGTCCTCGGCGAGCCTGACCATCCCCGCACCCGCGAATTCCTCGCCAAGGTCCTCTGACCGCCATTTCCCTGGGAGTTAAGCCATGATCACCAGACGCAACACGCTCGCTCTGCTCGGTGCCGCCTCGGCTGGCGCGCTTCTCCCCTCGCTCGGCCTCGCTCAGCAGGCGATCGACCTCTCGCCGGAGCAGCCCGGCCGGCCGCGCGCCGAGCGTGACGAAGGCGCAATCAAGCTGATCGGCAAGGACGCCAAGTTCGTGAAGGACGGTGTGTTCACCGTCGCCAATGCCACCGGCCGTCTGCCCTTCGCCGGTTATGCGAACGACACCAAGACGATCGTCGGCTCCGAGCCCGACATCGCCCAGCTCGTCGCCGATGCGCTCGGCCGCAAGCTCGAGATCGTCCCGGTGTCCTGGGCCGACTGGCCGCTCGGCGTCGCCTCCGGCAAGTACGACGCGGCGATCTCGAACATCACCGTGACCGAGCAGCGCAAGGAGAAGTTCGATTTCTCGACCTACCGCAAGGACCTGCTCGGCTTCTATGTGAAGAAGGACAACGAGATCCAGATCCGCGAGCCGCGCGATGTCGCAGGCCTGAAGATCATCGTCGGTTCCGGCACCAATCAGGAGCAGATTCTGCTGCGCTGGAACGAGCAGAACGTGAAGGACGGGCTGAAGCCGGCCGAGGTCCAGTACTATGACGACGACGTCGTGCTCTACCTCGCGCTCGAGACCGGCCGCGCCGACGCCTATCTCGGCCCGAACGCGCTTTTGAGCTTCAAAGCTGCGCAGGAGAACAAGACGCGTCTGGCAGGCAATTTCTCAGGCGGCTGGCCGCTGCTGGCCGAGATCGCGGTGACGACCCGCAAGGGCGCCGGCCTCGCCGAGGCGATCACTCATGCCGTCAACACCCAGATTGGCAACGGCAATTACGCCAAGGCTCTCGGACGCTGGAACCTCGCTGCCGAGGCGATCGAGCAGTCGCGCACCAACCCGCCCGGCCTGCCGGCGAAGTGAGCGGATCAGCACTGAAAAGGGCCGCCGAAATAGGTCGTCATTCCGGGGCTTCGCGCAGCGAAGAGCCCGGAACCCAGAACCGATGCCGGTTGTCGAGATGGCTGACCTGCCGGCGCGTTTCTTCGGCCAGCATCGGTTCTGGGTTCCGGGCTCAGGCCTTCGGCCTGCCCCGGAATGACGGCGTGGTTCCTTCGAAAGGCGAGAGACAATGATGTTGCGAGCACGTGCCATGTTGGCGCTTCTCCTTGGCTGGACCATCTTCGGCCCGGCGCAGGGCCCAGCCTTGGCCCAGGCCCCCTTCGATCTCGGCCCGGAACAGCCGGGCCGGGTCAGAACCGAAAAGCAGCCGGATGCGATCGCGGCGGTGCCGAAGGGCTTCAAATTCATCGAACCCGGCGTCTTCACCGTCGCGGTCAGCCCCGGCGGGCCGCCGCTCGCGACCTATGCCACCGACGCCAAGACCGTGGTCGGCGCGGATGCCGATTTCGCGCAATTGATCGCCGACAGCCTCGGCCTCAGGCTCGATCTGCAGCCGATCGCCTGGGCCGACTGGCCGCTCGGGCTGGCTTCCGGCAAGTATGACGCGGTCATCTCCAATGTCGGCGTCACCGAGCAGCGCAAGGAGAAGTTCGACTTCTCGACCTACCGCAAGGGCCTGCATGGCTTCTTCGTCAGGGCCGACAGCAAGGTCACCGAGATCAAGGAGCCGAAGGATGCGGCCGGCCTCAGGATCAGCGTCGGCGGCGGCACCAATCAGGAGCGCATCCTGGTCGAATGGAGCAAGCAGAACGTCGCCGCCGGCCTGAAGCCGATCGAGCTTCAGCTTTTCGACGACGAGGCGGGTCGGCTGGTCGCGCTGCGCTCGGGCCGGGTCGACGTCATCGTCCAGCCGCATGCGCAGCTCGTCTTCATCGCGGCACGCGACAAGGACATCAGGCGCGTCGGCACGCTCAGCGCCGGCTGGCCGCTGAAATCGGACGTCGCGATTACCACCCGCAAGGGCAGCGGCCTCGTCGATGCCCTGACCGTCGCGACCAACGGGCTGATCGCCAACGGCAAGTTCCGGGCATCGCTGGCGCGCTGGGGCCTGGAGGACGAGGCGCTCGACCGCTCCGAGACCAACCCGCCCGGCCTACCGAAGTACTGAGGCCCATGTCCAATCTCGCCATCCGGCACATCGCCTTCCTGACCCCCGGCAATTACGACGATGCCGATCCCCGGGCCGGTCTGGAGGAGACGCTATCGCTTTTCGAGCATGGCGAGGCGCTCGGCTTCGACAGCGCCTGGGTGCGTCAGCGCCACCTCGAACCCGGTGTCTCCTCGGCCGCAGCCTTCCTCGCCGCAGCATCCCAGCGCACCAGCCGGATCGGGCTCGGCACCGCCGTGATCCAGATCGGCTACGAGAACCCGTTCCGGCTGGCCGAGGATCTGTCGCTGGTCGACGTGCTCTCCGGCGGGAGGCTCAATGTCGGGCTCAGTGCCGGCCCGCCGCCCTTCGGCAAGCTGCTGGGCGAGCGCTTCTTCGACGCCGATCCGGCGAGTTACGACTTCTCGCATGCCCGCGTCGCCCGGCTCGCCAGGAATCTCGACGGCGACTGGCTCGGGGATGCCGATGCCCGCATCAGCTCCGCCGCCGGCGAGCATCGCCCGCGCCTGCGCCCGCATGCTCCGGGACTGAGGCAGCGTCTCTGGTATGGCGGCGGCTCGCTGCGCTCGGCCCGCTGGGCCGCAGAGAACGGCTTCCACCTGCTCGTCGGCAATCTCAACACCGGCGAGGCGACCGACGATTTTTTCGTCGCACAGCGCCACCATATCGAGACGTTCCGCAGCCATTGGCGCGGCGAGGGCGAGCCGAAGGTCGCGGTCGGCCGCGTGATCGTGCCGCTCGACAGCGCCGATGCCGCAGCGCGCCGGCGCTATCGCGATTACGCTGCCAGCCGACATGAGCGGACATTGGCGCCGCAGGGGGAGCGGCGGACGCTGTTCACCCCCGACCTCGTCGGTACGTCCGCCGAGATCGTCGAGCGGCTCGCGGCCGACCCGGTCCTGCCGCTGGTCGATACTTTGCGGCTGGAACTGCCATACAATTTCTCGATCGCCGACTACCGTCAGCTCGTCGCCGACTTCGCCGCGCTGATCGCTCCGGCGCTCGGCTGGCGCGGCGACCCCTCTCCTGGGAGGGGAAGGGTCCCCGCGCCTCCATCGGTTCCGGCCAAATGAGCCGGACAGGCTAACAAGCCGACCGGCTTTCGTTCCCACCGCGTCACATCACGGTCATCGAAGCGCGTCTATCCCGCTGCGATGACGCTCCCGACCACAAGCGATCGCTCCGGCGTGGCAGCGCTGCTGCCCGCCATGCAGGCGCCCTCCCCAACGCTGCTGGCGCTGGATAGCTTTTCCGTCGTCTTCCCCGGCGCCAACGGCCCTGTCCCGGTGGTGCGCGGCATCGACCTCTCGCTCGCGCCCGGCGAGGCGCTCGGCATCGTCGGAGAATCCGGCTGCGGCAAGAGCGTGACCTGGCTCGCGGCGCTGCGCCTGCTCGGCCGCGGTGTCGTGACCTCCGGCGAGGTCAGGCTCGCGGGCGAGGACATCACCCGCCTGCCGGAGCGCGCGCTCTCGCGCATACGCGGCGGGCGGATCGGGCTGATCTTCCAGGACCCGACCAGCTCGCTCAATCCGGTCCAGCGGATCGGCACCCAGCTCATGGAAGTTCTGCGGCTGCATCGTGGCCTGCGCGGCGACGCAGCCCAGCGCGAGGCGCTGCGCCTGCTCGATCGCGTCGGCATCGCCGATGCGCCGCGGCGGCTGCGGCAATATCCGCACGAATTCTCAGGGGGCATGAACCAGCGCGTGATGATCGCGCTGGCGCTCGCCGGCGAGCCGGAGCTCCTGATCGCCGACGAGCCGACCACGGCGCTCGACGCGACGATCCAGGCGCAGATCCTCGATCTGATCCGCGACATCCGTCGCGAGAGCGGCATGGGGCTGGTGCTGATCTCGCACGACATCGGCGTCGTCGCCGATCTCTGCGACCGGGTCGCGGTGATGTATGCCGGTCGCATCGTCGAGACCGCTGCGACGCAGGACCTGCTTGGCCGGCCGCGCCATCCTTATACGCGCGGCCTGCTCGCCGCCCTGCCGACGCTCGATGGGCCGCGCCGCCGGCTGACGCCGATCGCGGGCACAGTTCCCGCGCCGGACCGGATGCCGCCGGGCTGCGCCTTCGCGCCGCGCTGCTCCCTGGCGATCGACGAATGCCGGGGCGAAACGCCGCCTCTGCTGCTGGCGGCACAGGACCAGCGCGCCGCCTGCCTGCGCCTCGCCGAGACCGCTGCGGCGCCGGCCGCCCAGGCACCGGCTTCGCTCGGAGCCTTCGCATGACCCCGCTCCTGCGCGTCGACGACCTCGCCCGCCACTATCCCGTCGCGACGGCGAGCGGACAGAAGCGATTGCTTCATGCCGTCGACGGCATCAGCTTTTCCCTCGCCGCCGGTAAGACCCTTGGCCTGGTCGGCGAATCCGGCTGCGGCAAGTCGACCACAGCGCGGCTGGTGCTCGGCCTGTTGCCGGCAACGCGCGGACATATGGCCTTTGCCGGCAAGGAGGTCAGCGCGACGCGCGACCGCCAATGGCGGGCCCTGCGCCGGCGAATGCAGCTGGTGCATCAGGACCCGCTCGCGGCGCTCGACCGGCGCCTGCCCGTCGGCGAGCAGATCGTCGAGCCCCTCGTCATCCACCGCCTTGAAGCCGGCGCCGAGGCGCGGCGACAGAAGGCGCTCGAGCTGTTCGAGGCGGTCGGGCTGAGACCGGACCTGTTCGAGCGCTATCCGCACGAGCTCTCCGGCGGGCAGCGCCAGCGCGTCGTGCTCGCCCGGGCGCTGATCCTCGGCCCGGAACTGCTGGTCTGCGACGAGCCGATCTCGGCGCTCGACGTCTCCGTCGCGGCCCAGGTCATCAACCTCCTGCAGGACCTGCAGGCGCGCTTCGGCATGGCCTATCTCTTCATCAGCCACGATCTCAAGGTCGTCCGGCAGATCGCCGACGAGGTCGCGGTGATGTATCTCGGCAGGATCGTCGAGCAGGGCCCGCCGGAGGCACTGTTCCACGCGCCGGCCCATCCCTACACCGAGGCGCTGGTCTCGGCGGTGCCGACGCTCCAGCGCGGCACGGCCGAGCGCATCATCCTGCGCGGCGATCCGCCCAATCCGGTCGAGCGGCCGGCGGGTTGCGCTTTCCATCCGCGCTGTCCCCGTGCCGTCGCGCGCTGCCGCGAGGAAGCACCCGTTCTGCGTCCCACCGGCGACGGGCGACTCGCCGCCTGCCATCTGGTACCGGTGGCTTCCGACGCCAATGCGGCAGCCGCCTGATTCCATTGACATATCGGAACTCGACATGGCCCAAGACGACCGTTCCCCAGCCACACGCGTCATCGTCGCGGTCTTCGACGGGCTGCGGCCCGATCTGGTCACGTCCGAGCTGACCCCCAATATCCTCCGCCTCGCAGCCCGTGGCACCTGGTTCCGCCGGGCGCGCAGCGTGTTCCCCTCGGTGACCCGCGTCGCGACCAGCGCGATCGCTACCGGCGCCCCTCCCGCCGTGCACGGCATCGTCGGCAATGCCTTCTACCTCGAAGGCGCCATTCCCGAGCGCATCTTCGACACCAGCGACATCGGCATGCTGCGCCGGGCGGAAGCGCATCATGGCGGCCGGCTGATCGCGGTCGAGACCTTCGGCGACGTGCTGGCGCGGGCAGGCAAAAAGCTCGCCGTCGTCCACACCGGCTCCGCCGGCTCGGCCCATTTCATCAATCCACGTGCCCGCGCCAACGGGCACTGGACCTTCACGATGCTTGGGGCCGAGGCGACGCAGACGCCGGAGGCGGTCGAGGACACCATCGCCAGGCTCGGCCCGCTGCCGGAGCGCCAGCTGCCGCGTCTCGACGAGCTCGCCTATGGTGGCCGGGTGATGGTCGAGCACGTCCTGCCGGTGCTGAAGCCCGATGTCGCGCTGATCTGGTTCAACGAGCCCGACACCACCTTCCATTACCGCGGGCTCGGCTCGCCGGAGGCTAAGGCCGGCCTGCAGCAGGCCGACCGCGCCTTCGGCGCCATCCTCGACTGGGTCGAGGCCCAGCCCAATGGCGAGCGCATCGCGGTGATCGCCGCCTCCGACCATGGCCAGATCTCGACCGGCTCGGTCGAGCCGCTATTCGATGCGGCGCGCCAGGCCGGCTTCGACCTCAGCAATGCCAAAGCCGTCGACGGCGCCGCCTTCCTGGCGACGGGCGGCATCAGCGGCGAGATCCGCCTGCGCCGCGACGACCGCAGCCAGCTCGAACGCATTGCCGCCTGGCTGATGGAGCAGCCGACGATCGGCCATGTCTTCTCGCGCGGCAGCGGCGAGGACGGCGACATTCCCGGCACCTTGTCGCTCGATCTGGTCGGCGCCGGCCACGCCGGGCGCCAGCCGGACCTGATGTTCATCCTGAAATCGTCGCTCGACGCCGACCAGTACGGACTGCCCGGCCTGGGCGCGATGACGCCGGGCGATGTGCCGCTCGGCGGCGGCATGCATGGCGGCATCAATCCGCACGAGCTCAACACCGTGCTGATCGTCGGCACGGGTAATGGCGAGGTTGGCAGCGTCTCGCAGGAGCCGGCCGGGATCATCGACATCGGCCCGACCGTGCTTGGCCTGTCCGGCCTGGCCAAGGCGCCCAGCATGGTCGGCCGCGACCTCTCCCGCCCGGCCAAGGAGGAAGCGCGCATCCGCCGCGTCTCGACGGGGCGCGGTGCCTTCACCCAGCAGGTCGAGCTCGCCGAGCAGGACGGCCGCCGCTTCATCCTCGGCGGGCAGTGATACCGACCGGCTCACGAGAGCCGACATCGTCATTCCGGGGCGACGCGTCAGCGTCGAGCCCGGAATCCAGAACCGATGCCGACTACAATGATCGCGCTGCGATCGCCGCGCTTCTCTGAGACGGCATCGGTTCTGGGTTCCGGGCTCAGGCCTTCGGCCCGCCCCGGAAAGACGAAGCGGTTCAGCCCGCTCAGCTGCGGGCGAAGGACAGGTTGTCCGGACGCAGGTCCATGAAATAGAAGGTCGTCGGCCGCCAGCCGATCGCCTTCTTGATCGCGTAGGCCTCGCTCGGCTGGTAGAGGATCGTCGCCGGCGCCTCGTCCTCCCAGATGTCGAGCATCTCAATGAACAGCGCCTTGCGCCTGGCCGGATCGACCTCCGCCTCCAGCGCCGTGCCGGCCTTGTTGAAGCCATCAGCCGAGGTCCAGAACTTCGAGACCTGGATCTCGCCCGCCGGCCCCCAGGCGACCCAGATCGCGCCGAGCGGATCGGGCAGGCGGGTCGAGTTCGACCAGTTGAAGATCTGCGCGCCGGCGCCGCGCATCTGGGTGGAATTCTCGACCACCTGCAGCGAGGCGTTGATGCCGACGGCCTTCCACTGCTCGACCAGGATCTGCGCCGCCTCCAGCGCATTGGTGTAGTAGTTGGCCATGGTCCGGTAGACGATCGGCTCGCCCTTGTAGCCGGCCTCCTGCAACAGCGCCTTGGCCTTGGCGGGGTCGTAGGGGAGCTTGCGGCCCTCGACGAACATCTGGCCGTATTCGGGGAAATTGTGGCTCGCCGGCACCTGCGCCGTGCCCTGCCAGAGCGCATCGACCAGCTTCTGCCGGTCGATCGCGTAGTTCAGGGCCTGCCGCACCCGCTTGTCGGCCAGGACCTTGTCCTGTTGATTGTAGGCGAGGACATGGACGTTCGCGAGCACGACGGAGCGGACATCGATGTCCTTGTAGGCGCCGACCACGCTCATCTGGTCCGGCGGGATATTGGTGATCAGGTCGTAATCGCCGGCGACGAGCCCGGCGACGCGCGCCGCCAGTTCGGGCACGCGCCGGAAGGTGACGCGCTTGGCGGTCGGCTTGCCCATGAAATAATCGTCGAAGGCTTCCAGCACCGTGGCCTCGGCGGCCGAATGCGAGACGACGCGGTAGGGTCCGGTCGCCACGGGCTTGCGCGAATAGGCCTCGAAGCCCATCGCCTCATAGGAGCGCTTGTTGACGATCCAGGCGCACCAGGAGGCCAGCCGCTGTTCCAGCAGCACGTCGGCGACCCTGGTGCGGAAGCGGACGGTGTAGCGGTCGATCGGCTCGACGCTGGCGAGGATGCCGAAATAGGGCTTGCCGCCGGGGATCTGGGCCTTGTCGCCCCAGAGGCGGCCGTCGCGGAAGGTATAGGCGACGTCTTCCGAAGTCAGCTCGTCGCCATTGTGGAACTTCACGCCCTGGCGCAGCGTCACGATCAGCTCCTGCGGGGACACCCGCTCCCATTTCACCGCCAGATGCGGCTTCAGCTCCGAGCCGCCGCCATCGGCCGCGCCGAGGAAATCGCGCCGGATCAGCGTGTCGAAGATCGAATAGGTGACGCGCGTGCCGACATTGGAGAGCTCGCGCGCCGGCTCCAGCGTCGCCGGCAGGTCGGCGACCGCCACGGTGAAGTTGGGTCGCGTCTCGCCGGCGGCGAAGGCCTGCGGGGCGGCGAGCAGCGCCGAGGCGGCGGAGGCGCCTTCGAGGAAGCGGCGGCGGGAAAGGGTGATCATGACACGTCTCGCATCGCTGTCGGCGGCGGAGCCTCACCGGCCCGTCACGCAATCGCGCTGCCATGCCTCAGCTTGACGACAGGGCCGTGACGGCGCGGGCCGAGAGCAGCAGGCGGGGATCGTCGAGCATCACTGCGTCGGGAGCGAGCGCGATGACGCGGCCGATCCCCTCCGCATCGATCCGCCCGACCGGAAAGCGCGGATAGCAGGGCTCGGCAACCGAGCGCGGCTGCCCGACCATGATCACCGTCCGCAGACCAAGGCTGCGTGCAGCCTTGATGCGCTCGGCCGTCGCTTCGCCCTGCCAGAAGCGGAACCAGTCCGCGCTGAGGGTTTTTGCCTGCTCGAAGCTTTCCGGATCCGATACCAAAGCGAGGATCGCGATCTCCGAGGACAAGACACGTGCCGTTGCGATCAGGTCGAGCGAACGCAGGCCGAGCAGGACGCGCCCGCTGGCCCCTGCCGCTGCGACGACATCGAGGATACGCGGCAGCACGGCAGGCTCGGTGAGCTTCACGTCGAGCAGGAGCCCGAGCGGCGCGGAGGCGGCGACCGCTTCGTCGAGCGTCAGCAGGCCGGGCAGGATCGCCCGCAAGTCCGCAAGCTCGATCTCGGCGACGAGGCGCGGATCACCGGCGATACGCTGGAGATCGGCATCGTGCAGGCAGACCAGCGCGCCGTCGGCGCTCGAGCGCACATCGGTCTCGACGATCTCGGCGCCGACAGCCTTCGCCTGCTCAAAGGCCTCGGCGCTGTTCTCCGGCGCGAGCAGGGCCCCGCCCCGATGGGCGATGGCGAGCGGGAGGCGACCGATGCTGCTGCGCGTGGAGAAGCCCATGGTCTCAATGCCGCTCGCTGGTCGGGTCGAAGCGGTCGCGCAGCCAGTCGCCGAACAGGCTCATCGACAGGGTCGTCAGGAAGATGACGAGCCCGGGGAAGACCGCGATCCACCAGGCGTTGAGGAGATAGCGCCGGCCTTCGCCCAGCATCAGGCCGAGCGAGGTGCCGGGCGGCTGCACGCCGAGCCCGAGGAAGGAGAGCGAGGTCTCCAGCAGGATCGTGCCGGGGAAGTTGAGTGTCGCCTGCACCACGAGGGCGGCGACGATGTTGGGCAGGAGATGGCGCAGGACGACGCGGGAGGTACGCGCACCGAGTGCCTCGACCGCATTGATGTAGTCGCTCTCCTGCTCGGAGGCGACGAGGCCGCGGGCGAGCCGGGTATAGCGGTCCCAGCCGTCGATGCTGACCAGGACGATGAACAGCACGATGTTGTTGCCGAAGAAGGCGAGCATGGTCAGCGCCAGGAACAGGGCCGGGATCGCCGCCTGCGCATCGACCAGCATCATGATCGTCTGGTCGATGATGCCGCGCATCCGTGCGGCGATGAAGCCGAGCAGTGTGCCGAACACCGCCCCGATCAGCGTGCCCATCACCGCGATCAGGATCGAGGTGCGGACCGCGTAGATCATACGGCTGAGGATGTCGCGGCCGAGCTGGTCGGTGCCGAGCCAGTAGGTCGTGCCGCCGCTCTGCGTTAGCGGCGGCTTCAGCCGGGCCAGCAGGTTCTGGCTGCTGTAGTGGATCGGCGCCAGCCAATCGGCCAGGATCGCGACGAGCACGACCAGGATCAGGAAGCCCGCCGAGAGCTTCACCACCGGCGACATGTGGCGCCCGCGCAGGCGGGAGACCGGAGCGGCGCCGAGATCGAGGCTCGCCGTCATGCCGGCTTGCCCAGGCTGCGCGAGAAGCCGCCGAGGCGCGGGTCGATCAGGATATGCAGGATGTCGACCAGCAGGTTGGCGGCGACCATGACGACGGTCACCGTCAGGATCACTGCCTGGACCACGGCGAGATCGCGCGTCGTGACGGAATCGACCAGCAGCCGGCCGATGCCGGGCCAGGCGAAGATTGTCTCGACCACGGCGCTGCCGGCGAGGATATGGCCGATCTCGATGCCAATGAACATCAGGAGCGGCACCGCGGCATTGGGCAAGGCATGGCGCAGGATGACCGAGAGCGGCATGACCCCGCGCGCGCGGGCGGCGCGGATGAACGGCTTGCCGAGCACTTCGAGCGTCGCGGTGCGGGCAAAGCGCGCAAGCCGCCCGGCGAGCGGCAAGGCCAGCGTCACCACCGGCAGGATCAAATGCCAGGGCGTCTCGGACCCCGCCGATGGCAGGACGCGCAGCTTGAGCGCGAAGAGCAGGATCAGCAGGATGCCGAGGAAGAAGATCGGGATCGCATAGCCGAGCACGGCGACCGCCATGGCGAGCCGGTCGACCGCGCTGTTATGGCGCAACGCCGCCAGGACGCCGAGCGGCATGCCGATCAGCAAAGCCAGCATCAGCGCGCAGGCGCCGAGCAGGAATGTCTTCGGCAGGGCGTCGACGACCGCGGCGAAGGCCGGCCGGTCATCGGCGAAGGAGAGGCCGAAATCGCCCCGGACCACGCTGGCGAGATAGCGCAGATACTGTTCGGCGAGCGGGCGATCGAGCCCCCAGAGCTCGCGATAATGGGCGCGGACATCGGGCGGGGTGTCGATCGAGAGCATGATGTCGGCGGGATCGCCGGCGAGCCGCAGCGCCAGGAACACCGCCGAGACGCAGATCGCGACCGTCAGCAGCGCACGTAAGGTGCGAAGGGCCAGGAAACGCAGCATCGCCACGGGCTCGTGAATCGAAGGCGAGCTTGTGCCGATGCTTACGCGACAAAGGAATGACAGTCCGCTCGGCTCGACCGGCCCAGGATTGGCCGGCGCAGCGAGGTTGATCTTCCCCTCCCGGGGTGGTTATGTCGGGCCATGCGATTTCGGTCCGCCATCCGGGGCCTGACCCTGCGACTTAGCCGCCCGGCGCTGTGAGCGCCGGGATTTGAAGGCCTGTTCCTATCGCATGACTGCGCCGCAGAGCCCCGAGCAGGCCTGACGCCGCATCCTTCGCAAGGGTTACCCCATGACCACGATGCCGATTTCCAAGTACCGCGCCTATGCGCCGGTCAACCTGCCCGACCGCAAATGGCCGTCGCAGGTCCTGACTAAGGCGCCGATCTGGTGCTCCGTCGACCTGCGCGACGGCAACCAGGCGCTGATCGAGCCGATGGGCGTCGATCGCAAGGACCGCATGTTCAACCTGCTGGTGAAGATGGGGTTCAAGGAGATCGAGGTCGCCTTCCCCGCGGCGTCGCAGACCGATTTCGACTTCGTCCGCTCGATCATCGAGCGCGGCGCGATCCCCGACGACGTCGCGATCCAGGTGCTGACCCAGTGCCGCTCCGAATTGATCGAGCGCACCTTCGAGGCGGTGAAGGGGGCGAAGAACGTCATCCTGCACTTCTACAACTCGACCTCGACGCTGCAGCGCGATGTGGTCTTCCGCTCCGACAAGGCCGGAATCATCAAGATCGCGACCGATGCGGCGGCCCAGATCAAAGCCCTGGCCGCCAAGGCGCCCGAGACGAATTTCACCTTCGAATACTCGCCGGAGAGCTTCACCGGCACCGAGCTCGATTACGCCCTGGAGATCTGCGAGGCGGTCAAGGCGGTGATCCAGCCGACGCTGCAGAAGAAGCTGATCCTCAATCTGCCGGCGACCGTTGAGATGGCGACGCCGAATGTCCATGCCGACCAGTTCGAATGGTTCGGCCGCAACATCTCCGACCGCGACAGCGTGCTGCTCTCGATCCACCCGCACAATGACCGCGGCACTGCTGTGGCCGCGGCCGAGCTCGCGCTGATGGCCGGCGCCGACCGCGTCGAGGGCACGCTGTTCGGCAATGGCGAGCGCACCGGCAATGTCGACATCGTCACCATGGCGCTGAACCTGTTCACGCAAGGGGTCGATCCCGAGCTCGATCTGCGCGACGTCAACGAGATCCGCAGCATCGCCGAATACTGCACGCAGCTGCCGGTGCACGAGCGCCACCCTTATGTCGGCGAGCTCGTCTACACCGCCTTCTCCGGCTCGCATCAGGACGCGATCAAGAAGGGCTTCGATGCGCAGGAGAAGCGCAACGACCCGCTCTTCCAGGTGCCCTATCTGCCGATCGACCCCAAGGATGTCGGCCGCGACTACGAGGCGGTGATCCGGATCAACTCGCAGTCGGGCAAGGGCGGCATCGCCTATATCCTGCAGGCCGATCACGGCCTCGATCTGCCGCGCCCGCTGCAGATCG
>PNLY01000072.1 GCA_013823325.1 Methylobacterium sp.
CTCGACTTCGACCACGGCACCGGCCATGGCGTCGGCAGCTATCTCTCGGTGCATGAGGGGCCGCAGCGCCTCTCTAAGCTCGGCACCACCCCGCTCGAACCCGGCATGATCCTCTCGAACGAGCCCGGCTATTACAAGGAAGGCGCCTACGGCATCCGCATCGAGAACCTGATCGTGGTCGAAGAGCGCCAGATTCCCGGCGCCGAGCGCACCATGTACGGCTTCGAGACGGTGACCTGGTGCCCCTATGAGCGCGCGCTGATCGATCTCTCATTGCTCGACGAGGGCGAGCTTGCGTGGATCAACGCCTATCACGCCCAAGTCTGGAGCAACCTCGCCCCATTGGTTGAGGGCGAGGCGAAGGCCTGGCTGGAGCAGGCGTGCCTGCCGTTGTGAGAGTAACTCCCTTCTCCCCTCGGGGGAGAAGGTGCCGGCAGGCGGATGAGGGCGGTACGACCGGGTGAGCCGCTGTTGAGCGCAGAGTTTCCCTTCCCTCATCCGTCAGCGCTACGCGCTGCCACCTTCTCCCCCGAGGGGAGAAGGAAAGGGCCTGTCACCCCCACAAATCCGTCGACAGGTACTTCAACCCGGAATCGCAGACGATGACCGCAATCGTTTTCCCGGCCTCAGCCCCACCAAGCAGCTGCAGCGCCGCCGCGACGTTCGCTCCAGCCGAAAACCCACCGAAAATGCCCTCATGCCGCGCCAGCAGCCGCGTTGTCTCGCGCGCCTCCTCCCCGCTGACCTGCAGATACCCATCGACCGGCACATCCCTGAGGAAGGCAAGATCGGCCATCGAATAGCCACCGCCCTGGATCGGATGATCGGGCCTGGTCACAGTCTCGCCCGCCGCAGCCGCGGCCCCGGCCGGCTCGACCACATAGCAACGCACGGACGGGCTCCGTTCCTTCAGCGCTTTGGTCACCCCGGCATAGCTGCCGCCCGAGCCGATGAAGTCGACGAAGGCGTCGATCGCGCCGCCGCTCTGCTCCCAGAGCTCCGGCCCGGTCGTGCGGTAATGCGCCAGCCAGTTGCCATCGCGATGGAACTGGTCGGCGCGGAAGGCGCCGCGTTCCCGCGTGATCCGCTTCGCCTCGCGGTCGACGAGTTCGAGATCGCCGCCCGAGACCTGCCCCGGAACCGAACCGGGCAATTGATCGACCAGCACGACCTCGGCCCCGAGCGCCCGCATCATCCGGGCGCGCTCCTCCGAATTGCCCTTCGACATCACGGCGATGAAGGGATAGCCCCTGATCCCGCAGACGATGGCGAGGCCGGTGCCCATATTGCCGGAGGTGAGCTCGACTACGGTCTGGCCGGGCTGCAGCGCGCCCGACGCTTCCGCTTCCTCGATGATGCCGAGCGCCGCCCGGTCTTTCTTCGAGAAGCCGGGATTGAGATAGTCGAGCTTGGCGAGGATGGTCCCGCTGACGCCGAGATGCCGCGTCAGCCGGTCGAGCCGGACCAGCGGCGTTTCGCCGATCGCCTCGACCACGGAATTCATCACGGGACGCATAGGCTTCCTCCGGGGCTCAGGCGACCATGCGCAAGGCAACCACGGTCGCGACGCCGACGGCAACCACGCCGAGCAACGGCAGGCGCGTCGCTGCGAGGCCGCAGACCAGCGCCGCCACCGTCTCAAGCCAGCCGGTCGCCAATGCGCTCGGCGCGATCACGGCGATCAGCACGGAGGGCGGGATCGCGTCGAAGGCGGCCTGCGCCCGGGCTGAGAGGTTGAGCCGGCCGACGAGCGCCAAGCCCGCGATGCGCGTGAGATAGGTCACCAGCGCCATGCCGAGGAAGGCGGCGAGGTTGATCGGATCGAGGCTCATTCGGCCGGACTTTCGATGGCTTTCCCGGGGAGGTCACCGGCGGCGATCCAGGCGGCGGCGAGGCCGCAGAGCGCTCCTGCCAGCACGTGCCAGGGCGGTCCGGCGAGCTTGTAGGCCAGCGCCGAGGCGATGCCCGCTGCCGCAACTGTCCAGGCGGTGACGCGTCCCTTCCAGAACGCTGCGGTCAGAGCGATGAACAGCGCGGTGAAGGCGAAGTCGGCGCCGTAGCGCTTGGGATCGCCGAGCGCGGCGCCGATGATCGCGCCGGTGGTCGAGGTCGTCAGCCAGCCGAGGACGAAGGGCACGATCATGGCGAACCAATAGGCCGGCGTGACCGGATGGCTGCGCGCCCGCTTCTCGGCCAGCGCCCAGTTCTCGTCGGCCATGTAGTACAGCCCGCCGAAGAGCTGCGCGGTCGAGAAGCCCTTGAGCTTCGGCGCGATCGAGGCGCTCATCAGGATGTGGCGGGCATTGATCAGCGCCGTCGAGAACACCAGCGCGAGGATCGGCGCAGGGTGCGTCCAAAGCTCGACCGCGGCGAACTGGGCCCCGCCGGCGAAGACGAGCACGCTCATCAGGAAGACCTCGAACGGCGAGAGCCCTTTGCCCGCGGCGAGTGCGCCGAAGAGCAGGCCGATCGGCACGGCCGCCAGCGCCGCCGGCCAGATGTCATTGAGCCCGGCCCGGGCTTCGTCTTTCCAGCTCATCGTCTTGTCCATCAGCCGTGATGGGCGGCGCGGAAGACGCCCGGCGTCACGCCGAGCCTCGCCTTGAAGGCGCGGGTCAGATGCGCCTGGTCGCAGAACCCGGTGGCGGCCGCGACCGCGCCGGGGGATTCGCCGCGCCGCAGCCGCTCTCGGGCGCGGCGCACGCGGACATCGACGAGATAGGCATGCGGCGTCAGCCCGGTCTCGCGCCGGAAGGCCCGGATCAGGTGATGCCGCGGCAGGCCGGAACGCCGAGTGAGGTCGGCCAGCGACAGGTCCTCGTCATAGCGCTGCTCGAGCAGCTCCCTGGCCTGCGCGATCGGCCCGCGCTCGCGCCCGATGTCGCGAACCGAGAGATCGGCATGGCGCGACAGGCACCAGGCATAGGCGCGCAGCAGGCCTTCCTCGCCCGCAAGGCCGTCCCCGCCCTCCTCCAGCACGCGATGCGCTTCAGAGAAGAGGGCCGAGCCCTCCGGATCCTGCACGGTCGGCTCGGGAAAGAACGGGGTGCCGATCGTCTCGTCGCCGGTGAGCGAGATCGCGACCTCGCGCATCAGCTCGATCGTCGGATAGGTCATCCGGTAGCGATAGCCGCCCTCGCTCGGCGCGCCGTCATGGACGTCGAGCGGGTGGTTGAAGACGAGATCGCCGGTGCGGGCGAAAAGCGTGCGGCCGCGGGCATGCCAGAGCTCGCAGCCCGACAGGATCGTGCCGACCGCATAGGTGTCATGGGCATGCGGCGAATAGGTATGGGTCGAAAACCGCGCCGACAGGCACTCCAGCCCGGAGAAGCGCGCCGCCGTGAACAGGCGGGCGTGCTCGCCCTCCCGGAGCGGCATCTCCTGCAATGCATCGCCTTGGCTGATCGGATCCATGGCGCAAGATAGAGCGGAACCGCGCCGTCATGTCTTGAAGAAAAGTGATGGCGACGATCACGCCGGCGCGCTTTCCGTTCGGCTTCTCACAGCCGAACGATGAGAATTCGCGCCAATGCAAGGTCCGTCGCCATCTCTCAGTAGTCAGGGGCGCGGCGGCTCCTTGCCGACGACCAGCACCAGGAGCGCGCCAGCGAGGGTCGCCACCGCCATGTAGCCGATCGGGCCGAGGCCGCCGACATGGTTGACGAGCAGGCCGCCAAGCACCGCGCCGCTGGCGATCGCGACCAGGAAGGCCGCCGTCACCAGCCCGCTCACCGATTCGGCATGGTCGGCCGCGACCCGCACCATCCAGGTCTGGAAGCCGACCGGCGCGAAGCCGAAGGCGAAGCCCCAGAGCGCGACCGCGATCCCGGCCACGATCGGCGAGGCGCCGAACTGGAGCATGACCAGACCCAGGATGCCGATCGCCAGCGCGAAGGAGACGATCGCGAGCTTGACGCCGCGCCCCGCGACAACGCCACCGGCGAAGTTGCCGACGACATTGCCGAGGCCATAGCCGAGCAGCACGATGGTGATCGCGGTGACGCCGAGCTGCGGCGCATGCTCGAGGAACGGCCGGATATAGGTGAAGCCGGTGAACTGCCCGGAGATGATGACGAGCACCGAGATCAGCATCAGCCGGATGCTGGGCCGCGCGAGGAGGACTCCCAGCGTGCCCAGCCGCGGCGCCGCCTGCGGCGGCAGAGCTGGCATCGTCGCCAGCAGCGCCAGCAGGGCGACGCCGGCGAGCCCGGCCGACAGCCCGAACACCATGCGCCAGCCGATCAGGGAATCGAGATAGGCTCCGAGCGGGCCGCCGCCGATGAAGGCGGCGGAGACGCCGGCCGAGATCAGCGCCAGCGCCCGCGGCACGGACTGCGCCGGCACCAGCCGCAGCGTCAGCGCCGGCGCCATCGACCAGAAGCCGCCGAGCGCGAGGCCGAGCAGGAAGCGCGCCGCCAGCAGCATGGTAAAGCCGTTGGCGAGCGCCGTGACCAGGCTCGACAAGGCGAGCAGCGCCAGCAGCGACCAGAGCACCAGGCGCCTGTCGAAGCGGCTGGTGACGATCGGCGTGAAGATCGCAGCGGCGACCCCGACCAGCGAGGTCACGGTGACGGTCTGCCCGGCGGCGCCGACGCTGATCGAGAGGTCGGCAGCGATCGAGGTCAGGACGCTGGCCGGCAGAAATTCGGCGCTGACCAGCGCGAACACGCCCATGGAGAGAGCAAAGACCGCAGGCCAGGCGGCGGCGCGCTCTTCGGGCACGAGGCCGACGAGTTCGGCATCGGCTGTGGCTGACAAGGAATCCGACATCGGATGCTCCAAAAAAACGGAGAAGTTCGGACACCGGAGTTAGGCGTGACCGCCTGGAGCTTCCATGCTAGAAAACCCGGTATGCTTGACCAATCGTCCAGAAGATCGGGACCAGACCCGCTCACGGAGATGCTCCGCGGCCTCCGGCTCGAAGGCGTAGACTACGCCCGCTACGAGATGACGACGCCCTGGTGCCTGCTGTTCCCGGCCCAGCCGGCCGCCCGTTTCCATTTCATGGCCGAGCAAGGTTGCTGGCTGCGTACCCCCGAGGGCGAATGGGTCCGGCTCGAACAGGGCGATGCCGTGCTGATGCCGCGCGGCGTCGAGCATGCGCTCGCCAGCGAGCCCGGCCTGTCGGCAAAACCGACCGGGCATTGCGCCTTCCAGCACTGCTGCGGCGAAATCGCCGAGGCACGCGGCGGCGGCGCCGGAGAAGGCAGTGGCGAGGCGACATTGTTCTTCAGCGCCAGCCTCTGCTTCAACGTCGACGCCCAGCACCCGATGCTGCGGATGATGCCGGAGCTGATGTGGGTGCATGAGATGGCGGTGCATGAGCCCGCGATCCCGGCCCTGCTGACCACCATGGCGTGCGAACTTGCCCTTGATCGCGTCGGCGCGGGCGGCATCCTGACCCGCCTCGCCGATGTCGTCGCCGCCGCCCTGATCCGCTCCTGGGTCGAGCGCGGCTGCGGCAGCGCCACCGGCTGGGTCGCCGCCGCCCGCGATCCCGACATTGGCCGCGTCCTCGCCGCGATCCATCTCAACCCGAGCGAGGACTGGACGGTCGATGCGCTCGCCAGGGTGATGCACGCCTCGCGCTCCGCCTTCGCCGAGCGTTTCGCCAGCGTCGTCGGCGAGACGCCGGCCCGCTATGTCCTGCAGGTCCAGATGCACCAGGCCCGGCAATGGCTGGAGCGCGACCGGATGCGGATCTCGGCCGTGGCGCGCCGGCTCGGCTATGATTCGGAGGCCTCGTTCAGCCGCGCCTTCAAGCGCGTGATCGGCAAACCGCCGAGCCATTTCCGCAATGCCGAGCCGCCGGTCCGCGCGACCCGGCCGGTCGACGCCTCCCCTGCCGGCAGCGCCTCGGAGCGCCTTGCCGACCAAGCGCCGCCACGCCTTCGACAGGACGACGATGAGCATCCGCCAGCAATTGATTGAGCGCTTCTTCCGCTATGTCGCGGTCACCAGCCAGAGCGACATCAAGGTAACGACGCTGCCGAGCACGCCGGGCCAGCAGCGCCTCGCCGAACTCCTGGCCGACGAATTGCGCGCGCTCGGCCTCGACGACGTCGTCGTCGATGACCGCGCCACCGTCACGGCGCTGAAACGCGGCACCATGCCGGGCGCGCCGAGGATCGGCTTCATCGCCCATCTCGACACCTTCGACGCCGGCCTCTCGCCCGACATCCGCCCGCAGCTCCTGCGCTTCGAAGGCGAGGACCTCTGCCTCAACCGCGAGCAGGACATCTGGCTGCGTGTCGCGGAGCATCCGCAACTGCGCGACTGGCACGGAGCCGACATCATCGCCAGCGACGGCACCAGCGTGCTCGGCGCCGACAACAAGGCGGCGATCACGGTGATCATGACCCTGCTCGCCAACCTCGGCCCGCAGGACAAGCATGGCGATATCGCCGTCGCCTTCGTCCCGGACGAGGAAATCGGCCTGCGCGGCGCCAAGGTCCTCGACCTCGCCCGCTTCCCTTGCGACTTCGCCTATACGATCGACTGCTGCGAACTCGGCGAAGTCGTGATCGAGAACTTCAACGCCGCGAGCGCCGAGATCACGCTGACCGGCGTCAGCACCCATCCAATGTCGGCCAAGGGCGTGCTGGTGAACCCGGTCCTGATGGCGCAGGACTTCATCAGTCGCTTCGACCGGACTGAGACGCCGGAGAACACCGAAGGCCGCGAGGGCTATGTCTGGTTCAACACCATCACGGCCAATGCCAGCGAAGCGAGGCTCGGCGCCCTGATCCGCGATTTCGACCGGCAGAGCTTTGAAGCCCGCAAGCGCCGCTTTGCCGAAGTCACCAAGGAGATCGCCGCGCTCTATCCGACCGGACGGGTCGAGTGCGTGGTCAGCGACACCTATGGCAACATCCACGACAGCCTGGGCGACGACCAGCGCCCGGTCGAACTGCTCTTCGGCGCGCTGGAAGCGCTGCAGATCAGGAAGAAGCAGATCCCGATGCGCGGCGGCACCGACGGCGCGGCGCTCTCAGCGCGCGGCTTGCCGACGCCGAACTTCTTTACCGGCGCCTATAATTTCCACTCGCGCTACGAGTTCCTGCCGGTGCCGGCCTTCGAGAAATCCTATGAGGTCGCGCGGATGATCTGCACGCTGGCGGCGGAGCGGGGTTAGGCGGCCGTTTCCCGTCATGGTCGGGCTTGTCCCGACCATCCACGTCTTCGCTTCGCTTGTGGCCTGCGGTGTTCAAGACGTGGATGCTCGCCACAAGGGCGAGCATGACGGCGAGCCTACCCCCCGACCAGCTCGAACCAGCCGGCCTCGTCGATCACCTTGACGCCGTGCTTGGCGGCGTCCTTGAGCTTCGAGCCGGCGCCCGGCCCCGCCACCAGCAGGTCCGTCTTCGACGAAACCGAGCCGGCGACCTTGGCGCCGAGCCGTTCGGCCATCGCCTTGGCCTCGTCGCGGGTCATGCGCTCCAGCGCCCCGGTGAACACGACAATCTGGCCGGCGACCGGGCTGGACGAAGCCACCGCCTCCAATGGCTGCGGCTGGACCTCTCGCAGCAACCGGGCGAGCATCTGCTGGTTGTGCTCCTCGGCGAAGAACTGCAGCAGCGCCTCGACCACGGTCGGGCCGACACCGTCGATCGCGTCGAGCGCGGCGCGCTCCTCGCTGTCGGGGTTCTCTGCGGCGAGGCAGGCCGCCTGCAGCGCCTCGAACGAACCGTAATGGCGCGCCAGCAGGCGCGCATTGGTCTCGCCGATATGGCGGATGCCGAGCCCGAAGATGAAGCGGTTGAGCGGGGGCTTGCGCCGATCGTCGATCGCCTCGAACAGCTTCTTGGTGCTGGTCGCTCCGAAGCCTTCCTTATCCTTGAGCTTCTTCAGGTTCGCGGCGTCGCGCTGCGCCAGCGTGAAGATGTCGGCGGGCTCCTTCACCGGCAGGTCGGGATCGGCGTGGAAGAACTCGATCTGCTTGTCGCCGAGCCCGTCTATGTCGAGCGCGTCGCGCGAGACGAAGTGCTTCAGACGCTCGACCGCCTGCGCTTCGCAGATCAGGCCGCCGGTGCAGCGGCGCACCGCATCCTCCTTGCCCGAACGCGGATTGTGCTCGCGCACCGCATCCGAGCCGCAGACCGGGCAGGTCGTCGGGAATATGTAAGGCTGAGCGTCGGCCGGCCGCTTGGTGAGGTCGACCGCCTCGACGCGCGGGATCACGTCCCCGGCGCGCTTCACCGTGACGGTATCGCCGATGCGGATGTCGCTGCCGTCACGGATCGGCAGCCCCTTCGAATCGAAGCCGCGGATATAATCCTCGTTGTGCAGCGTCGCATTGGTGACGACGACGCCGCCGACCGTCACCGGCTTCAGCCGCGCCACCGGCGAGAGCGCGCCGGTGCGCCCGACCTGGATGTCGATCGCTTCCAGCACGGTGGTCGCGAGCTCGGCCGGGAATTTATGCGCGATCGCCCAGCGCGGCGCCCGCGCGACGAAGCCGAGCCGCGCTTGCAGTGCCAGGTCATCGACCTTGTAGACCACGCCGTCGATGTCGTAGCCGAGGCTCGCGCGCTGCGCCTCGATCGACCGGTAATGCGCGAGCAGGTCTTCGACACTCTCGCAGCGAACCATCAGCGGATTGGTCTTGAAGCCCCAGCGCGCGAAGGCTTCGACCACGCCGAACTGTGTCGGCGCCGGCAGCACCGGCATCTCGCCCCAGGCATAGGCGAAGAAGCGCAAGGGCCGCGAAGCCGTGATCGAAACGTCGAGCTGGCGCAGCGAGCCGGCGGCGGCATTGCGCGGATTGGCGAACTCCCGTTCCTCCTTCTCGCGCTGGCGCTGGTTGATCGCGGCAAAATCGGCATGGCCGAGATAGATCTCGCCGCGCACCTCGGCGATGTCAGGCACGTCCTTGCCTTTCAGCCGCTGCGGAATCTCGGAGATGGTGCGGGCGTTCGCCGTGACGTCCTCGCCCTCCTCGCCATCGCCGCGCGTCGCGGCGCTGACCAGCTCGCCCTTCTCATAGCGCAGCGAGAGCGAGAGCCCGTCGATCTTGGGCTCGGCGGTGAAAGCGATCGGCTGGTCGTCCTTGCGGCCGAGGAACGTGCGCACGCGCGTGACGAAGTCGGCGATGTCCTCGTCGGCGAAGGCATTGTTGAGCGAGAGCATCGGCACGCGGTGCCGGATCTTGGCGAACTTTCCCGAAGGCCTCGCGCCGACCTTGTCGGACAGCGCCTCGGTGCCCTTCAGCTCCGGAAAGGCGCTTTCCAGGGCAGTGAGCCGGCGGAACTTCGCGTCGAAGGTCGCGTCGTCCATGATCGGCGCGCTGTCGCTGTGATAGGCCTCGTTGGCGGCGGCGATCTCGGGCGCCAGCAGCTGGTGCTCGGCGCGCGCCGCCTCGGGTGTCAGATCTTCGACGGGGGTGGGAACAGTGTCGGCCATGGCGCAGTTCTAGTTCAGGGGACGTATCCTGCGAAGCGCCTGTTTCACGATTTGGGTACGCCGATTTGTGGCAGGAGCGCGCCGGGTGTAGGCTGACCCCGCTGAAATGGATGCTCGACGCCTCGCAGGTCTTGACCGGAGGATCGCGTCAGGACCGCCAAGGCGAACCGGGCCGCAACCGGGAAGAACGCCATGGCCGATACCCATATCCATCATCCCCCGATGGCGGCGAACGATGCTGCGCCTGCCGATGCCTTGCCCGTCAACGAGATCGGCATCGCCGATATCAAGGATGCGCTCAGACAGGGCTATGCCGATTTCATCGCCCAGCCCAGCCACCTGCTCTTCATCGCGCTGATCTATCCGATCGCCGGCATCCTGCTCGCCCGCCTGACGGTGAGCTACAACATCTTCCCGCTGCTGTTCCCGCTGGCCTCGGGCTTCGCTCTGCTCGGCCCCTTTGCCGCGATCGGCCTCTATGAGATCAGCCGCCGCCGCGAGGCCGGCTTGGACACCTCCTGGAAGCATGCGCTCGATGTCGTGCACTCGCCCGGCATCGGCCAGATCGCCCTGCTCGGCGCGCTGCTGACGGGTGTCTTCCTCGCCTGGCTGTTCAGCGCCTGGGTGATCTATCGCTGGCTGATGGGCGATGTCCCGCTCGACTCGTTCGAGAGCTTCATGACGCCGCTGCTGACCACGGTGAACGGCTGGACGATGATCATCCTCGGCAACTCGCTCGGGCTGCTCTTCGCCATCCTGGTGTTCTCGATGACGGTGATCTCCTTCCCGCTGATGCTCGACCGGCATGTCAGCATGGGAACCGCGGTGAAGACCTCGGTCGCCGCGGTCGAGAAGAGCCCGCGCGGCATGCTGTACTGGGCCCTGACGATCACGGCACTGCTGGTGCTCGGCTCGCTGCCGGTGCTGGTCGGGCTGATCCTGGTCATGCCGATCCTCGGTCATGCCAGCTGGCACCTCTACCGCAAGGTCGTGCCGCGGTAAGCCTTCCACTGGAGTCATGGTCGGCCTTGAGCCGACCATCTCAGGCCGAATGAGGCGCCCTTCCTTCTCCCCCTGCGGGAGAAGGTGGCCCGAAGGGCCGGATGAGGGGTCGCGCAGGACGAAATCGGTAGCGGCGCCCATCGATGGGCGGAAGCGTCGCGAGACCCCTCACCCTAGCCCTCTCCTGCAAGGGGAGAGGGAATAGCGCCCCTCAATGCTGATCGACCGAGACCTCGCGCGTCAGCCCGCGCCGGACCAGCCCGACCGCGAGCAGAACCGGCAGCGAGGCGATCAGCCCCATTGCCGAAAGCTTGCCCCACAAGGTCTCGTCCTCGTTGATCAGTGTCGCGATGAAGGCCGGCAGGGTGAACTTCGACGGCGTTTGGATGAAGAGCAGCGCGAACAGGAACTCGTTCCAGCTCATGATCGCGACGAAGACCGCGGTCGCGACCAGCCCCGGCATCAGCAGCGGCACGACGATCTCGACGAGGCGCTTGACGAAGCCGGCCCCGTCGAGCATCGCCGCCTCCTCGAAGGAATAGGGCACGTCGCGCACGAAGCCGAGCAGCATCCAGATCGCGAAGGGCAGCGCCAGAATCTGGTTGGCGAGGATCAGCCCGAGATGGGTGTCGAGCAGGCCCAGCGCCCGCAGCACCTGATAGAGCGGGATGGCGAGCGCGATCGGCGGCGCCAGCTTGATCACCAGCACGAAGCCAAGGAAGACGATGTCGAAGCGCCTGGGCAGCTCGAAGCGCGCCAGCGCATAGGCTGCCGGCAGCCCGGCGAGCAGCGCCAGGCTCACCGTGCCGAGCGCCACCACGATGCTGTTGAGCCCGAGCCGCCACATCCCGCCATCGAGCAGCACGCGGTAATGCGCCAGCGTCGGGTCCTGCGGCCAGAGCGCGATCGAGGTCGAGACATATTCGGCCGGCGGCTTGAACGAGGTCGCGACCATCCAGACCATTGGGATCAGCGACAGCGCGCAAAGGCCGAAGGCGGCGATGATCCGGATCATCGGCCCGCTCCCTTCAGCAGCGAGGCGGCATAGACCACCGCGAGCAGGCCGGCGACGGCGATCATCACCACGGCCGCGGCCGAGGCCAGGCCGATGTCGAAGAAGCGAAAACCCTGCCGGTAGACGAACATCGAGACCGTCTCGGTCGCCTGCCCCGGCCCGCCGCCGGTCATGGCGTAGACCTTGTCGAACAGCTTGAAGCTGTCGACCGAGCGCAGCAGCGCCGCGACGAAGAGATAGGGCGCGAGCAGCGGCAGCGTCATGTCGCGGAAGCGCCGCCACGGCCCGGCGCCATCGACGCGGGCGGCCTCGTAGACGTCCTGCGGGATCAGCCGCAGGCCCGCGAAGATGATCAGGAAGGCGAAGGGCGCGGTCTGCCAGACGTCGACCAGCACGATCGACCAGAGCGCGAGATTGGGATCGAACAGCCAGGGCACGCCCGGCAGGCCGATCGCACGCAAGAGGTTGTTGAGGAAGCCGAGATCGAAATGGAACCAGGCTCGCCAGATCGCGGTCACCACCATGGTCGAGAGCACAAAGGGGGCGAGCAGCAGCGTCATCACCAGCGTGCGGCCGGGAAAGGCGCGGTCGAGCAGCAGCGCCAGCCCCAGGCCGGCTGCGACTTCGAGCACGGTCGACACCACCGTGAACAGCACGGTGTTGGTCACCGCCTGCCGGAAGAAGCGGCTGTCCCAGAGCTCGCGGAAATTCTCGAGGCCGACGAACTTGGCGTTCTCGAAGCCGTAATCGGTGGCGAACAGGGAGAGCGCCAGCGTCCGCCCGAGCGGATAGAGCGTCAGCCCGGCGAAGATCAGCAGCGCCGGCGTCAGCAGGAGCCAGGGCAATAGGCGGCGTGAAGCGGTCATTACGTCCAGACGGAAAGCGGGCCGCCTCGCAGGGAGGCGGCCCGCATCAGGGTCAGCGCGACAGGGCGCGGGCGATCTGGGCGTTGGCCTCGGTCAGCGCCTGCTTGGGCGGCATCTGGCCGATCAGGGCGAGCTGGAGATAGTCGCCCAGAATGGTCTCGACACGGGCCCACTGGCTGATGCGCGGGCGGGCCTGGGCGACGTTCAGCGCCTCGAGCTGCGCCGGGTACCAGCGATACTTGGCGACGAGGTCCTTGTCGTTGAACAGCGCGGCGAGCGTCGGCGGGTTGCCGGTCTCGAGCGCGATCAGCTTCTGGTTCTCAGGCGAGGTGACGAAGCGGATGAAGTCGGCGGCACGCGCCTTGTTCGGCGAATCCGCGGGAATGGCGAGCAGCCAGGCGCCCAGCATCGGCGCCGGGCCCTTGACCTCGCCGGGGGTGGCGACGACCTCGACCTGGTTCGCGACCTTGGAGGCGCTGCCATCGAGGGTGCCGGCCCAGGACGACCACATCTCGACCGCGATCGCGGCGCGGCCCTGCTGGACCGCATCGCGCAGTTCGGTGGCGTTGTAGGTCTCGACGCCCTTCGGCGCGAGCGGCTTGAAGGAGAGGAACTGGGTCAGCGCCTTCTCGGCCGCCGGCGTATCGAGCACGGCCTTGCCGTCAGCGCTCACCACCTCGCCGCCATGGGCCCACAGCACCGGCAGGAAGGAGGTGACGATCGGGTTGCCCTTGATGCCGCGGAAGACGAGGCCGGAGACGCCCTGCTCCTTGTCCTGGATCACCTGCGCCGCCTTGACGACGTCGCTCCAGGTCTTGGGCCGCTCGAAGCCGTGCTTGGCGAGCAGGTCCTTGCGATAGGCGAACATGGCGATGTTGCCGACGAAGGGCGCGGCATAGAGCTTGCCGTTGTGCTTGGAGACGTCGATCGCCGATTTGACGAACTCGCCCGGCAGGCCGCCGACGGTGTCGAGATCGGTGAGCCAGCCGCGCGCCATGAACTCCGGCGCCCAGATGTCGTCGAGCATGGCGACGTCGGTCGCCGCCGTCTTCTCGCGCGCGCCGACGGCGAGACGCTCATAGAGCGGGCCGCCGCCGAGCTCGAGCCGCTCGATCTTCACGTTCGGATTCTTGGCCTGGTAGAGCTCGACCATCTTGGCCAGCGCCGGCGCGAAGCCGGCATCGCGCCCGGCGATCACCAGCCGGTCCTGCGCGGCGGCGGGCAGAACGAGCCCGGCCAACATCAACACGGCGCCGAGCGCCTTACCCATCGTCCTCATCGCGATCCCCCGTCCGGGTCTCTGCCCGGCCGGGCATTGTGGGAGCGGATGGCTGGCGAGTGCAACAGCTATGCGACGGTTTCGGAACAATCCCGCGCGGCGGCGCGTTCGAAATGGGTCGCGGCGCTGCCGCGCATCTCGTCAGCCGCGCAAGCGCGGCATCGCACAACCAGCGGGGGGTTCCGCCATGAACAACATCATTTACCTGGTCGGCCTGGTCGTCGTCGTGCTGGCGATCCTGTCCTTCCTCGGGCTGCGTTGAAGCAGCCACCGACACGACGCTGCTCCAGCCCGTCATGCTCGCCCTTGTGGCGAGCATCCACGTCTTGAACACCGCCCTACCCGAAGGAAGACGTAGATGGTCGGGACAAGCCCGACCATGACGACGAGGCGTAGATTCTGTCTCAGCGGTCGTCGCGACGCGGCTTCTTCGCACCGAACGGCTTCTTGCCAGCGAAAGGCTTCTTTGCTCCGAACGGCTTCTTCTCGCCAAAGCTCTTACCC
Organism: Methylobacterium sp.; assembly: GCA_013823325.1. Taxonomy (GTDB): domain Bacteria; phylum Pseudomonadota; class Alphaproteobacteria; order Rhizobiales; family Beijerinckiaceae; genus Allobosea; species Allobosea vestrisii. The sequence continues at coordinate 14,069 of PNLY01000072.1, forward strand.
GCAGGCCGACCCTCGCCGGCGCCCGGACGCTCGCCGCCCTGCGACGCACCGAACGGCTTCTTGCCACCCTCGAACTTGCCGCCCTTGAACTTGCCAGCGAACGGCTTGCCGCCATGCTCGCCCTTCTTGTCGAAGGAGGGACGCTCCGGCCGCAGGATCGCGGTTTCCTCATAGACCGGCTCGCGGTCGCGCCGCGTCGGGTCATAGGGCTTGGCGCCGAACGGCTTGCGCTTGGCCTCATAGGGCTTGCGCTCGCTCGAACGATCCTCGCGGGCCGGATGGGCGCTCCGTGGAGCATGGCTCGCCTTTTCACCGAAGGGCTTGGCCGCCCGGCGTTCGCCCTCGCCCGCAACCTGCTCGATCGTGATCCGGTCGCGATCGGGCACGCGCGTCAGCTCGGCGAAGCGCTCGGCGACATCAGCATCGATCTCGACCTTGGTCTCGCGATCGAAGATGCGGATCGCGCCAACCTCGTCGCGGGTGATCTGGCCGCGCCGGCAAATCATCGGCAGCAGCTTGCGCGGATCGGCGCCGTCCTTGCGGCCGGTGCTCAGCCGGAACCAGACCGTCTCGCCGCGCGGGCCGGGACGTTCGCCGCGCTCGCGGTCACCGGGCGTACGTTTCTGCGCATAGTCGTCGGCGCTGCGCGCCGGACGGCGCTCCTCATGGCCGAAATTGGGATCGCCGACCTCTTCGGTCGCCGGCAGGCGCGAGCGGTAGACGCGCACCAGAGCCGCCGCGAGTTCCTGTGCCGAACGCCCGGCGAGCAGCGCGCCGATCATGCCGGCATCATCCTCGCCGGCCTCGCCCGAGAGCAGCGGGTCCTGCAGCATCCGCTCCTGGTCGAGCGCCCGGATCTCGTTCTGCGTCGGGGCGGCGACCCATTCGGCCTCGACGCCGGCACCCGCGAGCAGCATCTGCGCCTTGCGCCGGCGCGAGGGCGGCACCAGCAGGGCGCTGATGCCTTTCTTGCCGGCCCGGCCGGTGCGGCCGCTGCGGTGCTGCATCACCTCGGAATCGTTCGGCAATTCGGCATGGATGACCAGCGTCAGCCCCGGCAGGTCGATGCCGCGCGCCGCGACGTCGGTGGCGACGCAGATGCGGGCGCGCCCGTCGCGCAGCCCCTGCAGTGCCGAATTGCGCTCGCTCTGGCTGAGCTCGCCCGAAAGCGAAACGGCAGCGAAGCCCCGTTCCAGCAGCGCCGCCTCGAGGTGGCGCACGGCATTGCGGGTGTTGCAGAACACCAGCGCGCAAGGAGCGTCGTAGAAGCGCAGCAGGTTGACGACGGCAAGCTCGCTCTCGCGCGGATAGACGCGGACGGCGCGGTATTCGATGTCGGCATGGCCACCTTCGGTACCGGCGACCTCGATGCGCAGCGCGTCGCGCTGGTAGCTCTTGGCGAGCGCGATGATCGCCTTTGGCAGCGTCGCCGAGAACAGCAGGCTGCGGCGCTCTTCCGGCGCGGCCTGCAGGATGAATTCGAGATCGTCGCGGAAGCCGAGATCGAGCATCTCGTCGGCCTCGTCGAGCACCACCGCCTTCAGCGCCGACAGGTCGAGCTGGCCGCGGTCGAGATGGTCGCGCAGGCGCCCGGGCGTGCCGACGACGATATGCGCGCCCTCGGCCAGCAGCATCGCCTCGCGGCGCGGGTCCATGCCGCCGACGCAGGCGATGATCCGGGCCTTGGCCTCGCCATAGAGCCAGGCGAGCTCGCGCTGGACCTGCAGCGCCAGCTCGCGCGTCGGCGCGACGATCAGCGCCAGCGGCAGCCCGGCACGCGGCAGGACCTCGGCCTCGCCGATCAGGTCGGCGCCAAGGGCGAGCCCATAGGCCACCGTCTTGCCCGAGCCGGTCTGCGACGAGACCAGCAGGTCGCGGCCGGCTGCGGCCTCTTCCAGCACGGCGGCCTGGACGGGGGTCGGCTCGCTGTAATTACGGTCGGCGAGCGCCCGCGCGAGCGGCGCACTCGTGGAGATGAAGGACATCGATGTCAGGCCTTAAAGCGGGGCTGGCGGGTCGGCAGCACGCAGAACGAGGGGCGGCGCCGGACGCGGCACCGCGATATTGCGCTGCACATAAAGGAAATCGCGGAAAAAGGGAATGCAGCATCGGCCGATCGCGTATGCGGCAGCGGAGACCGGGCATGCCAACCGCTCCGTTGCCCGCAGCGAGAGCCGCATGATCTAAGCAGGCATCACCGGAGTGGAGATCGACGGACATGAGCGAGACCTGGCGGCGTTTCGGTTCCTACGACGTGCTCATCCTGGACGACGGAATCTTCGAGGCGCCGCTCGACGTCCTGATCCATGCCGATGGCGAGGCCGCCCGCGACGAGGCTCTGGCGCGCTGGGGCAAGCCGAAGGTCAGCATCCCCGTCAACTGCTTCGCCCTGAGGGGCGCCGACGGGATCACCCTGGTCGACGCCGGCACCGGCCCCTCCTGGGGTGCGGCGATGGGCCATGCACCCGCCGCCATGGCCAAGGCAGGCATCGTTCCCGAGCAGGTCGAGCGTGTCCTGATCACGCATCTCCACGGCGACCATGCGCTCGGCCTGTTCGACGGCGAGCGCGCCCGCTTTCCGAACGCCGAGATCATCGTGCCCGAGGCCGACTTCGGCTTCTTCGGGAACGAGACCAATCGCGCGCGGACGCCACCGAACAGGCAGGGCGGCTTTGCCGTCACGGCGGCGGTGAAGACGCACTATGGCGACCGCATCCGCCCCGTCGCGGCCGGCAGTGTGCGGCCCGGCATTGCATTGATCCCACTCCCCGGCCACACCGCCGGCCATGGCGGCTACCTGATCGAAGGCGAGCAGAGCCTGCTGCTCTGGGGCGATGCGCTGCACCTCGCCGATCTCCAAGCCTCGGAGCCGCATATCGGCTTGGTCTATGATTTCGACGCCGCCACCGCCCTGACCTCCCGCCGTGCCATTCTCGCGCGCGCCGCCCGGGAAGACTGGATCGTCTCGGGCGGCCATATCGAAGGCTTCAGGCGCGTCATCGAGAACGGCCCGGGGTATGAGCTGACCCCGGCGTGATCGGCGCTAACCCCGCATCCCGGCCGCATCGAGCAGCTTGCCAGCAGCCGCCCGCGCCTCCTCGGTGATCGAGGCGCCAGCGAGCATGCGCGCGATCTCCTCGCGCCGCGTGCCATCCTGCAAGGGGAAGACGCGGGTGACGGTGCGCTCATCCGCCCCCTCCCCGCCATCGCCCGATTTCGCGATCAGGAAATGCTGGCCGGCCTTGGCCGCGACCTGCGGCGCATGGGTGACCGAGATCACCTGCACCCGTGCCGCCAGCCGCGCCAGCCGCTCGCCAATCGCATCCGCCACCGCGCCGCCGACGCCGGTGTCGATCTCGTCGAAGACCAGAGTCGGAGCCGAGCCGCGCTCGGCCAGCACCACCTTGAGCGCCAGCATGAAGCGCGAAAGCTCGCCGCCCGAGGCGACCTTCATCATCGGCCCGGGCCGCGTGCCCGGATTGGTCTCGACCCAGAACTCGACGCGGTCGAGACCTTCCGGCCCGCGCGCATCGGGGTCGCTGTCGATCTGCGTGATGAACCGCGCCCGCTCCAGCTTGAGCGGCGGCAGCTCCGCCTTGACCGCGGCATCGAGCGCCGACGCCGCACGGATGCGCCCGGCCGACAGTGCCGTCGCCAGTGTTACGTAGGCGGCCTCCGCTTCAGCGAGCTCCGCCTCCAGCCGCTTCAGCGAGCCCTCGCTCTCGTCGAGTGCCGCGAGATCGGCCGCCATGGTTTCGGCCAGCGCCGGCAAAGCGTCGACCGGCACGTCGAACTTGCGAGCCGCCGCCCGCAAAGCGAACAGCCGTTCCTCGACGCGCTCCAGCAGGCGTGGGTCGAACTCTGCCGCGCGCACCGCCGCCTGCAGGGTCTCGCCGGCCTCCTCCAGCGCGACCACCGCCGTGGTCAGCGCCGCGATGGACGGATCGACCAGTTCCGGCGCCTGGCTCGCGCGTCGCTCCAGACGACGCAGCACGCCGGACAGAGCAGCGACCGGCGACGCGTTGCCGCCGACCGCCTCGAAGGCCTCGATGATGTCGCGCGCCACCTTCTCGGCCGACATCATGCCCTGGCGCTTGGCGGCGAGCGCATCCTCTTCGCCCGGCTCAGGGGCGAGCTTGCCGAGCTCGGCCACGGCATGGCGCAGGAAATCGGCCTCCTTGCGCGCGGTCTCGACCCGGATGCGCTGGCTCTGCAGGGCCTGGCGGGCCTTTTTCAGGGTTTCGCTGGCGCGGGCGACCTCGGCGGCCTGCTCGGTCAATTCGCCGAAGCCGTCGAGGATGGTGCGGTGCTGGGCCGGATCGGTCAGCGCACGGTCGTCATGCTGGCCATGGATCTCGACCAGGGCCGCGCCGATCATCCGCAGGATCTGGACGCTGACCGGCTGGTCGTTGACGAAGGCGCGGGTACGCCCGTCGGCATATTGCACGCGCCGCAGGATCAGGTCGCCGTCAGTGTCGATCTCCTGCGCCTGGGCGAGCGCCCGGGCCGGATGCGACATCGCCAGGTCGAAGACGGCGCTGACCTGGCCTTGCGTCTCGCCATGGCGCACGAGGCCGCCATCACCGCGGGCGCCCAGCGCCAGCGCGAAACCGTCGAGCAGGATCGACTTGCCGGCGCCGGTCTCGCCGGTGAGCACGCTGAGGCCGTCCTCGAAGCCCAGGTCGAGCCGGTCGATCAGAACGATGTCGCGGATCGAGAGCTGGGCGAGCATGGCGGCTCAGCACCCTTGTGCCGGTTGCGAATGACCTCGCCGGGACACCGGCAAACCGCCTTACAGGCGGCCGAGACCGGTCAGCCCGACGACCGCGCGGGTGAAGCCGTTGAAGGCCCGGCTGATATAGGAGCCGCGATCCTCGCGCGGCTGCAGGCCGCCGCTCTCCAGGAGCGTATAGGCGTCCTTGTACCAGGGGCTGTCAGGGAAGTTGTGGCCGAGCACCGCGGCGGCGGTCTGCGCCTCGTTGGTGATGCCGAGCGCCATATAAGCCTCGGTCAGGCGCATCAGCGCCTCCTCGACATGGCGCGTGGTCTGGTACTTGGTGATGACGTCGCGGAAGCGGCCGACGGCGCCGGTGTAGTTGCGCTTCTCCAGATAGAAGCGGCCGACATTCATCTCCTTACCGGCGAGCTGGTCGCGCGCGACCAGCATCTTCTCGCGCACGTCGAGCACGTATTCCGACTTCGGATAGCGGTCGAGCAGCTCCTGCATCGCACGCAGCGCCTGGTCGGTGCGCTCCTGGTCGCGCGTCGCGTCCGGGATCTGGTTGTAATAGGACATCGCCAGGATGTACTGCGCATAGGCCGCGTCCGGGCTCGCCGGGTTCTGCGCCAGGAAGCGCTTCGAAGCGTTGATCGCGTCGTCGTATTTCGCCGCCTCGTAATTCGCATAGGCGGTCATGATCAGGCCGCGCTTCGAATAGGGCGAGAACGGCGCCTGCTTGTCGATCTCCTCGAACTTCTTGTTCGCGCCCTCGGTGTCGCCGTTCTGGAGACGGGCGAGGCCCTCATTGTAGAGCTTGTCGGCCGGAACCTCCGGCGTGACCTCGGGCTTGTAGACCTCGGGCCGGTCGAACGGGTTGAGCGCGCTCATCGTGTCGCAGCCGCCGAGCGCGGCCGCAAGGGCGAAGGCCAGCGCGAGGCGCTTGCCGCCGCTCGTCGATTCGCCGGAGTTGATTGTCTTCAGCCGCATGACGCTCACTTCATCCGTCCTTGTGACGCCCTTCGGTAAGAGCGCGCGAAATGGCTTTAGCTCAGAAGCAGCCTTTTCGCCAAGCGTGACGGGCGCTTCATGCAGTGCCTTCGCCGTTTCCAACAGGAAGCGGGCGAATGCAAGGCGTGGCGTCGCGTAATACCCTGCTCAGTGCAGGTCGGGCGCGAGCGCGGCAGGCACCGGGCCCGCCGCCATCTGCACCGCATGGTGGGCGAAGACCGGCTGCGCCTCGACGATCGCGTAATTGGCGCGGTCGGCGAACAGGGCCTCGAGGATGCGGACATTCATGCGGTGGCCGCCGCAATAGGAGCGGAACTCGCCGAGGATCGGATAGCCGGCGAGCGCAAGATCCCCCACCGCATCGAGGACCTTGTGGCGCACGAACTCGTCGGCGTAGCGCAGGCCTTCGGGGTTGATCACCTTGTCGTCGCCGATCGCGACGGTGTTGTCGAGCGAGGCGCCGAGCGCGAAGCCGGCTTTCCAGAGCTGCTCGACATCGCGCATGAAGCCGAAGGTACGGGCGCGGGAAATCTCGCGGGCATAGGCCTCGGGGTCGAGATCGAAGATCTTGCGCTGGCGGCCGATGGCCGGGGTGTCGAAGTCGATCTCGACATCGAGGCGGAAGCCGCTCTCGGACGGCGCCAGCTCGGCGAAGGCGCGGCCGTTCTCGATCCGCACCGGACGCAGGACCTTGAGATAGCGGCGGGTCGCGCCGAGCGCGACAAGACCGGTCGACTCGATGGCAGCGACGAACTCGGCGGCGCTGCCGTCCATAATCGGCATCTCGGGGCCGTCGATCTCGACCAGCACGTTGTCGAGGCCGAGGCCGGCGCAGGCCGACATCAGATGCTCGATCGTGGCGACGGAACCGGAGGTCTGGTCGCCGATCACCGTGCAGAGCTCGGTGGCGCTGACCTTGTTGTGGCGGGCGTGGATCAGCTGCTCATGGCCGCCGTCGAGGCCCTTGCGCAGGAAGACGACGCCGGAATTCGCAGTGGAAGGCCGCAGGGTCAGGCAGGCGGGAGCCCCGGAGTGAACGCCGATGCCTTGCAGGGTCACGGGCGAGCGTAGGGTCGTCTGCCGTTCAGCCATCATACTCAGTATCCGTCTTGAGCGCGACGATCCCCGGGCCAGCGCCTTGCGGCGCAACCTCTTCGACGATCGACGCGGTTCCCTGATGTGCAGCGAACTCAGGATTAATCCCGAATCCCCTTACCCGGTGATGCGCTGCAAGATACGCGCAGGCGCATTGGCTTCAAAATCACGCTTTCTTTCGCTCTGTAACAGAGGTTACAAAGCCAGAAAACCTTAACCATCTACTTGATGTATATGGTTTTTCAGACGTTAAAAAAGGCCCGGCGGACAGTGCCGCCGGGCCTTTTGTTAAACCGGTTGAACCGGCGAGAAAACCTCAGTTCGACTGGCGGCGCAGGAAGGCCGGGATCTCGAGCTGATCTTCTTCCGAGTTGCGGGCCGGGGCAGCGCGGCCGAGCTGGTCGAGCTGGCCCTGGGCCGGGCGGGTCGCAGGCGCCGGCGGGCGGCGCATGAACTCGGCATGGGCGGCGCTGGGACCTGCGGCCGGAGCCGGCGGCGCCTGGCGCGGGGCCGGAGCCGGCGGCGCCATCGGAACCTCGTGCTCGTCCTCCTTGCGGCCGAAGCCGACCGAGGCGAGGCGCTGCATCAGCGACATGCGCTTCTGCTCGACCGAGGCCGGCGCCGGAGCCGGCACGGCACCGCGGCTTTGCGCAATCTGGTGCTGGGCCGGCAGCGGCAGGTCCTCGACGCGCGGCATGCGGGTCGGGCGGATCACGGCGCGCTCGGGCATCGGCGGGATGAAGCTGTCCTCGTGATGGGGCACGAAGGTCTCAGGCATCGGCGCCTCGACGACCGGCGGAGCGACCATGGCGGGGCGCGGCTGGGCCGGCTCGATGCGGACATCGGCGGCGAAGCTCTGCGGGGCCGGCGCGGGAGCGCGAACCGGCTCCGGCATCGCGGCCTCGGCGACGGGAGCCGGCGTCGGCATCGGCGCCGGAGCAGGCGCGGCGGCGGAGGTGCGGATGTTCGGCACGGCCGAACGCAGCCGCGCCTCGGCCTTCAGCCGCTCGGCGACCTCTGCGATCCGGGCCTCGGTCGGGTCGACCTCGCCCTGGGCGCTCATCGGCTTGTCGATGCCGGTGGCGACGACCGAAACGCGCATCGTGCCTTCCAGCGCCTCGTCGAAGGTGGCGCCGACGATGATGTTGGCCTCGGAGTCGACCTCCTCGCGGATGCGGGTGGCGGCTTCGTCGACCTCGTAGAGCTTCATGTCGCGCCCGCCGGTGATCGAGATCAGCAGGCCGCGTGCGCCCTTCATCGAGACGTCGTCGAGCAGCGGGTTGTTGATCGCGGCCTGGGCGGCCGAGAGCGCGCGCTTCTCGCCCTGGGCCTCGCCGGTGCCCATCATCGCCTTGCCCATGCCGCGCATCACGGCGCGCACGTCGGCGAAGTCGAGGTTGATCAGGCCGGGGCGGACCATCAGGTCGGTGATGCAGGCGACGCCGGAGTAGAGCACCTGGTCGGCCATGCCGAAAGCATCGGCGAAGCCGGTGTTCTCGTTGGCGACGCGGAACAGGTTCTGGTTCGGGATGACGATCAGCGTGTCGACCGTCTCGGTCAGCTCGCCGATGCCGGCCTCGGCCATGCGCATGCGGCGCATGCCCTCGAACTGGAACGGCTTGGTCACGACGCCGACGGTGAGGATGCCCATGTCGCGGGCGACGCGGGCGATCGCGGGGGCAGCACCGGTGCCGGTGCCGCCGCCCATGCCGGCGGTGATGAAGACCATGTGGGCGCCGGCGAGATGATCGCGGATCTCGTCGATCACCTCCTCGGCGGCCGCGCGGCCGACTTCCGGCTGCGAGCCGGCGCCGAGGCCCTCGGTGACCTGGAGGCCCATCTGGATGATGCGCGGAGCGCGCGACAGGGCGAGCGCCTGGGCATCGGTGTTGGCGCAGACGAAGTCGACGCCGTCCAGACCGGCCTCGATCATGTTGTTCACGGCATTGCCGCCGGCGCCGCCGACACCGAACACGGTGATCCGGGGCTTCAGTTCCCGGATGTCCGGGGCTTGCAGGTTCATCGCCATGATTGCCTCTTTCACTGTCTTGTCCGGCTCCTGGCGGGCCGTCCCGTCTTCCACGCCAGGGGCCTTAAGCCCCGCTCTGCTCGTACTCACCCCGGTCCGCCTCGCCTTTCGGCGCCGCGGGCCGCAACACTCAGAAGCTCTCGCGCAGCCAGCGGCCGACGCGGGAGAAGTAGCCGTCGGTGGCATGGGCAAAGAAGGACGCCCCTGCCCGCGGCTCGAAATGTTCGACATGCGCGACCTGCGGATAGACCAGCAGGCCGACCGCCGCCGCGAAGGACGGGCCCTTGCCCGCTTCCGGCAAACCCTTGATCCCGAGCGGGCGGCCGGTGCGGACCTGGCCGCCGAGCACGCGCCGCGCCACTTCCGGCATGCCGGTGAGCTGGCAGGCGCCGCCGGTCAGGACGACGCGCCGTCCCGCCTCGGCCGAGAAGCCGGCAGCCTTCAGCCGGTCGCGCACCAGTTCGAGGATCTCCTCGACGCGCGGCTTGATGATCCGGACCAGATGCGACTTCGACAGATGGTTCGGCATGTCGCGCTCGTCGTCGTCGACCTGCGGCACCGCGATCATGTCGCGCTCGTCGGAGGGGCTGGCGATCGCCGAGCCGTGCAGCGTCTTCAGCCGCTCGGCGGCGGAGACGCGGGTCGACAGCCCGCGCGCCACGTCCATGGTGATGTGGTTGCCGCCGACCGCGATCGCGTCGGCGTGAGTCAGGTGCCCGCCGGAGAAGACGCCGAGCGAGGTGGTGCCGCCACCCATGTCGACCACGACGACGCCCATCTCGGCCTCGTCGTCGACCAGGACGGAAAGGCCCGCCGCATAGGGGCTCGCGACCACCGCCTCGACCTCGAGATGGCAACGCTCGACCGCGAGCATGACGTTGCGCGCTGCCGCCGCTTCCGCCGCGACGACATGCATGTCGACCGAGAGCGCCCCGCCGATCAGCCCGCGCGGATCGAGGACGCCGGGCGAGCCGTCGAGCGCGTAGCCGGTCGGCAGCGCATGCAGCACCGCCTTGCCCGGCCGGATCGCATGGGTCGCCGCCGCAGCGAGCACGCGCTTGACGTCGGAATCCCCGACCGAGCCGCCACGCAGGTCGACGCTGGCCTGGTAATGCTGAGAGTTCAGCCGGCCGCCGGTCAGGTTGACGATGACCGACTGGACTTCGACCTTGGCCATGCGCTCGGCCGCATCGACCGCGGCGCGGATGGCGCGCTCGGCGCTTTCGAGGTCAATGATCGCGCCGCCCTTGAGGCCGAGCGAGCGCTGATGGCCGATCCCGATGATGCGCGCGACATGGGTGCGCCCGCGCAGCCGCTCATTGGCTTCGGCCGGGTTCAGCTCGGCGATCAGGCAGACGACCTTGCTCGTGCCGATGTCCAGAATCGACAAGGTCGCGCTCTTGCGCGACGACAACGGACGCATCCGCGGGGTCAGGCCTTGCGAGGTCAAGCTCATGCCTCGCCGCCCTTCTTCTTGGTCTTGCTCTTGAGCTGCTCGAACCGCGTCGTCGCGGCCTCTTCGGTCAGGCGCATGGTCACCCGGTCAGGCTGGCGCATGTCGATGGCGATCAGATCCTTCTCGCTGATTCGGAAGTCCTGTTCGAGGCTGGCCAGGCGCTTCAGCGCGGCGCCGGCGCCCTGCTCCGGCAGCCTGATGTCGGCGCCGGTGTCGAGCTTCAGGTTCCAGCGCCGGCCGGCGACGAGGCTGCCGGCGCGGATGCGCGAGCCGAACGAGCCGGCTTCGCCGAGCAGAGCGATATAGTCCTTCGCCCGCTTGTTGGCGTCGGGCCCGACGACCAGCGGCAGATAGGCGAAGCGGCCATCGTCCATCTTGTCGATCACCGTGCCGTCCTGGGCGATCAGGAAGAGGTCGCCCTTGACCTGCCAGAGCGCATAAGGCTCGCGCTCGACGAGATTGATCGCGATCTCGCCGGGGTAGAGCTTGCGGACCGAGGCTTCGCGGATCATCGGCGTCGCCTCCAGGCGCTTGCGCGCCTCGTCGGCGTCGAAGAAGGCGAGCGAAATCTTGGGATCGATGCCGGCGGCGACCAGCACCTCGATCTCGGACAATCCGTTCAGGCCCGAGATGGTGATGCGATCGATGCCGAGCCCGACGAGCCGCGCCAGCGCATGCCTGGGCTCGCCGTAGTTTTCGCGGAAGGTCTCATAATGACCGCCCAGGATCGCGCCGCTCACGCCCGTGAGCACGAGGAAGCCGATCGCCAGGAAGGAGCCGAGGCCGCTCGGCAGCCGCTCGGCCAGCGGCACCGCGACGGCGCTGCGGCGCGAGCCGCGGAACCAGCGGCGCGAGCGCTCGCCGACGAGGAGCTGCGGCCCCGTCACGCGCATCGGCAGGTTGGACCCGGTAAACACCGGTTCCACCTTCACCGATTCAAGGAGGCGTCCTCGACGATCCATTTGACGAGCTCACCGAAGTTCATGCCCGCATGGGCGGCTAGTTCAGGCACAAGGCTGGTTTCAGTCATGCCGGGCTGCGTGTTGACCTCCAGCCAGACGAGCGTGTCGCTCTCGTCGTCGTAGCGGAAGTCTGAACGGCTGACGCCGCGGCACCCGATTGCTTGATGCGCCGTTAACGCACACTCTTCGATTTGGCGGTAAAGATTCGGTAAAATTTGCGCCGGGCAGATGTGGATTGAACCGCCTTTGGCATATTTGGCGTCGTAGTCGTAGAACTCGCCCGTCGCCGCCCGAATCTCCGTTACCCCCAAGGACTTGCCGTCCATCACCGCGCAGGTCAGCTCGCGCCCGGCGATGAAGGTTTCGGCCAGCATGGTCTCGCCGCAGGGCCAGTCCGGCCGGGCGATCTCCTGGGGCGGATGCTCGCGGCCTTTCTTAACGATCACCACCCCGACGGAAGAGCCTTCGTCGATCGGCTTGATCACATAGGGCGGCGGCAGGGCATGGCGCTTGGCCGCCTCGAAGCGCGAGACGGTGACGCCCTTCGCCACCGGCACGCCGGCCGCGGCCACGACCATCTTGGCCTTGTCCTTGCGGATGGCGAGCGAGGAGGCGAGCACGCCGGAATGGGTATAGGGGATGCCGAGGATCTCGAGCACGCCCTGGATGGTGCCGTCCTCGCCATAGCGGCCATGCAGGGCGTTGAAGGCGACGTCGGGCTTCAATTTCGCCAGCACCTCGGCGACGTCGCGGTTAACCTCGACGCGCGTGACGCGATAGCCGACGCCTTCCAGCGCCCGAGCACAGGCCGCGCCGCTGCTGAGGCTGACCTCGCGCTCGACGGACCACCCGCCCATCAGCACTGCGACATGCTTGCTCATCAAGGTTCCTGACACCGAACTCCTGGGTCCGAACCTGATCCGAGATGGTTAACGGCGCGTTAACGATGCGCCCTGCCGGTTAATGACGAGCCGGCTGTTGCACGCCGGACTCACTCCCCCTCACCGGCTGCGACCTTGGCCAGCAGCGCCTTGAGCTGCTCATGTTCAGCCGGGCTGAGCGCCGAAATCAGCGCCGCTTCCGTCGCCACATGCGAGACCACCAGCCGCTCGATCAACGCAAAACCGTCGAGCGTCAGCACGATGCGCAGGCTGCGCCGATCCTGAGGATCGGCCTGCCGTGCGATCAGCCCGCGCTTCTCCAGTCGGTCGAGCCGATTCGTCATCGCCGAGGTCGAGAGCATCATGTCCTTGGCGAGCTCTGACGGTGTCAGCGAGCCGCCGCGTTCGCCCTGGCGACGCAGGGTCATCAGCACGTCGAAGCCGGCGAAGTCGAGATCCTCGCCAGCAAGGTTGCGCCCGACGCCGAGGCGGACCCGCTCGGCCGCCCGCCAGATCGCGCCGCAGACCGCCATCGGGCTCGGATCGATATCCGGCCGCGCCCGCCGCCATTGGGCCAGGATCGAATCGAGAGGGCCGCCCTGCCCGGCTTCGTCAGCTTGACTCATGAAAATCCCGCGCCTAATTATACCGCATCGAATAATTCGACATCGAATTATCTCTTGTCGGATAATCCTACGCATATACACCTGCCGATGCAAAGGGAGGCCATCATGGCCGACAGCAAGACCCGCATCCTGTTCGCGACGATCCTGGCGCCCATCCTCTGGGGCTCGACCTATGTCGTCTTCACCCAGACGCTTCCGGTGGAGCATCCCCTTTTAGTCGGGGCGCTGCGCGCTCTGCCTGCCGGCATCCTGCTGATGCTGCTCGGCCCCAGCCTACCGCCGCGCGACAAGCTCCTGCCGCTCGCCATCATCGGCTTCGCCAATATCGGCCTGTTCTTCGGCATGCTCTTCCTCAGCGCCTCGCGTCTGCCGGGCGGGCTCGCCGCGACGCTCGGCTCGATGCAGCCGCTGATCGTCGCCTTCCTCGCCTGGCCGCTGCTGCTGCGCAGGCCGCGCCTCGGACAGGTCATCGCCGCGCTCGCCGGCACAGCCGGCGTCGGCCTCCTGGTGATCGACGATAGCGTGAAGCTCGATGCGATCGGCGTCATCGCCGCGCTGGTCGGCGCCGCCTCGATGGCGACCGGCACCGTGCTGATCGAGCGCTGGGGCAAGGTCGGCACGCCGCTGGCGCTCGCCGCCTGGCAGCTCACCCTTGGTGGACTGCTGCTCCTGCCGGTCGCGCTTCTGGTCGAGGGCCTGCCGCCCCTGCCGACCCTGCGCAATCTCGCCGGCCTGAGCTATCTCGTCGTGATCGGCACCGCCTTCGCCTACTGGCTGTGGGTGCGCGGCATCGCCGCGATCGGCACGGGCGTCGCGTTCCTGAGCCTGCTCAGCCCGCTGGTCGCGACCTTCCTCGGCGCCGCCCTGCTCAATGAATGGTTCAACGCCCAGCAATGGCTCGGCATCGCCATCATCTTCGGCTCGACCGTCGCCGGCATCATGCTGTCACGGCGCAAGGCGGCCGAGCCAGCCGCCCCGGTTCAGGCCGCGACGCCGAACCGCTTGATCTCCCAGTGCAATTCGTAGCCTGAATTGTCCTTGACCCGGCGGCGGACCTCTTCGCCCAGTCCCTCGATATCGGCCGCGCTCGCGCCGCCGGTGTTGATCAGGAAGTTGCAGTGCATTTCGGAGACCTGCGCCCCGCCGATGCGCAGGCCACGGCAGCCGGCGGCATCGATCAATTGCCAGGCCTTGCCGCCGTCCGGGTTCTTGAAGGTCGAGCCGCCGGTGCGCTCCTTGATCGGCTGCGCCGCCTCGCGTGCCGCGGTCACCCGCTCCATCTCGGCGAGGATCGCCGCCTGATCGCCGGGCCGACCCTGGAACAGCGCCGAGGTGAAGATGATGTCGGCGGGCGCCGTCGAGTTTCGGTAGCTGAAGCCCATATCGGCGTGCGACAGCGTCACGATCTCGCCCTTGCGGGTGACGCCGCGCGCCTCGACCAGCACGTCGGTGGTCTCGCCGCCATGCGCGCCGGCGTTCATCCGCAGCGCCCCGCCGATGCAGCCGGGAATGCCGCGATAGAAGGCGAGCCCGTCGAGCGAGGCATCGGCCGCGGCGCGCGCCACCTTCACGTCGGGGACGGCCGTGCCGGCGCGCAGCCGGTCGCCATCCTCGCGGGCGATCTCGCCGAAAGCCTTGCCGGCGAGCCGAATGACCACGCCGGGAATGCCGCCATCGCGCACGATCAGGTTCGAGCCGAGCCCGACCACGGTGACCGGAACGTCGGCCGGCAGCTTGCCGAGCAGATAGGCAAGATCGGCCTCGTCGGCCGGGGTGAACAGAACTTGCGCCGGCCCGCCGACCCGGAACCAGGTCAGCCCCGCCATCTCCTGATTGGCGAGCAGCCGCCCGCGCAGTTCAGGCGCGGCGGCGCGGATATCGGGGGTGATGTCTTGGAAAGGCATGAGCTTACCCGCGCGTCTCCTTCTCCCCTCGGGGGAGAAGGTGGCCCGGCGAAGCCGGGTCGGATGAGGGCCGCCCGGCGAGGCCGACATGCTCGGCGATCTCGCGCAGGACGAATTCGAGGTTTCCTAGAACCCGCTCGTTCGAAAAGCGCAAGACCCGATAGCCCTCGCTCCGCAGAAAGGCATCGCGGCGCCTATCCCGCTCTTGCGCTTCATCGGTCTGGTGGGGCTCGCCGTCGAGCTCGACGATCAGCCGATGCTCGTGACAGCAGAAATCCGCGATGAACGGCCCGATCGCCATCTGGCGCTTGAACTTGAGGCCAGCGAAGCGGCGGCCACGTACCGCCTGCCAAAAGATCGCTTCAGCGCGCGTCGGCTCGCGGCGCTGGCCGCGGGCGAAGGAGAGAGTACCGGTCGTGTTCTTGCGCTCCACGGCCGGCCCTCATCCGTCAGCGCTTCGCGCTGCCACCTTCTCCCCCGAGGGGAGAAGGATCAAGCCAGCGCCGCAAGCTCCCCCGGCAGGGCATAGGCCCACTGCGTGATGTTCCCCGCTCCGAGGCAGACCACGTAATCCCCCGGCCCGGCCAGCTCGGCGACCATGCCGGCAAGCTTGTCGGAGGATTCCAGCGCCAGCGTATGGCGATGGCCACGCGCCTTGATCGCGGCGACCAGCGAGTCGCGGTCCGCCCCCGCGATCGGCTGCTCGCCGGCCGCATAGGTATCGGCGATGATCACCGTGTCGGCGTCGTTGAAGCAGGCGGCGAAGTCGGCGAACAGGCTCGACAGGCGGCTGTAGCGGTGCGGCTGCATCACCGCGATGACCTTGCCCTTGGTCGAGGCGCGCGCCGCCTTGAGCACCGCGGCGATCTCGACCGGATGGTGACCGTAATCGTCGAAGATCAGCGCGCCGTTCCACTCGCCGGTCTTGGTGAAGCGGCGCTTGACGCCGCCGAAGCCGGCGAGCGCCTCGCGGATCACAGGCACTGGGATGCCGAGATCATAGGCGACCGCGATCGCCGCCGTCGCGTTGAGCGCGTTGTGATGGCCGGGCATCGGCATGAGGAGGTCGCGGACCACCTCGTCGCGGCCGGTCTTGCGGTCGCGGATGAGGAGCGTGAACTTCGCCTGCCCGCCGGAGAGATCGATGTCGATCAGGCGGAAATCGGCCTGCGGGTTCTCGCCATAGGTGACGACGCGGCGGTCCTCGATCTGGCCGACCAGGCCCTGCACCGTCGGATGGTCGATGCACATCACCGCGAAGCCATAGAACGGCAGGTTCTCGACGAAGGAGCGGAAGGCCGCCTTGATCGCGTCGAAGGTGCCGAAATGGTCGAGATGCTCCGGGTCGATATTGGTGATGATCGCGACATCGGCCGGGAGCTTGAGGAAGGTGCCGTCCGACTCGTCGGCTTCGACCACCATCCAGTCGCTCTCGCCCATGCGGGCATTGGTGCCATAGGCGTTGATGATGCCGCCATTGATCACGGTCGGGTCGAGCCCGCCCTTTTCGAGCAGGGTCGCGACCAGCGAGGTCGTCGTCGTCTTGCCATGCGTGCCCGCAATGGCGACGCAGCTCTTCAGCCGCATCAATTCGGCCAGCATCTCGGCGCGGCGCACCACCGGCAGGCGCTTCTCGCGCGCCGCCATCAATTCCGGATTGTCGCGCTTGATCGCGGTCGAGACCACGACGACCTCGGCTTCGCCGATGTTCTCGGCCTTGTGGCCGACGAAGGTCTTGATACCCTTCTCGGCCAGGCGCTTGACGTTGGCACCGTCGGAGGCGTCCGAGCCCTGCACCTTGTAGTCGAGATTGTGCAGGACTTCGGCGATGCCGGACATGCCGATGCCGCCAATGCCGACGAAATGGATGGAGCCGAGCTTCGGCGGCAGCTTCATGAT
>PNLY01000073.1 GCA_013823325.1 Methylobacterium sp.
CTCCCAACTGCAATTTTCGTCGTTCGTGAAAGCGCGACCTGTAGCCGTCACCCGCGACGATAGGGTCCCAACCCGAAGCGCGACAACCTCCCCGCGCCTTAGGCCCTCCTGATATTGCATCGCACCATATTCTTGACATTTATGCTGCATCGCAACATATGCGCTGCAACCCCGGTGGTGATCGCTTTTCACACAACCTTGGGGCGACACGTCGGGCCATGTGGCCCTTCACCAAAGGCGGCACCCAAGGTGCAAAAGGAGACCACCATGAACGCGCAGTTCGAGACCTTCCAGAAGGCTTCCAAGGACAATGTCGACGCCGCCCTGAAGGCTTTCGGCGTCACCACCAAGGGCGTGCAGACCATCGTCGCCGAGACCGCCGACTATG
This sequence comes from Methylobacterium sp., assembly GCA_013823325.1. GTDB lineage: Bacteria > Pseudomonadota > Alphaproteobacteria > Rhizobiales > Beijerinckiaceae > Allobosea > Allobosea vestrisii. Next base: position 389 of record PNLY01000073.1, read on the forward strand.
CGAAGAAGTCCTTCGAGGCGAACACCGCCCTTGTCGAGAAGCTCGCTGGCGTGAAGACCTTCGACAAGGCTGTCCAGATCCAGGCCGACTTCGTGAAGACCTCGCTGGAAGGCGCCGTCGCTCAGGCCACCAAGATGGGCCAGCTCTATACCGCCCTGGCGAAGGACGCCTACAAGCCGTTCGAAGGCGCCGTTGCAAAGGCTGCTCCGGCCGCCGCCGCTGTCGTCGTCGCCGCGACCAAGCAGGCTGCGTGATTTTCGGCCGGCTGCCGCGAAGCGGTAGCGCGCTGAGTTTCCAGAGTCGCGTGCAAAGCCCGGCCGAACGGCCGGGCTTTTCATGTAATAGGACGTCGATCGATAGAAGATCGCCTAAATGCGACGCGCCGGGTCGTGACACCACCTGGCGTCGCAACAATTTCAATGACCGCGTTGTTTTGGGCGTCGACCAAGAGCCGATTGAACACGGGCGGAAACTTCGGATGGGTGAACATCATCTGGGGTAGCTTGATGTCCGCCAGCGTCCCGGCCAGATAATCTGGCAAGCGTACGAATTCCGCATACTCCCTCACCCCATCCATCCCCGGCGTCGCAAATCCGAATGTCGGCCGCCGCAGGTCGATCACGCCCGCCTTGCTGCGGCGGTTCATCTGGAAGAACAGCCAGCCGAGATCGAAGGCCACGCCACCGTGCCGGTCGAACATGGCGTCACGGTCGCTGATCCAGCGAATGCCGATCGGCGCTTTCGCCTCATTGATCATCCCGAAGACGACAGAGGCAAAAGACGCGACGAGAAAGATCTGACGCAGCAGCTTGAGAGATGGGTTCTTGCCCGCGAGCTCCGCAGCCAGGAGGGTCAATCGTCGATCAAGTGCGGCGTAGTAGGCCGCGTTTCCCGGCTCTTCCGCAGCCCAAGCCTGTAGGATGTCGCGCAGGCCATTCGTGAGACCCTGCATCTCTTCAAGATTGACCACATCTCGAAGGTAGGCGCTTTGCCGTTCAACCACGAAACTGACACTGAACGAGACAGGGCAGCTGAGATAGTCGAGAAGCCCGTCAGGCGGGCTTTTGGATGCCTTGATGTCCTTGGGCGCCGTTGCAGCGATATAGGATGAAATATTCTCGAAAGTGTCGTGATTGAAAACAATAACGAACGAGAAGGCGTCGTTCTGCTTATTTCTGTCACCAACACTGTAATCCGATATCACATTCCAGACTATTGCGGCGGGGACCTTGCCGAACCATCTCCTGAAGTCAGAATGGATCGTCTGGCTAGATTTTTCGATTGTCTGGATGAACTCGAACATGCCCCCATGAGCCTCCTATGCTTCAAACAACGATGCCATGGCCAGACCTCAGGTAGCAACGCGCCTGTGGAGCCGCTGCGGGGCGAGCTTGAGGCAGGAGCTGGCACTGCCTACCCTGAGCTTCCTCGAATGGACGAAGAGACGGCGACGCTTGTGCAGGCATGACGAAATCCAAAGCTGCTGGTGACGCTACCTCCCTGTCCGAATCCGAACTTTTCGACGCGTTGACCAGGAGTGCTTTTGAGTTTCTTCGGCGTGCGATCGACGAATTCGAGAGCTCTCCCAAATTTTCCACGGTCCACTTCGCCACGGCGATCGAGCTGTTTCTGAAGGCAAGGCTGATGCGGGAGCATTGGTCTCTGCTGCTCGACAAACCTGATCAGGCAGACAAGGCAGCCTTCTTTAAGGGCGACGCCAAGACGGTGACACCGGAGCAAACCATCGAGCGGCTGCGCCGCATTGCTTCGGTTGTGGTCCCGCCAGCATCTCGCGAAGTCTTCGGAAACATCGCGAAGCACCGAAACAAGATGGTGCACTTCGTGCACGCGGGAGAGGCTGGAGCGAACGGCCAAGAGGAACTCGAGAAAGTCGCCGAGGAGCAATGCGCTGGCTGGCTGGCATTGCGCACGCTGTTGTCCGAATGGCCCGAATTTGCGAGCTATCAGCGAGATATCCGGCAAGTCAGCACCAAAATGGAGCGATACCGCGCCTACCTCAGGAAGGCGTTCGAAGCGAAGCAGCCGGAGCTTCAGGCTCATCGCCGTGCTGGCGGTCGCGTCATCGCGTGTCCAAGTTGCTTCTTCGAATCCGTGAAGGTCGAGAAGCCCCATGGCTCGATCGCAGACGCGTCGTGCATCCTTTGTCGCTTTTTCCACGGATCCGAAATCGAGGTCGCATGTCCCGATCCGGGTTGCGCGGAACGGATCATTTTTACCTCCGGGGATGGTCCGCCAGGCGCCTGCCCGACATGTTCGGCACAGATTTCAAAGGACTATGTGAGCGAGACCCTCGATACGGGTGAAGGCGTCCATAAAGACAACTATTTCGATCACGTTTCTATCAATTGTCCGTCTTGCAGCGGGTACCATACAGTGATCGAACATCATAACCGTTACGTTTGCTCCGAATGCTATGACACCAGTGATACCTACGGCGTTTGCGGGTACTGTTCTGAAGGACAACTCGGCGGAGTGCCGGAACACAGTTCCTGGGTAGGTTGTGAATTCTGCGAGGGCAATGCCGGGCGGCACGCCGATGATTGAATTCGGACGAGACTACAGAATTTGCGCCGTCTCGATTTGGCGAGTTCCTCTAATTCGAACTATCCGATGAAACGAACGGGCTTTCACGTCATATTCGAATGGAAAATTTCAGTATTCTCGCTAGCCTCCGCCGCATTGTGCTCAGATTGCCCATCTTATGCTGTGTGAACTTGCTCACTCTTTCCCTCCACGCGTTGCTGAGCTTCTGGAGCGCGACCGCGGCTTGAAGCGCAATTTTCGCGAGGAATCGATTACCGACGTCCTCATGGCCAGCCTCGTCGGCCTGGAACCTTTCGGGATCCGCGTCGATTTTCCGGACGAGCCGACTACCGGCGGAGACATGGAGTGGATATTTGCCGCTCCTCTCGAATTGAACGGAGGGCGTTATCTGCGGCTCATCCTCCAGGCAAAGCGCGCTCAATTCGCCAAGCTCAAGGTCGGGGGCTACTGGTACTATCACCATCTCGACCATGGAACGCCCGCGGGCCACCAGGCCCAGACACTCGTCGGCCATGCCACTTCGGCAGCGCGCGGAGCAGCCTTCCCTCTCTATGCCTTCTACCATCCAACATCGGCATTGAGCGGCGCATCGGGCGCGCTTCCAGCAATCGAAGGCATCAACCTGGTTTTCGCTCAGCATATTGCGCCAATCGTGAAGGGCGGCTGCGGACGGGCCCAGAAAAAAGTCGAGCACTGGCGCAAACACTTCATGCCCTTATCGGATATCCTATGTTGGCCGGCCGAGCTGATCTCCGATCAAGCCCCCGACCCCGCGAACACCACGCAATTGATGGTCGATGGGACGCAGTTCGACCTGCCGGTCATGACGGGGGGATTTCACCCGGATATCGTGGCAGCTCGTTTGAACAGCCGGGAGTTCACCGCCAATGCAACCGGCGGTCGGAGAACCCAGAAGCGCATTGAAGCCCAGGTGTTCGATCGCATCCCCGCGGCGCTTCGACGTGCCATCGCCGGCGAGGTCACTCGTGAAGATCGAATGCAACTCAAGCGACCGCGCGCGGTCCTGTCGACAAGGCTGAGGCGGGACGATCCCGCTTTTCTGCAAGCTCAGGAGCTCAGCAAACGCTGATCGCGCCGCCGAAATTAGGTGCCCGATCAAGCCCTAAATCGATCCAAAGCCGTCAGCCGCAATGTCAGCGGTTCGGCGTCTTCCCAGCCATAGATTTCGGTACGGAGATAGCGAATTTCGTCGTCATAGAGCTCATCGTCGATCTCAATCCACCAAGCTCTCGGTCGTCCGTCGCTTCCGTCCGACCATCGGTATCCTCTCGCCTTGAGATGATCCTTCATGTCGAAGGGAGCATTTTCCGCGAAAATGCGAACTCGACTACGCTCGCTCGACCGCAACAGTTCGGCAAACGGCCGAACACCAGTCTCGCCTGCGGGCCTCGCCAGGACCTCCAGAAGCGCGTGGCAGTCATCTGTGGCGCGGTGTCCCTCATGGAACAGCCCCGACTGGCCGACGAGATATCCAAGTTTGTTGCCTTCGAAGCCCAGGTCGGCCCACCGGATTTCGCCGACGGAGCACGCCCAGGCTTTCGCAACAAAGGTGGACGAGAGCTTCTCGCAAAACGGGCGGTCGAATGCGGCGTTATGGGCGATAACGAGATCCACCGGCTCGATGAGTGCGTCGAGGGCTACGATATCGATGTCCTGGCCAGCTACCATCTCATTCGTGATGCCGGTCAACCGGGTGATCTCTGCCGGGATCGGCTCCGACGGCTGGCGTAAGCCGCTGTAGACGCCAACGACGTCACCGATCGTTCCGTCGTCGTCATAGGTGAATGCGACCGCGCCAATTTCGATGACCTCATCCTTGGCGTGATTGAGCCCAGTCGTCTCTGTGTCGACGAGAGCCGCAAGATTTGGAAACGCGCTCTCCGCCCGCGAGATGATCGGGCGCGGCACGAGCTTGCGCAGGATTTTGAAGCGGCCGCTCTGTTCCAGCCGCTGTGCGGCCTCCTCCTCATCCCAGCTCGGCGGAACGGGAGACGCTTCCGCCATGCGCTTTCGCGGCGCCGGCCGCGGTGTCTGCCGGTAGCCGGGCGCGTCATCGAACAGGTCAAACTGGGTGGAGGAGATCTTCACGTGGCGGCCTTTGTCATCCCGGAGTGCCCGCCATTCGCGGTCGAGGGTAAGAGACTCAGCCTCGGCTCGCCACCGGGCCGGCACCGCTTCGATACAATGTCCACCACGCCGGCTCAGCTCAAAGTAGCTTCGTTGAGGTCAATATGGTGGTTCCAGGCGTCGCGGCGACGGCCGCCTCAATCATCGCTCGAGCAATCTTGTCCGCAGGATTGATACGCCAGGCACGGGGCAAGACCGGTTCAAGAGTGCGGAGGACGCCCGCGGCGAGGCGCTCGCCGCTTCGAAACTCCTGACGTTCCCCGCCGATCAGGCCCGGGCGGACGATGGTCAGGGAGGGAAAGCCGAGTTCGGCGATGTCCCGTTCTACCTCTCCCTTCACCCGGCTGTAATAGATGCGAGAGACGGCATTCGCCCCCATCGCAGAGTTCAGGACAAAAGTGATAGCGCCATTGCGTTGGGTCAGTCGGGCGACCGCCAGCGGAAAGTCGTGGTCGACGCGGTAGAAGGCCTCCTTGGATCCTGCTGTTCGCATGGTGGTGCCCAGCGCGCAAATAACTGCGTCGACCGTCCACCAGTGGGCATCTTCGGGCAGCCGCTCGAATTCTACGATCGGAGCGATGAGTTTTTGATGTTGCGGCAAGGGGCGACGGGCTGGAGCGACCACCTCGTCAATGCGTTCATCGGCCAACGCCCGTTGCAACGCGTGCCGGCCGACAAGTCCGGTTGTTCCCACGAGCATCAGCTTCATTTTGGCCCCCTGCGTCTCGTCGGTCCGCGAACGACGTTCGTCGCACCGGGCTAGCTCATAATTCGAATTTCGGCGATCCCGCCCTCACAATCAGGGGGCTATCGGTCCTAGATCGCGCACTACCGGAAATCTCGCGTCTTCACCTTGATCTCATCGAGATGCAGGTATGGGTCAACCAGATTGCGAGCCTTCGGCAGCCCGCGCGGATCTGGTGTCGGCGATCCGCGATGGAACTCGTCGCCGCGACCATGGGGTAACGGAAACGCGCAATCGCGCGCGCCAACTCTCGCAAGCTCCGCCGAGAGATCGAAGAGCTGGCGGGCAATCACATGCACGACCTCTCCCTCGCGTTGGATGTAGCCGCAGATGCCGACCATGCCGGCGCCGAGGACCGTGCGGCGGAATGCTTCGAACACTTTCTGCCAGATGATGACGTTGGCGACGCCGGTCTCATCCTCGATCGTCATGAACATGACGCCCTTGGCCGAGCCGGGGCGCTGGCGCACGAGTACCAGGCCAGCGACGTCGACGCGGCGCCGATCGCGAGCGGCAACCGCCTCGGCGCAGGTGATGATGCGCCTGCGCGCAAGATCCTCCCGGAGGAACGAAAGTGGATGCTGGCGGAGCGTCAGGCCGACATGGCTGTAATCCTCGACGACTTCGCTGCCTGCGGTCATGGGGCGCAGTGTAATCGCGGGCTCGCTCTGCTCGGGGACAACACCGGCCTCGCGCACCGCCGCAGCGGCGAAGAGCGGGAGCGGCTCGTCGCGCAGCGCCTTGATCGCCCAGAGCGCCTCGCGGCGGGCGAGCCCCATCGACGGCCGGAAGGCGTCCGCTTCGGCGAGTTCGCCGAGGGCGGCGGCCGGAATGGCGGCGCGGCGCCAGACATCATCGATGGAGGCATAGGGCTCGCTGGCGCGGCAGGAGACGAGACGCGCTGCTTCAGCGTTACCGAGCCCCTTGACCATTCGGAGACCGAGCCGCACCGCGAGGCGGCCGTCATCGGCGTCGCGCGGCTCTAGCGTGCAGTCCCATCGGCTGGTGTTGACGCAGACGGGGCGGATTTCGACGCCGTGCTGCTGCGCGTCCCTGACAATTTGCGCGGGCGCATAAAAACCCATGGGCTGGGCATTGAGGAGCGCGGCGCAGAACACGTCCGGATGCCAGCATTTCATCCAGGAGGAGGCATAGGCAATTAGCGCGAAAGACGCGGCATGGCTCTCCGGAAAGCCATAAGAGCCGAAGCCCTCGAGCTGCTTGAAGGTCCGCTCGGCAAAGTCGCGCGCATAGCCATTCGCGACCATGCCGCCGATCAGCTTTTCGCCGAACTTGCTGACCCCGCCAGTGTGCTTGAAGGTCGCCATGGCGCGGCGGAGCTGATCGGCTTCGCCAGGCGTGAACCCGGCGCATTCGATGGCGACCCGCATGGCCTGTTCCTGGAACAGCGGCACGCCGAGCGTCTTGCCGAGCACGGCTTCGAGCTCGGGCTTGGGATAGACGACATCCTCCTTGCCTTCGCGCCGGCGCAGATAGGGATGCACCATGTCGCCCTGGATCGGGCCCGGCCGCACGATCGCCACCTCGATGACGAGGTCGTAGAGGGTGCGCGGTTTGATGCGCGGCAGCATGGCCATTTGCGCGCGGGATTCGATCTGGAAGGTGCCAAGCGTGTCGGCCTTGCGGATCATCGCATAGGTGCGCGGATCCCCGGACGGGATCGTCGCGAGATCGAGGCGGATGTCCTTGTGCTCATCGAGCAGATCGAAGGCGCGGCGCATGCAGGAGAGCATGCCGAGCGCTAGGACATCGACCTTCATGAATTTCAGGACGTCGATATCGTCCTTGTCCCACTCCACGACCTGGCGATCTTCCATCGCCGCCGGCTCGATCGGCACCAGTTCGTCGAGGCGCTCGCGCGTCAGCACGAACCCGCCCGGGTGCTGGGAGAGATGGCGCGGCGTGCCGACGAGCTGATGGGCGAGATCGAGGGCGAGCCGCAGGCGACGGTCAGCCATGTTGAGATTCAGGCTCTCGGCGTGCTTCGCCTCCACGCCCTCGGACCAGCCCCAGACTTGCGACGACAGCGTCTTCGTCAGGTCCTCGGGCAGGCCGAGCGCCTTGCCGACATCACGCAGCGCGCCCTTGCCGCGATAGCGGATCACGGTCGAGCAAAGGGCGGCGCGCTCGCGGCCATAGGTCTCGTAGACCCATTGGATCACCTCCTCGCGCCGCTCGTGCTCGAAATCGACATCGATATCCGGCGGCTCGCGACGCTCCTCGGAGACGAAGCGCTCGAACAACAAATCATTGCGGTCGGGATCGATCGAGGTGATGCCGAGCACGTAGCAGACGGAGCTGTTGGCGGCCGAGCCACGGCCCTGGCACAGGATTCCTTTCGAGCGGGCGAAGCGGACGATACTGTTCACGGTGAGAAAATAGGGCGCGTAGTCGAGCTTCTCGATCAGGGCGAGCTCGTGATCGAGATTACGCCGGACCTTATCGGTGACGCCTTCGGGATAGCGCTCGGCCGCGCCTTCCCAGGTCAGCTTGGTCAGCGCCTCCTGCGGCGTCAGGTCGGGATAGAGCTTCTCCTCTGGGTATTGATAGGAGAGCTCCTCCATCCGGAAGTTGCAGCGCTCCATGATCCCGATCGTGCGGGCGAGCGCCTCAGGATAGCGCTGGAAGAGCCGGTGCATCTCTTCCGGAGGCTTGAGGTAACGATCGGCAAAACGCTCGCGGCGATGGCCGAGCTCGTCAATCGTGACGTTGTGCCGGATCGCAGTGACGAGATCTTGCATGATCTGCCGGCCAGGCTCGTGGAAGAGCACGTCATTGGTGATGACAGTCGGCACGCGCGCGCGCGCCGCCATGTTCGACAATTCCCAGAGGCGAAGTTGGTCGTTCGGCCGCCGCCGCAGCGTCAGCGCCAGATAGGCGCGGTTGCCGAAGGCCTCACGGAGCCGGCGTAGCCGCATCGCGCAGGTTTCGTCGGCAACATCGGGAAGGAGGATCGCGATCAGGCCCTCGCCATAGGCAACGAGATCGGTCCATTCGAGATGGCATTTCGCCTTGCCTCCACGCGATTTCCCGAGGGAGAGCAACCGGCAGAGGCGCGCATAGGCAGCGCGGTCGGTCGGATAGACGAGCACGGAAAAGCCGTCGACGAGATCGAGACGGCAGCCGACAACGAGACGGACGCCCGTCTCGCGCGACGCTTCGAGCGCGCGCACGATGCCGGCGAGCGAATTGCGATCGACGATCCCGAGCGCCTCGATGCCGAACTCCTTCGCCCGAGCGAAGAGCTCGTCGCAACTGCTGGCGCCGCGCAGGAACGAGAAGTGCGTGGTCACCTGCAACTCGGCATAGCGCGGCCGGCTCACGCGAAGATCCCATGGAGGAACCAGCGCTGACTTCCGGTCTCGGCATGTTCGCCATCGCCGGAGCGGAACAGCCAGTAGCGCTCGCCGGTATCATCTTCGACCCGAAAATAGTCCCGGACCGTCGCCATTTCGGCATCACGCTTCCACCATTCGCCACGGATGCGCTCCGGCCCATCGGCGCGGCGGACGCGTCGGCGCACACCGCGCCAGGTGAACCAGACCGGCGGGTTGTCAGGCAGGAGCGCCATGGTCTCGACCAGCTCCGGCCGGGAGAGGAGGCGCGGCGGGCGTGGCCAGTCCCCGTCCCAGGTCGCCCCGGTCTCCGGCGAGAGCGGCGGCACGCAAGCGACGGAGCGTTCCGGCACATCGCTCTGGACCGGCGTGAACCGGCACAAGCGATGTTCGCCGACGCGGTTGGCGAGCACGTCGACCAGATCGGAAATATCCGCCTCCGGCTCTTCGACGAGCGAGGAGATGACCTGCTTGTCGCGCAGGGGTTCGGCGAGGATTGCGGCGAGCTCCATCACCTCGATGCCGAAGCCGGGATCGATCGTCTCGATCCTGTCGCTGAGAAGCCGCGCCAGGCGTTTGACCTCGCGGACCGGCTGCGCCGTGCCGACACGGATCGCCTGCCTCGTGTTGTCGACGCGGTGAAAGAGGAGATCGAGCCGGCGCGCGCCGAGCCCGCGCCTTTCGAGTTCGGCGCAGGGGGCCGTGACCAGGGCCGTCGTGTAGCGAGCGATCGTCTCCGGAGCGCCGATCGGCTCGCCTAAGACGCGGCGCACCTCGACGATCTCGGCCGGACGAAAGGGCTCGATCGGCTCAGCCCCTTTGCCGAGCGCCTGATCTATGCGCCGCCAGAGCTCGGGGCCGAAGCGGAGCGTCAGCGGCGCCCGCGGCTGGTCGAGAAGATCGCCGATGCGTTCGAACCCCAGGACGCCGAGACTGGCGACGATGTTCGAATCGAGGCGAAGTGCCGCGATCGGCAGGCGACGCAGGAGCGCCTCGCTCTCGCCCGGCGGCACGACAAGCGTCGCCCGGTTGACGAACCGCGCAGCGGCGTGCGCCGCGCCCCAGGTGTCGGCGACGGCCGCGCGTGCTTCGACGCCGGCGGCGAAGCGCTCGGCCAGCATGGCCAGCATCGCGGCCTCGCCGCCATGGAGATGATCGGCGCCGGTCGTGTCGATCGCCAGTCCGTCAGGCGGGTCCGGCATGACGACGGGCGAGATGCGCTGCAGGGTCCAGAGCGCGAGCTTGTCGAGGCCCTCGGCGTCGGCCTTGGGATCGGCATCCATGACAATGAGGCCGGGCGCGAGCGCCTGCGCCTTTGCGGCGGCCATGCCGATGCGCAGGCCGAGGCTTTCGGCGACCGCATCCAGCGCGGTGACGGCGCGGCGTCGCCCCTGGCGGCCAATGAGGACGAGCGGCGCCTCACGCGGAGGCGAAGCGTCGGGCGATTTCCTTCTGAGTCGATCCGTCGGCCATCTCGGAAGGTAGAGCGATACGACCCTTTGCATCGCAGGCTTCCACTTCAAAATCTGCGCTCTCGCCCGCGCGACAGCGAATGAGTTCCAAAAGCCAGCGCGCCCGGGCGAGGCCCGGCACGGCCAGTGGTGGCGAGGGCATCACCGAGACGCGCCAGCGCGTGACGCTCGCCGTCGGCTGCCCGAAATCCCCTGCCTCGGTCTGCCGCCGCCATCGGCGCACGGCGATGCCGATCGTCCCCGAGCTTTCGGCGGCGAGCTGAAGCCGCCGGGAGTCGGTCATGGAAAAGCGCGCGGTCTCCGCGACGACGGCGCCGGGCCCGCCATGGCGCAGGCCCTCCTCGAAGCAGGCGAGCAAAGCCTTCTCATCGCCGGCCTCGACATGGATCAGGCGATCGGGGTGAAGCCCGGCTTGCGCCAGCGCCGGCGCGAACAGGTCGCGCCGCGTCACCACCCAGAGCACCTTCCCGCGCGTTCGCGCGGCGATCCCCGCCGCAAACAGCGCGGCCGCGGCCCCATCCACCGCGCCATTGCCGCCGCCCGCCACCTCATGGAGGCAGCCGAGCGCGAGCCCTCCTCCCGGAAGCCTGCGGTCAATCTCTGTCACGCCGAAGGGCAATACCTTGCGCAGGCGCCCTGCACCGCCATCGAGGCGGGCAATGCGCTCCCGTAATTCGGCAATAGCAGGACGGGCCGCATGTTCCGGCATCGACCAAATCGTTCTCCATGGGGCTTTCCAGGCGCGTCGGGCGCTGGTACGTTCATTATTTGTTCTTGTCCGCGATGTGAGTCAATCGGAGTCTTCACGACGCGTCGAAAGGCCCGGCCGAGAACCGGATAAAAAGCTGTCCGTGCCGACACGGATTATCGTTGAGACTCAAGCCGGTTACGGGCAGGGCGGAATGAATGCGGCGCATCTCGAAAAATTGAACGACCGGCAGCGAGAGGCGGTCGTACATGGGATCGGCCTGCCCGATGGCAGGATCGGTGGTCCCCTCCTGATCATCGCCGGCGCGGGCTCGGGCAAGACGAACACCCTGGCTCACCGCGTCGCCCATCTCATCCTGTCCGGTGCCGATCCGCGCCGCATCCTGCTGATGACATTCTCCCGCCGGGCCGCCGCAGAAATGGGCCGACGCGTCGAACGCATCTGCGCCAAGACGCTCGGCGACAAGGCCGGCGTGCTGACCGACGCACTTGCCTGGTCAGGAACCTTCCATGGAATCGGCGCCCGGATCCTGCGCGAATATGCGATCGAGCTCGGGCTTGACCCGCAATTCAGCATCCACGATCGTGAGGATTCCGCGGATCTCATGAACCTCGCCCGGCACGATCTCGGCTTCTCGAAGACGGAGAGCCGGTTTCCGGCGAAGGGGACGTGCCTCTCGATCTATTCGCGCGCGGTCAATGCCGAAGCCCCACTCGACGAGGTCCTGCGCGCGAACTTTCCGTGGTGCGCCGGCTGGGCGAAGGAGCTGCGCGAGCTCTTCGCGGCCTATGTTGAGGCCAAGCAGCTTCAGAACGTCCTCGATTACGACGATCTCCTGCTCTACTGGGCGCAGACCATGGGCGACGCGGCGCTGGCCGATGAGATCGGCGGGCGCTGGGATCACGTGCTTGTCGACGAATATCAGGACACCAACCGCCTGCAGGCGACGATCCTGACCGGGCTGAAACCGGCGGGACGGGGGTTGACCGTCGTCGGCGACGATGCCCAGGCGATCTATTCCTTCCGTGCCGCGACGGTGCGCAACATCCTCGACTTCCCGACGGAATTTTCGCCGGCGGCCGAAGTGATCACGCTCGATCGCAACTACCGCTCCACGACAGCCATCCTCGCCGCCGCCAACGGCGTGATCGGGCTGGCGAAGGAGCGCTTCACCAAGAACCTCTGGACCGAGCGGGAGTCGGCGGAACGGCCGCGTCTCGTCACGGTGCGCGACGAAGCCGATCAGGCCCGTTTCGTTGCAGACGAGGTCCTGGAGAACCGCGAGGGCGGCATGCGGCTGAAGGATCAGGCCATCCTGTTTCGCGCTAGTCATCATAGCGGTCCGCTCGAAGTCGAGCTCACCCGCCGCAATATCCCCTTCGTGAAGTTCGGCGGGCTAAAATTCCTCGACAGCGCGCATGTGAAGGACATGCTCGCGGTGCTGCGCTTCGCGCAGAACATGCGCGATCGCGTCGCCGGCTTCCGGATTCTGCAGCTCCTGCCGGGCATCGGCCCGGCGACGGCGCAAACAGCCCTCGATGCGGTCGCCGACAGTGCCGATCCGATCACGACGCTGACCAATCTCCCCTGCCCCGCTCGTGCTGCCACTGACTGGCCAGTGCTGATCACGCTGTTCGGCGAGTTGCGCTCGGGCGCAGCCGGCTGGCCCGGGCAGATCGGTCAGGTGCGCGCATGGTACGAACCGCACCTGGAGCGCATCCATGAGGATTTCGAGATGCGTCGGGCCGATCTTCTCCAGCTTGAGGATATTGCCGCCGGCTATCCGACGCGCGAGCGCTTCCTCACCGAACTGACCCTCGATCCGCCGGACGCGACATCGGGCCAGGCCGGCGTGTCGCTGCTCGACGAGGATTACCTGATCCTCTCGACGATCCATTCCTCCAAGGGGCAGGAATGGCGCTCGGTGTTCGTGCTCAACACGGTGGACGGCTGCATTCCCTCCGACCTCGGCGTCGGCACGTCCGACGAGATCGAGGAGGAACGGCGCCTGCTCTATGTCGCGATGACCCGGGCAAAGGACAGCCTCAATCTCGTCGTGCCGCAGCGGTTTTTCACGCACGGGCAATCGTTGACAGGCGATCGCCATGTCTATGCCTCGCGGACCCGGTTCATTCCGGCGGCGCTGTTGCAGTATTTTGAATCGCGCGCCTGGCCGGTCGCAAAGCCGGGCTCGCCGGCGAACGAGGGGCCGCGACAGGTCCGTATCGATGTCGGCGCGCGCATGCGCGGCATGTGGCGATAGGAGGATTGGGCTCGTGTGCAACTTGTACAATCTGACCACGACGCGCGACGCGGTGATGCAGTTCACCAAAGCCTTTCGTGACAAGGCGGGTTGGAACGAACCCTCGGTCGATATCTATCCGAACACGTTAGCGCCGATCGTGCGCGTCGGCGAGGACGGTCAGCGTGAGATGGTGCGCGCGACCTGGGGCATGCCGACGCCGCCGGTCTATCTCAAGAGCAAGAACTACGATCCTGGCGTCACCAACGTCCGCGAGGTCGATTCCTCCTGGTGGCGCCGGTGGCTCGGCCCGACCAGCCGGTGCGTCGTCCCGTTCACGTCATTCGCCGAGCCCGATCCGAAGAGCCAGGTGCCCGGCGGGCGCGTCCCCAATGCGTGGTTCGCCCAGAACTCGGATCGGCCACTGATGTTCTTCGCAGGATTCTGGACGCCGTGGACGGGCGTGAAGAAGGTCCGCGACGGCGAGCGCGAGTTCGAGCTGTTCGGGTTTCTGACGACCAAGCCGAATGAGATCGTGAAGCCGATCCACTGGAAGGCGATGCCGGCAATCCTGACGACGCCCGACGAGGTCGACCTCTGGCTGACCGGTGAATGGGATGATGTGCGGCACCTGCAGCGGCCGCTTCCCGGCAACATGCTCGTGATCGTCGCCCCGCCGGCGAAGCCTGACGATGACGACAAGCTCTTGTAGCCCGCGCAGGCGGCGGGGCGGATCGACCGATGGAGACGACGGATCAGGAAATATCGCGTTTGGAGGCTGCCGGGCTGCCGGACGGCTCCTCCCGGCGCAAGATCATCCATGTCGACATGGATGCGTTCTATGCCAGCGTCGAACAGCGCGACAATCCGGAACTGAGGGGCAAGCCAGTTGCCGTCGGCGGCTCGGCCGCCCGCGGCGTGGTCGCCGCTGCGAGCTACGAAGCCCGGGCCTTCGGCGTCAGGTCAGCCCTGCCCTCCGTCACTGCCAAACGGCGTTGCCCCGAGCTGATCTTCGTGCCGCCGCGCTTCGACGTCTATCGCGCCGTCTCCGCCCAGATCCACGAGATCTTTGCGGAGCACACCGACCTGATCGAACCCCTGTCGCTGGATGAAGCCTATCTCGACGTCACCGAGAACAAGCAGGCTATCCCGATCGCGACCGAAATCGCGATGCGGATCCGCGCGCGCATCAAGGAAGCGACGGGACTAAATGCCTCGGCTGGCATCTCCTATTGCAAGTTCCTCGCGAAGATGGCGAGCGACCTGAACAAGCCCAACGGCCAGGCCGTCATCACGCCGCGCATGGGGCCGGCATTTGTCGAGGCGCTCGCGGTCAAGAAGTTCCACGGCGTTGGGCCTGCGACTGCAGCGAAGATGGAGCGGCTCGGCATTCTGACCGGTGCCGATCTCAGAGCGAAGCCGCTCTCCTTCCTTCAGCAGCATTTCGGGAAGTCGGGCGGGTGGTACTATCGGATCTCGCGCGGGATCGACGAGCGACCAGTTCAGCCGGACCGGGAGCGGAAATCGGTCGGCGCCGAGGACACCTTCGCAGCCGACATCTTCGACCTCGGGGCGGCGCTCGCCGAGATCACACTGCTGGTCGGGAAGGTCTGGCGCCACTGCGAGGTGAAGGAGTTGCGCGGCCGAACCGTGACCTTGAAGGTCAAGTATGCTGACTTCCAGCAGATCACGCGCAGCCGCACCGTCGGCCTGCCGCCGGGATCAGCCTCGGAGGTGGAGAGCATCGCCTCCAACCTGCTCGAGCCGCTGTTCCCGACGAAGAAAGGCATCCGGCTGATCGGCGTCACGCTGTCATCCTTTGACGACGATCACCACGAGGACCCGGACCAGCTCAGTTTGATGATCTAGGGTCCCACGTCCGGATCCGCCGCCCGAGCGGGCGAATACCCACCAAGGTCGAGCCGGGCGCTTCAGTTCCGCAAGATCTTCGCCATCGCCTTGCCCTTGGCCAGTTCATCGACCAGCTTGTCCAGGTAGCGGATCTCCCGCATGGTCGCCTCCTCGATGTTCTCAATCCGAACGCCGCAGATCACGCCCGTGATCAGAGACCGCGAGGGGTTGGGTCGCGGTGCTTCGGCGAAGAAGTCTTCGAAATTGGTCTTCTTCTCCAACTGAGCGTCCAGCCCCTCCTGGGAGTAGCCGGTCAGCCACCGGATGATCTCGTCGACCTCCGCCTTGGAGCGCCCCTTCTTCTCCGCCTTGGCGAGATAGTGCGGGTAAACGCTGGCGACGCTCATTGCATAGTCGCCCGTGAAGAACGGTTTTCAGGCACGCTGATGCGGCCTCGGTGACGGGATTGAGCAGGCGAGCCTGGTCAGGATGAGGGCGCAGAGAAGGGCGAGCCATTTGAGCAAGATGCGGAAGTTGTAGCCGACGGCGGCGAGGACGGCGTTGGCGGCGTCGCCCTGCGAGCCGGCGAGATGATTACGGGTCATGCGGTGCTCGTTTTTGAGGTGGCCGATGACCGGCTCGACGGCGGACCTGCGCCGGAGCTGGCGTTTGATGGTCTCTGTGACGCGCCGCTTCTGGCCCTGGATGAAGACCTTGAAGCGGTAGGGTTCGGGGGCGTTGTGGCCCTTGTAGCCGCGATCGGCGAGGATGCGCTGCAACGGCGCGCCGGTGCTTGCCTCGATCGCGGGGATGACGGTCGCGAGCGTGTGGCCGTCGTAAGGGGCTCCCGGCATGGCCTTCACATGGGCGACGAACTGGCCGCCCTTGCAGCGGTTCAACGGCGTGGCGACACTGACCTTGCAGCCGAACTCGTAGGGCTTGTGGGCCTTGCCCTTGCCGATGCACTCGGTCTCCGGGGCGTGCAGGGAATAGATCTTCTTGCCGCGCCGGCGCCGGTCCTGGGCGTGGACCTGGCGGGCGAGCGAGAGCGGCAGGGCGAAGGCGGCTTCCAGCTCCGCCTCGCCCCGGATGCGCCGCCCGATGTCGCGGACGACCCGGCCCAACATCGTGCGGATCGCCCTGAGCGCCCGGTTGGCCCGGTTGAACTGTTTGGCGTGGGCATAGCGCTGGTGGGCGATCAGCGCATGCTTGCCGACCCGCGCGTAGCTCTGGCGCAGATCGAGGCCGAGCTTCCTGGCCAGGCGCACCAGCCGCTCGCGGGCCTTGTGCATCAGCCTGGCGTCGGTCGGGAAGGCGATCGCCTTCTCCTGGACCGTGGTGTCGACGATGACGCGGGTGAAATCGGCGGGCCTGGCCGCGCCGGTCTTGACGGCGACCGCCAGGCTTTCCTGTACCAGGGCGGCCAAGCGGTCCTCGCCCATGCGCTGGCGCCAGCGGGTCAGCGAGGAGCGATCGAAGGGCAGGTCGTGCCGGAAAAACGCCTCGCCGCAAAAGAACTGGAAATACGGGTTCTCGACCCAGCGCTCGCACAGCGCCTCGTCGGACAGATCGTGCATGTGCTTGAGGATGGCCAGGCCCGCCATCAACCGTGTCGGCAGCGGCGGGCGACCGGGGGCATCGGAATAGACCGTACCGAACGACCGCTCCAGGAAGCTCCAATCGATCGTCCGTGCCAGCCTGACCAAGGCATGGTCGAGGGCAATGATCTGGTCGAGCCGGGCTCGGAACAGATCGCGTTGTCCCTCTTCGACAGGCTCTTTCGGCCGCATCCAAGCCTCCCCATCGCCGCCCAGGACAGCGATGGAATCACGCCGACGCGCTGAGCGCAAATTGCAGGAAAACCCCCGCCCAGCAGGCCAAAACCGGCGAAAACGAATACTGGGATCCCGATGTTCCCAGCGCAATATCAACGGTTTGGCCGTTGTTCACGGGCGACTGCATAGATTCGATGCCTAGCCATCGGCCCTCACGCCTTTGGTCGACTATAACCTACACCGTTGCCGAGCTCACTAGCTGGTTCATGCGTTATCGCGCGAAGTCACGATGCGCGAAACAGCACGCGAAGCTGCGGTGGTTTGGGGAACGCCATCGTCTGGCCGGGAACCGGCAGGATCGAGATGATCCGGTCGGCGTCGATACCGTGCACCGCGAGGGCAGCATTCAGGGCATCGAGCGATGACTCGGTGACGATCTCATCGACCAGGCCGACTTGATTTGACAATGTCGTCTTCAGCTTCTGCATACGGAGGCCCCTTTGTACATCGGAGACAACAATCTCCCTGGAGCCAAATATGTGAGAGCAGAAATTCAGCCGGAATGAGGCATGCGATAATCGATATGCTTCAGAAATCGAAGCAAAACGCTCCGCATTTTTGCGCGAAGCCGTCGTTGACGGGCGATTGCTCACGGAAACGGAAGTGATCTCAAATTTTCCTGATGCTAACCTGCGCGATCAATGGCAGGTTGAATCAATGATCTATCGCATTTTAAGGGTCGCCATCGCAACAGGAGGTCTCGCCGGGCTCAACGTGTCGGCGCAGGCACAGGAATCCGCATTTACGCCAGCGGGGCTCTGGGATCGCTACCTTGCGGGAAGTTGGTCGTTGAGCCTGGGCGCCCAGGCGACTTTTGGTCCGCGCTACGAGGGCGCCAAGGCCATGAGCTTTCAGCCCCTGCCGATGATCTCGCTGGGACGCTCGGGTGTCGGTCCGGCATTCTCCTCCCAAAACGGCAATCCGGGCTTTGCGGTGTTCGACGATGGATTCGTCCGTGTCGGCCCCGTCGGAAAGATTCTGTTCGAACGCAATGCCTCGACGGATCACGACCTGCGTGGGCTGAAGCCCGTGCCATGGGGCGGCGAAGCCGGCATCTTCGTCGACATCTACCCCGCCAGCTGGATGCGCCTGCGCGCGGAAGTCCGTCACGGAATTCGCGCCCATCACGGCGTGGTGGCCGATTTCGCGGCGGATGCCTTCTATGATTTCGCGCCGAACTGGCGGATTTCCGGCGGGCCCCGCGCCTCTCTGGCCACGCGCAGCTACTATCAGGCCTACTACGAGGTCAGCCTGGGAGAGTCAGTCACATCGGGCCTCAGCCCCTATTCGCCGGGCGGCGGCCTCAAGTCCCTCGGAGTCGGCGGCGCCCTCACCTGGAAGGCGACGGACAAGATCACCACTAGTGTCTTTGCCGAGTACAGCCGCCTGATGGGCCCGGCCGCTCAGTCGAGCCTAGTCCGCGAGCGTGGCTCGAAGGATCAGCTCACGATCGGGCTATCGGCGACCTACCGCTTCGACTTCTCGCTGTAGCAAATGAGGCGCTCAGCCCCAGGCCTGACAATCCCCTGTCGCTGCAGCTCGAACACGAAAATCGCCAGCGTCGCAGCTAGTCGGCTACTTTCCGGTACCGCTCGAGCGCGCGCTTGACCAATTCCGTCTCATCGACCGCGACAGGAGCCAGGCTCGCCACGATCGCGGCAAGTCTTGTCCGCTCGCGCTCACGGACCTCGTCAGCCAGACCAGCCCTGGCCACCTCCCACGCGGCATCCAAAGCGGCCTGGGATCGCGCGACATCGACAGGATCGTTCAGAGACGAGAACGGCATGGACCTCAACTATCCGACGATCAGGCCGAAAGAACGACACGAGCAGCCTGATCAGGCAGCGCGATCAGCGCCAGCAGGTGGGTCGGCGTCCAGTTGGCGCTGCGCCAAGAGGCATTGACTCGCATTCGAAATATGAGAACATATAGAGAACAATAGGCCTAAGGAGCCGAGGCTGGGGTTCACCAAGGAGAATGATGATGCTCGACACACCCAGTCTCCAGCAGTCGCCCCCAAGGCCCAGTCGTAACCAGGTTTCCGTCAATTGCTCGACCTGGGAGGCCTTCGAGGAACGCGACGCTTTTGGGCGGCAATGGATTCTTCGCGGTCTGAAGGATCCAGACGACATCACGACGATTGAGATCCATGTCAGCCACGATCGCATCGTCACCATGATCGTGGAACCCGGAATTGCTGGCGGCACGGCGGCGGTGAAGGCCCAACTCTCGGTCGAAAGACAAAGAGCAGCGCCATTCGTGCCGCTTCAGCACCAGCCCGTCCCTGGGCGCCGTGCCACAGTGTTCGCTCCCATCGACCTGGAAGGTCTGCAGACGCTTCTGCGCGCGCTGTGGGAGGGCGCAGGCATGAAGCTCACCCTTGTCGCCGGTGATCAGGAGATTCTCCAGGCTCCGCTCTACAACGATCCGAGCTATCGCGAGATCCTCAGAGAAATCTCGGCGTAGACCTCAGCTTGCTCGATGAACTCCATAGCGGCGGCCGAACCACCCACCGCTCCTCGGCTTCAAGCAATGGCGGTCGAATTCGACAGAAAAGACTTGCGCGTTCAGGTGAATGCAATAATCCCCGAGCATGAGCCTCAACATGCATGGGAACGGCAATGTCCGATAACAATGATCTGCTCGTCGAGCTTGTTGCTGGAATCGTCTCCGCTTTTGTCTCGCATAACAGCGTCCCGACATCTGATCTGCCTGCGCTGATCGCCAGCACCCATTTGGCCTTGACTGGGCTGGGCCAGGAAGCGGCTCCTGCAGCCGAGGAAAAGCTCGTTCCGGCCGTTTCGATCAAGAAATCGATCACTGCCGATTTCCTGATCTGCCTGGAAGACGGCAAGAAGTTCAAATCGCTGAAGCGCCATCTCAACACCCAGTACGGCATGAGCCCTGAGCAATATCGCGCCAAATGGGCACTTCCGGCCGATTATCCCATGGTTGCACCAGCCTATGCCGAAGCACGCTCGAGCCTGGCGAAGAAGATGGGTCTGGGTCAGCAGCGTCGGAAGTTTGAACCAGCGCCGGTGCCGGCGGCCGCTCCGAAGCGAGCCCGCGGGAAGACGGCGGGCTGAGCCCGCCGTCCAGCATTACCCGTCCCACCAGATGCGTTGCTAGTCAGTTCCAATTTGATCAGCATGCTTAGCCATGCTGGCCAGGTGGTCAAACATCCGCTTCAGGTGAGCCTGCATGGCAACCTGCAGCTCCTTCGGCCGATCGCCCACATCATGGACGGAGCTCTCGATCGCGTCCCGGAATTGCTGAACAGCCTGGCTCATCGTCACATTGGCCAGGTGAGCCAAGTTGCCGGCCGAGATGAGAGCCATCGCAGAGAAGGCGTGCTCCAAGGCCATCAGTCGGGCCATATCGTCGAAGTCGAAATCCGCGCTCACACCTATTCCCTTTCGAATCGCTACCTAAAGGATGGCGCTTCGGCATGGGCGGCAGCAAGCTCTTGAACCGACAGTGTCAGGTCGATGCTGGCTTCTTCCGAGGCCGCTGCAGGAGAACCTGTAAATCGGCACGGAGTTTCGGCGCCGATCTACAAATGGCAGATAAATTGCGAATATGAGCTCGGCCATTCTCAAGATTAACTGCCCAATTCGAACGAAACCGACGCATTCTTACATTTAAGTGCCAAGCGACACCCCGTTCGACCTTAGCGGACGATTTCGAGCAGCTTTTGTCCTCACCCCATAATACACGCTTACGAACAATCACTTCCGCGGCAGGCTGGGAGGGCTAAGTCTCGATCACAACCTCGGGCGCTACCTCGGGCTGGATGGAGGTGCTGATCGGGGTATAGAGATCGACATCGGCCGCGGTGCGCAACGTTGCGACAAGCGCATAACGAACGGCAGTGTCGCCCTTCCTCTGACCCGTGTTCTCCCGCCACCACCCGCCAGTCGGATAAATGGCAATAGCGTCACGCTGCGACAGCTCGACTGCATTGCCCTCCCAGATATCTGCATGCAGCGATCCACGATTGCGCAGGACGGGCCCGAGCGTCCAGCCTGCGTCTCCCGCCGCCCTTGCCGGAGGTCTAGGTCCCGCTGCGGCATTGATGCGGCGCAAGAAGACATCGGCGCGCTCGTCGCCCGGCTTCAACGCGAACCTCAACCCGTGCGACGCGTAGCTATGACGGCGGGTCTGGCCACGCTCCCCGGGGTTGGGCTCGATGAAGTAGCTGAGGGTGATCCGCAGTTGGACCTGGGTTTCGCCCAATGCCTCGAGCTCCTCCATCGGCCACGGAAGCTCGTGGAGGACCATGTCCTTGGTTTCAATCTTGCTGCCAACGGTCTCGAACGGCTGCATCCCACTCTCAACCACCATGGTGACGTCGTTGTTGAGGCTGCCCACGGCGCGCGCCAGCGATGGAACGCCGAAACCGTAGCGCCGCAGCAGGGCAACCTTGTTGATCGCGCCAAGGTGGGCCTTCATCGCCGGCGTCCATTCCGCCGAATGAACCATCAGCGCCCTGACGGTCTCAGGCCACAGATTGGAATGCTGCGCCAGAATCTGCGCGCCCATCCTTGCTGCCAGTGCGGTTGCCGCGCTGGTCTCACCAGTCGTCGTAAACGCCCGGTCCTCAGGCGTCCGATAGGTCGTGAGCAGTGCGAGGTCGTCGAGATGATCGCCGATAAGCGTGGCTGGCTCGACGCCAAGATTGCCGCCCTCAAAAACGACATCGGGTTTGATCGGCCAATCGTGGTTCCAGCTAACAGAGGTGCGGCTGCGAGGCATGAGGTCGCCGACCTGGGCCATGGCACCCCATCCGTTGAAGACAGGGTCGGTGATCACTGTCTTCTCGGTGAAGGCTCCGACCGTCAGCGCATTCCATGCCTGCGCCGGGCTTTCAATCGGCGTGGTATCGTTGCGAACGAGATAATCGTTCTGGTGAATGTCTTCCCGGATGTTGCCGGCGGAGACCGCGATCAGTCGCGGCGCATTGTCCGCGCCGTAGGCGAGCGCATCGAGAGCCGCAGACCAGGACGAGGGCCGGCCGCGCCAGTGATCGCCTTCACTCGTCACAGCGAGACAGATCGCGCGCGGCCGGTTCGGTGCGACAATCTCCGCGCGTGCGACTGCCTGGGCGGTGACGGCGCCGAAGAGCTCGGGGTCGTTTGCGCCGCGGTCGGGCAGAATCTTCACCGACTCCAGGCGGTGCGTCAGGATGATCTGCCCGGCTCCGGCGAGAACATCGGTCAGGTCACCGTAAAGGGCGACGCCCGAAAGCTGCGTGCCGTGCCCGCCGTGCCCTTGGTTGCTAACGTCTTCGACGTTCCAGCCGGGATCAAATGCCTGCTGATCCGCCGCGGCGAGCGCCGGGAGGATCAAGGGGTGACGTCGCGTGGAGCCTGAATCGAGCAGGCAGACTGCCGGACCGTCGCCATCGGGGGCCACGATACGACCTGCAGTCTCCGCAGCCCAGGCGCGTTGCTCGGCGCCGTCCATCTCCATGAAGAAAGCCGGCGTATCACGAGCGGTTCGCAGCTCTGCGATCGTGTCGGTGTGCGCGATGATTCGGCCGAGCGTTTCCGCTGTCGCGTGGACGATCAACACCTCGCGCTCCGGGAACTGAAGAGCGTGCTGACGCAACGGCAGCTCCAGTCGCTGCGCTACCTCCGCAAAAGTTTCTCTCGTCCCAAGACGGAGCCAGACTTCCCACCAAATGGCTGTACCGGGCGCTGGGAAGAACGCCTCGTCATCCGTGTAAAGGGATCTAGCTACCGCGAGGCGGACGGTTTCGAGGGAGGCGACCAGTACTTCATTCTTGGGGCCATTGTTTCGTTCGACGATCTCGCCGTCGACCTCAACTCTCTGGATTCGGTCCTGATCGCGATATTCGGCCACCTTCTTGAGATAGTAGTCGCGCTGTCTTTCGGGGACGAAGACCGTGGCGGCGATCGTGTCCCTTCCCTCCCCCATCGGGCGGACGCTGACGAGTTCGATCGGAAACTTGCCCTGACGGTTCTCAAGTTTGTCGACGATGCCGCTCTGGGATGAAGGGAGTTCGAACTCGAGATAGAAGCCGGGCGTCCCACGCGCGAGATCCGGCTCGCGACCCCTCAACTGCACCTCTGCATCCGCCACCGCGCGCGTAAGGGCTTCGGTTAGTTTTTGGGCATGTGCGGTTCTATCGCGTGTCGGCACATCGGTGCCGCCACCTCCGCCTCTGGCGGTGTAGTCCCGGATTTCCCCGTTGCCGGGCAGATAGACGTGAGGAAGTGGACGCGGTGGTTCGTCAGCCATCGGTTATTGCGATGCCGCTCCTTTGCGTTCGGCTATCGCGATGGCCAGATCGTTCTGCGTGATGCGCTCCCGATCAGACAGAATTACCAGTTTCGCCGCGTCGGCCGCAGCCCGCGCGATCTCGGCTTGGCTCAGACCAGTGGCATCGGTGACCGCCATGGACCAGTCGATATCCCGGGTGTCGAAGCCTGAGAGGCGCGCTTGAAAAATCCCCGTCGCGACCTCGACGCTCGGCAATGTGTACTCGATGACGTCGTCAAACCTCCGAAAGAGCGCTGGATCCAGCAACTCCGGGTGATTGGTCGCCGCTACCACCAAGCCGTCGCTCTCGTCCTCATCAAGGAATTGGAGGAACGAGTTGAGCACGCGACGAATCTCACCAACGTCGTTGCGTTCGGCGCGCTTTGCGCCGATGGCGTCGAACTCGTCGAAGAAGTAGACGCCCTTGGTTTCGGCCATGGCCGAGAACACCAGACGCAGCTTTGAGGCGGTTTCCCCCATAAATTTTGTCATCAGCCCATCGAGCTGAACTGTGAACAACGGCGTGTGGAGTTCACCAGCCAGGGCAGCGGCCGTCATGGTCTTTCCGGATCCCGGAGGACCGACAAGAAGGAGTTTGCGACGCGGGGTCAAACCATGATTGCGAAGCTTGTGCTGCTGTCGCTGCTCGAGAATGACGCGCTTGAGCCGTGCTTCGAGCTCCACTGGCAGGACCATGCTCGATAACCGAACGTCGGCATAGCGAACGGCAACGAGATTAGCGAGGTCACCCCGTGGCTGGGCGAGCGGAACGGGAGCCTTCTTCCGCCCTGCAACGCGATCCTTGTTGGAACGCGCGGCATCAACAAGTTCGCGAAGCTGCATGGCCACTTTGCCATGCCCGCGACGTGCCTCGCTGGCAGCTGCCTGCAGAGCGATTGTCAGGAACTGCTCGTTGTCGCCCTCAACATGGCTCTTCAACAGGGAAATGAGTTGCTGGGCGGTCGTCATGACATGACAGAGCGGGTGGCGTTCCGCGCCTCCTCGCATCCGTGTGGCAAAAGCCGCGCCATTTGAATCCTCTCGTCGCGATTAAGCAGCTCTTTCGAGAGATAAGCGCTTCTCCCCAAGGACAGGTTAAGTCCGATTCTAGGGGTCGGAGCGACTGAAATCAAACCAACACCACGAGGCTTCCCGTCCATTTTTCGCGAGTGTTGCACCTGTGGCTCTACAGAATGCCCCAAGCGCGATAGCCCCCCTCCCCGTCATCTCGCGAACACCGAGCTCGGCAATCAGATGGAGGGCGCCACGCGGTGTCACGTCGGCCGCCTTGGCGACCATGGCAGCCGAAACAACCGGTCGTGACAGGATCAGCTCGATTGCGGCCGGGAGGCTGCTGGTCGACCGGCGGCCGCGGAGGTTGCGCTCCATGAGCTGACGAGCCTGATCGAGCCGGGCGATCTCCTTCATCCCCGGTTCCCCCGCCAGGCACATCGCATCGACGAAGGCGAGCAATCGCTTCGTCCAATCGAGAGAGCGCCGCCGCTCGCGAGGTACAGCTTTCAGCCCGACATGGAGCGCTGGCAGGTGTGAAACGACTTTGCCTCGCGCCCGCAAACAGGATGCGAGTTCCGACAGGTCGTCGACACGCGGCGCCTCAAGCGTGCCTCCGAGCAAGAGACGCGCCCGCCAAGCAGAGTTTGATCTCGGGCCGAAGGGTCAGCGCCACGCCGACAGCGGAACGCCGGAGCGGCTCTGGCGGAAATACTATGTCGCGCCGCTCGCGCCGGCGACGAGGCAATGGCTTACGCCGACCCCAGAGGCGAGTATCTCGCATTCAAGGTCTCAACCCGAGGCGGGCTACCATAATGCGGCAGCAGCGGCTCAATCTTCGACCATTGCTCGTCATTCAACCAAAACAAACGGCTCATGGAACTGACCTCTCCCATGAGCCAATTGAATCACAAGATCGCCGTTGAGTTTAGACCCTAGAGGCCAGGTTCATCATGGGAGCTCCACGACGACAGCGGCGATCCGTCGAGCGACAGCATAGTCAAGCGAGCCTGAGGCAGCTCGCGCGATCGCGTTCAGCCGGTGGCGAGGTCTAGCAGCAGCTTGATGTTGAGAACGATGATGATAGCGGCGACCAAGGCCGCAACGATGGTAAGCCAGCGCGGTGCGACCATCTCACCCATCTTCGCCTTCGAGGCGGTGAACATGACCAATGGCACGATCGCGAAGGGCAGTTGAAGGCCCAAGATGACCTGGCTCAGGATCAGCAGCTTGCCGGTCTCGCCTGCGCCGTAGAGCCAGGTTACCAGGATCGCCGGGATGATCGCGACCAAGCGCGTGACGAGCCGTCGCACCCAGGCCGGCAACTTGATGTCAAGGAAGCCCTCCATGACGATCTGGCCGGCCATGGTGGCGGTCACCGTCGAGTTCAGCCCGCAGCAGAGTAGTGCGATGGCGAACAGCGTCGGCGCGATGGAGAGGCCCAGCAGCGGCGCCAGCAGCTCATGGGCGCGGCCGAGTTCGGCGACATCGGTCTGGCCAGTTTTATGGAAGGTCGCCGCGGCCAGGATCAGGATGGAGGCGTTGACCAGGAGCGCGAACATCAGCGCGACGGTCGAATCCACCGTCGCCCATTTCAGCGCGTCACGCTTCTCCGGCAGGCTCTCGCCGAAGGCGCGCGTCTGCACGATGCCCGAATGCAGATAGAGGTTATGGGGCATCACGGTTGCGCCGATGATGCCGAGCGCGAGATAGAGCATCTGCGGGTTGGTGACGATCTGCGTCGTCGGTGCGAAGCCG
The DNA here is from genome assembly GCA_013823325.1 of Methylobacterium sp. GTDB lineage: Bacteria > Pseudomonadota > Alphaproteobacteria > Rhizobiales > Beijerinckiaceae > Allobosea > Allobosea vestrisii. The sequence goes on from PNLY01000073.1 coordinate 26,366, forward strand.
CGCACGACCTGGCCCCAGTTGGGATCGGCAAGGGCGATCTGGACGCCAAAGCAGATCGCGATCACGCCGAGCAGCGTGATGATGAAGGCCTCGATCCAGCGGAAGCCCTTGTTCTGCAGCCAGAGGATGACGAAGACGTCGAGTGCGGTCACCACCACTCCGAGCTCGAGCGGCATGCCGAAAAGCAGGTTGAGCGCGATCGCCGTCCCGATAACTTCGGCGAGATCGGTGGCGCAGATCGCGAGCTCAGCAAGTAGCCAGAGCGGCCAGGCGACGGCCCGCGGATAGGCGTCCCGGCAAGCTTGTGCGAGGTCGCGGCCGGTGGCTACGGCGAGCCGCGCGCAGAGCGCCTGCAGGATGATCGCCATAATGTTGGAGACCAGCGCGACGAATAGCAGCGTGTAGCCGAACTGGGCTCCGCCCGCGAGCGAGGTCGCCCAGTTGCCGGGATCCATGTAACCCACAGCGACGAGATAGCCCGGGCCGAAGAAGGCAAGGAACTTGCGCCACGGCGTGGCGCCGGGCTTGACCGAGATTGTCCTGAAGACGTCGAGCAGGGATGGCTCACCACGGGCCTTGCGCCAACCGATTTCGACAGTCGCGCCCTTGTCCAGCATCCCACACCTTCAGTTGCAAATAATATGCAAAAGCGGTTATCTACTTTCCTTGTCCTTGTCAATTCGCGCGAATGACCCGCTGGCAAGACAGGGTCTGACGGAGGGAACTCATGGCGTCCGAGTTTGACACGCTGATCGCCCAGTGCCGCAAATCGGGGCAGCGGATCACGGGACCGCGCCGGATCATCGCCGAGGTCGTCGCCCACGCGAAGGATCATCCCGACATTTCCGAGCTGCATCGCCGCGTCGCAGCGATCGACCCGCGCATCTCGCTGTCGACGGTCTACCGCACGCTGAAGGTGTTTGCGGCGAACGGACTGGTCGAGCGCCATAGTTTCGCGGGCGGACGGGTCCGGATCGAGCCGGCAGCCGAGCGTCATCACGACCATCTGATCGATGTTGATACCGGCGAGGTTGTGGAGTTCCGGGCAGATGAGATCGAACGGCTGCAAACTGAGGTCGCCAGGCGCCTCGGCTTCGAGCTGACCGGGCACAAGCTCGTCCTCTATGGCCGGCGTATGTCGAGGCCTGCGGGATAGAGCGGCCTTGCCATGATCTAATTGCGAATAAGTCGCAACAGCATTGACTCTGCCTCGCGCTGCGGTAGTGTCGACTCGGCTTCATGCGAATGGATCGCAGTCGCGACTAGGGGGATTCAGATGGTGCGGCGCCGGTTTCTTGCTTGGATGGGGATCGTGCTGGTGGCGGCCTTGGGGCAAGGAGCGCCGGCGCGGGCCGATATCGGTGTCGAGACGCCGTGGCACCCGGCGGCGGCCGCCTATCGTAGCATGATGTTCCTTGGCGATCTGAAGCCGGTGGTCTGGGATCAGATCGGCGCGGCTTACGAGCATCCCCACCCGGCGGCGGCGGTTTCGCGCCCGGCCAAGATCTATTTCGAGAGCTTGAAAGGGGAAGCTGCCACCGCGATGGTCAAGGCGATCGCGGCGAAGGACCGTCAGGCGCTCTATGAAACAGCGACGCGGGCGACTTCGCAATTGACGCGCCAGACGCTTGCGGAGGCGACCGCCAGCCTCGCTGCGCCCGGCAAGGCGCATCAGAAGGTGCTGGAGGCTCAGGCTCTCTACCGGTCCTTCGGCGAGTTCATCGATCAGGCCGATCCAGAAGCCGGCAGGCGGCTCGGCCGCGCCTGGCTGGAACTGACCAGCAGCGCCGGCTCGCAGGGTGTGCTCGGCATCGGCGCGGTCGCGCCCGAGCTCGAGGTCTTCGCCGGCGCGCGCAAGGCGATCGAGGAGTATCTCGCCGCCAATTTCGAGCCGGAACGCTTCACGGTGCGTGAAGGCCTGACGCCGCTGCCGGAAAGCGTCGTCGCCGCCCAGGGCGAGGTCAAGGTCAAGCCCTGGCTGCCGCCGGGCAGCAATCTCAACAACCAGGACCCGCTGCCCAAGCTCGTGCTGAATTTCGAGGAGCGCGAGATCAAGGAGACCGATCTGCCGCTCGTCGCCTATGGTGACATGCTGTTCGACAGCCCGCTCATTTTCGGAGAGCCGGCGCGTTCGCTCGGCCTCGCCTGTTCGAGCTGCCACAACCGCAGCGACGTCAACCAGACCTTCTTCATCCCGGGCATCAGCCACCAGAAGGGCGCCATCGACACACGCGGCTCCTTCTTCAACCCGTTGTTCAACGATCGCCGCCGCGGGAGCCTCGACATTCCCTCGCTGCGCGGCCTGCGCTTCACCGCCCCATACGGCCGCGATGGTCGCTTCGGCAGCCTGCGCGACTTTACCCGCAACGTCATCGTCAGCGAGTTCGCCGGCAACGAGCCGACGCCCTTCATGCTCGACGCGCTCGTGGCTTACATGCTCGAATTCGATTTCCTGCCCAATGACAAGCTCGACAAGCGCGGAGGGCTGACCGAAAAGGCCTCGGCCTCGGCCGTGCGGGGCGCAAAGCTGTTCCGCAAGCCGTTCCCGCAGATGGACGGCAAGGCCTGCGCCACTTGCCACATCCCCTCGGCCAATTTCCTCGACCGGCAGGCGCATGATATCGGCTCAGCCAGGCCGAGCTATGAGGGCGGCCGCGACGGCGCCTTCGACACGCCGACCTTGCTCGGCGCCAAGTTCACGGCACCTTATTTCCACGACGGCTCGCTGCCGACGCTGGCGAGCGTCGTCGACTGGTTCAACGACCGCTACAAGCTCAAGCTTCGCAAGTCGGAACTGGCCGACCTGACCGCCTATCTCGAGACCATCGGCGACGCCAATGAGCCCTATCAGAAATTCGAGGGCCGCAAGACCAAGTTCCGGCTCAATTGGGAGGAACTGACCACCTTCGCCTCGACCTTCGAGACGCTGTTGCCCAAGCGCGACGCCAAGCACGCCGATCTGATGCTGGAAACGGTCGCGACCGATCTCGCCGCCGACGCCAGCGGCATGACCAATGCGGCGGCCAAGCCCAAGGTCTATGAAGTCGCCGGATATCTCAGCGACACGCGCAAGGCGATCGTCGCCGACGACTGGGCCGCGGCCGAGAAGAGCTGGGCGCGGTTCAAGGAATTCCAGGCGAAATACGACGAGGAGATGTATTGAGATGACGCGTCTGACGATCGACCGCCGCGGGCTCGTGCTGGCCGGCCTCGCCATCGCGGCAGCGCCTCACGCCCCAGCCCTCGCGCAGAAGCGCAAGGAACTGGTGCTCGCCTTCATTCCGCAGGAGAACCCGGAGAAACTCCAGGGCGATATCAAGGTAATCTCTGCCTGGCTCGCCAAGGAGATTGGCGTTCCAGTGCGCGGTTTCGTCGGGAGTGACCATGCCGCCGCGGTGGAGGCCCTGCGCAACGGGGATGCCGACATCTCCTTCATGGGCGCGCTGCCCTATGTCATTGCCAACGCGCAGACCGGTGCGATCGCTGTGCTCGCCGAAGTCTATCGCGGCAGCCCGACCTATACCGGCCGCATCTTCGTGCGCCGTGACGGCGCCATCGAAAAGCTCGCAGATCTGAAGGGCAAGGCCATCGCCTTTGCCGATCCGATCTCGGAATCGGGTTATCTCTACCCGCTCGACATCTTCGTCGAGAACGGCCTGCTCCAGCGCGGCGAGGATCCCAAGCGCTTCTTCGGCAAGGTCTATTTCGCCGGCGGTTACCAGCAGGCCATGCAGGCCATGCAGGCCGGGCTGGTTGATGCCGCCGGCGTCAGCCAATACGCCGATCTCCTCCTGACGCCGGTCCAGCAACCGCAGGTGAAGTGGATCGCCGAGTCGAAACCGATCCCCTCGCATGTGGTCATCGCCCGCAAGGATCTCGACCCAACTCTCAAGGCGAAGTTCG